>CAZBDE010000035.1:0-18532 GCA_964490415.1 uncultured Pseudoxanthomonas sp. | reverse complement strand
TTGATGATCGTGCTCGGCACGTAGAACGGCGAGATCTTGCGCGGGCCGCCCTCGAGGTACTTGGCGGTCTGCTCCTCGATGCCGAGGATGCCGCCGATGCCGGAACCGATGATCGCGCCGGCGCGTTCGGCGTTGGATTCGTCGATCACCAGCCCGGAATCGTCCAGGGCCATGAACGAGGCCGCCAGCCCGTAGTGGATGAACGGCTCCATCTTCTTCGCGTCCTTGGGCGGCACGAAGGCGGTGGGGTCGAAATCGCGGATCTCGCCGGCGATGCGGGTGGTGAACGCGGACGCATCGAAATGGGTGACCGGGCCGATGCCGGAACGGCCGTTGACGATGCCGTCCCAGGTGCTGGCCAGGTCGTTGCCCAGCGGCGTGACCGCGCCCATGCCGGTGACGACGACTCGACGGTGGCTCATGGATGGCTCCTGCAATGCTGCATGTCGGGATTGCGCGCGGCGCGCGTGGCGCCAGACGCACGCGGGGCCGCATGCAGCGGCCCCGGTTTTGGCGTAGCACCGCGGGCCGTAGCCCGGCCCGCGGCATCGGCGCGCATCAGCTCTTGACGTGCGCCTTGATGTAGTCGATCGCCTGCTGGACCGAGGTGATCTTCTCGGCCTCTTCGTCCGGGATCTCGCACTCGAACTCTTCTTCCAGCGCCATCACCAGCTCGACGGTGTCGAGCGAGTCGGCGCCCAGGTCGTCGACGAACGAGGCGCTGTTGGTCACTTCATCTTCCTTGACGCCGAGCTGTTCGACGACGATTTTCTTGACGCGTTCTTCGATGGTGCTCATGGGTTTGCTGCTCCAGGCGGAGGGGTTGTTGATTCGGACCGCCGCCACGCGGTGGCCGTACTGGGTTCACTGTCCACAGGGCGGATAGTGTAGTCAAAAGCCGCGGCCGCGGGCACTGCCCTGCAACCGCAACCGGATCAAAAGCTTACGTGGCTTTTGAAATGCTTGTTCTGGCGTCGGCCCTGCCCGGGCGACACGTCAGGCCATGTACATGCCGCCGTTGACGTGCAGGGTTTCGCCGGTGATGTAGCCCGCATCCGGGCCGGCGAGGAAGGCCACCGCGCGGGCGATGTCGGCCGGCTCGCCCAGGCGCCCCAGCGCGATCTGGCCGAGCATCGCATGCCTGGCTTCCTCCGGCAGGTCGCGGGTCATGTCGGTGTCGATGAATCCGGGCGCCACCACGTTCACGGTCACGCCGCGGCTGCCGATCTCCTTGGCCAGCGACTTGGAGAACGCGATGATCCCGGCCTTGGCCGCCGCGTAGTTGGCCTGGCCGGCATTGCCGGTGGCGCCGATCACCGAGGCGATGTTGACGATGCGGCCCTTGCGCGCCTTCATCATCCCGCGCATCACCGCCTTGGAGGTGCGGTAGACGCTGGTCAGGTTGGTGTCCAGGATCGCCTGCCAGTCCTCCTCCTTCATCCGCATCAGCAGGTTGTCGCGGGTGATGCCGGCGTTGTTGACCAGGATCGAGACCGGGCCGAACTCCCTGGCGATGCCGTCGATCAGCGCCTCCACCGCGGCCGCGTCGGTGACGTCCAGCCTGCGGCCGTGGCCGCCGGTGCCTGCCAGGCGCGCGCCGATCGCTTCGGCGCCGCCGTCGCTGGTGGCGGTGCCGATCACGGTCGCGCCGCGCGCGGCCAGCTCGTCGGCGATCGCCGCGCCGATGCCGCGGCTGGCGCCGGTGACCAGCACGACCTCGCCGGCAAGGGGCCGGCTGGCAGGAGGCATGGAGTTCATCGTGGACCTCGTCGTTCGTTCGGGGTGGCGGGCCGCGACGGAACGCGACCGCACCGCAAAGGTATCAGCGCCAGTCGGCCAGCGCCGATTCGAAGTCGCCCACCACGCCCAGGGCGCGCGCGTCCAGCGACTTGTCGATGCGCTTGGCCAGCCCGGCCAGGACCTTGCCCGGGCCGCACTCGGCCACGCGCACGGCGCCGCGCGCGGCCAGCGCCTGCACGCAGCCGGTCCACTGCACCGGCAGGTACAGCTGGCGCACCAGCGCGTCGCGGATCGCGTCCACGCTGGCGTGCGCCTGCGCGTCCACGTTCTGCACCACCGGCAGCGACGGCGCGCGCCAGTCCAGGCCCGCCATCGCCTCGGCCAGGCGGTTGGCCGCCTCGCGCATCAGCGGCGTGTGCGAAGGCACGCTCACCGCCAGCTTCACCATCTTGCGCACGCCGCGCTCGGCCAGCAGCGCCAGCGCGCGGTCGACCGCGGCCGCGTCGCCGCCGATCACGATCTGCCCGGGCGAATTGAAGTTGGCCGGGACCACGACCTGGCTGCCGGAGGCCTGTGCGCAGACCTCCTGCACCAGCGCGTCCTCGGTGCCGAGCACGGCGGCCATCGCGCCGGTGCCGGCGGGCGCGGCGTCCTGCATCAGCTGGCCGCGCAGGCGCACCAGGTGCGCGCCGTCGCGCAGCGACAGCGCGCCGGCGGCGACCAGCGCGGTGTATTCGCCCAGGCTGTGCCCGGCCAGCAGCGCCGGCTGCGCGCCGCCCTGCGCCTGCCAGCTGCGCCACACCGCGATGCCCGCGGCCAGCAGCGCCGGCTGGGTGTATTCGGTGCGGTTGAGCATCTCTTCCGGGCCGCCCTGCGAGAGCGCCCACAGGTCGACGCCGGCACCCTCGGACGCTTCGGCGAAGGCCGCGCGCACCTGCGGGTGGAGTTCGCCCAGTTCGGCGAGCATGCCCACGGACTGGGAACCCTGTCCGGGGAAGACGAAAGCGAGCGTCGGATCGGTCACGCGCGGTGGCAGGTCGAGAAAGAGCGGCGATGATACGGGCGATTCCACGGGTTTGTCTGTACCTGCCCGTATGTGCCAGGCCGGGCGGAGACGCGCGACCGCGGCCGAAAAACGCGCAAGGCCGCGCATCGCGCGGCCTTGCCGAGAATTCCCGCCGCGACGGCGGGAGCGACCTGCGACTCAATAGCGCAGCAGCGCCGAGCCCCAGGTGAAACCGCCGCCGAACGCTTCCAGCAGCAGCAGCTGTCCACGCTGCACGCGGCCGGAGCGCACTGCCTCGTCCAGCGCCAGCGGCACCGAGGCGGACGAGGTGTTGCCATGGCGGTCGACGGTGACGATCACCCGCTCCATCGGCATGTCCAGTCGCCTGGCGGTGGCTTCGATGATGCGCAGATTGGCCTGGTGCGGAATCAGCCAGTCCAGGTCGTGCTTGTCCAGGCCGTGCGCCTCCAGGGTCTCGTCGACCACCGAGTCCAGTGCCTTGACCGCATGCTTGAACACGTCGTTGCCGGCCATGACGATGCGCACGCCGGCGTTGGGCGCGTCGGCGTCGAAGCCGGAGGACACGCCGACCGGATTCCACAACAGTTCCTTCTTGCTGCCGTCCGCGTGCAGGTGCGTGCCGAGGATGCCGGTCTCGGTGTCGGCCTTGAGGATCACCGCGCCGCCACCGTCGCCGAACAGCACGCAGGTGGTGCGGTCGGTCCAGTCGACCATGCGGGTCAGCGTCTCGGCGCCGACCACCAGCGCGGTCTTCGCCGCGCCGCTGCGCAGGTACTGGTCGGCCACGCTCAGCGCGAACACGAAGCCCGAGCAGGCCGCGTTGACGTCGAACGCCGGGCAGCCGCGTACGCCCAGCTTCTGCTGGATCAGGCAGGCGGTGGACGGAAAGATGAGATCGGGCGTGGTGGTGCCGACCACGATCAGGTCGATCTCGTCGACGCTCACGCCGGCCGCCTCGATCGCCTTGAGCGCGGCCTGGTAGCCCAGGTCGCTGGTGGTCTGACCCTCGGCGACCACGCGCCGTTCGCGGATGCCGGTGCGCGAGAGGATCCATTCGTCGCTGGTGTCGACCACCTTGGCCAGGTCGTCGTTGGTCACCACCTTCTCCGGCAGGTAGCTGCCGGTTCCGGCGATGCGCGAAAAGATCCGCTCGCTCATGCGCATTCCCGCTTGCGGCTCCCGCGGGGAGCCAGGATGTCGTTCACCGCAGCCCTGGCGCACGCAGGCAGCGCGCGCCAGGGATCAGGCTCAGTCTTCCTCGACCACCGAGGTCTTGGAAGCGATGACCTTCTTGCCGCGGTAGTAGCCGTCGGCGGTGACGTGATGGCGCAGGTGGGTCTCGCCCGTGGTCGGGTCGGTCGCCAGCTGCTTGGCCGTCAGCGCGTCGTGGGAACGGCGCTGGCCGCGGCGGGACGGAGTGACTCGGGATTTCTGCACAGCCATGGGGTTGCTCCAAACTCGTTGTAGTGCGTGTCTTGTGGGACCTGGAAGCCACCCGCCGGTGCCGTTCCAGGGCGCCTTCGGCGGCGGCGCGGCCGTGTTTCCTACTTTTTCTTCAGCGAGGCCAGCGCCGCGAACGGGCTGGCCGCCTGCAATTCCTCTTCGCCCGCCGACCAGGTCCGCTCGACCGGCTCGCTGCCCGGCGCCAGCGGCACCACCGGCAGGGCGAGCACCAGCTCGTCCTCGACCAGTTCGGCCGGCCGCACCAGGCCGTCCTCCGGCACCAGCAGCGGCTCGTAGCCCGGCGGCAGCGCGGCCTCGTCGGCCTCGTCGCGGATCAGGCCGAGCCTCAGCACGGACTGCACCGGGAACACGAACCGCTCCAGGCTGCGCTGGCACACCAGCGGCAGGCCCGCGTCGAGCGACAGTTCGATGTAGGGCACCTGCAGCGTGTCCTGGCCGAATTCCAGCGAAAAGCTGCATTCGCCCTCGACATCGGCGAGGCTGCCGCGCAGGCGCGGCAAGGCCGACAGCGGCAGACGCCCTTCGAACTGCCGCCTCGCGGCGACCATCCTCCAGGCATCCAGTGTTTCGGGAACCTGCACGACGGGCGCACCTGCGGACATAAGCCGCTGAATGTTAAGGACCGGACCGCCCCCTGTCAAACCCGGCCACGCCCCCCCTTGCAGCATTGCCCCGCCCCCGGCCGGCAGCCGACACTGGCCTGCCCCCTGCCACGGACCGGCCATGCTGATCCTCGCCTCCACCTCGCCGTACCGCCGCGGGCTGCTGCAGCGGTTGCGGCTGCCCTTCGAATGCGCCCGTCCAGAGGTGGACGAGACGCCCCTGCGCGGGGAAAGCCCGGGGCAGCTGGCCCGCCGCCTGGCCCGGGCCAAGGCCGACGCGGTGGCCGCGCTCCACCCCGAGGCCTGGGTGATCGGCTCGGACCAGGCCGCCGACCTGGACGGGCGGATCCTGGGCAAGCCCGGCGGCCGCGAGGCGGCCATCGCGCAGCTGGCGGCGATGTCGGGGCGTACGGTCCGTTTCCATACCGCCGTGTCCCTGCGCCACGGCGCCCATGCGCTGGCCGCGGTGGACCTGACCCAGGTCCGTTTCCGCGGCCTGGCCGCCGCCGAGATCGAGCGCTACGTCGAGGCCGAGCAGCCTTTCGACTGCGCCGGCAGCTTCAAGTGCGAGGGGCTTGGCATCTCGCTGTTCGAGGCGATCGAGTCCCACGATCCCACCGCGCTGGTCGGCCTGCCGCTGATCGCCGTGTCCGGGCTGCTGCGCGAAGCGGGCTACGCCCTGCCCTGACCGCTGAGGGCCCCGCCTCGGGACCCTCAGCCGTCGACCGGCACCACGCGGCACCAGTGCCAGGGATGCGCCTGCTGGCCGATCCGGCTGTCCAGGATGTCGCAGCCGGCCACGTCCAGCCGCAGCCCGTAACGGGCCAGCACGGCATCGGCCCCGGCCAGGAGCTCCCGGTTGGCGCCGTCGGTGGCCAGGACGCGCTCCGCGGCCGGAGCCAGGCGGCAGCGTCCGTCCGGCGACTGCTCCGCGCCGACCAGCTGCACGCTGCGGCTGCGGCGGGCCAGCACGCGCAGCAGCCGGCAATTGCCCGTATCCAGCCCCAGCCGCCCGGCCCAGCGGTTGCGCCGATCGATGCTCTCGGCGCGACGGTCCACCGCCACCGGCACGATCGCGGCCGCTGCGCCGCCCCCTGCCGCCACCATCGCCCGCACCCGCGCCACGTAGGCGTCGGACTCGGGGAAATTGGACCCCACCGAGGCATACACCGGGCCCGCGGGCAGGAACGGCAACCGCCAGGCCTGCGGCTCGCCGCCGACCAGCAGCACCGTGGGCGGCATCGAGCGCGGCGCTTCGACCCGGAACGCGCTGCGCGCCCAGCCGGCATGGCCCCAGTCGTTCCAGCCGGCCAGCGCCACCAGCGCGGCGAGCGCGATCGCCGCGGCGGCGATCCGCGCGGCCAGGCGCGGCCTCAACAGCCAATGCAACAGCAGCCACAGCAGCAGCGGCGCGAGCAGTTCGAGCACGACCAGGTAGCGGTGGATGCTGAACATCGCCAGCCAGACGACGTAGCCGGCGAGGAAGAACACGCCGAGCATCCGGCGCACGCCCGGCGCGGCGGGCACCGCGCCGGCGGCACGCATCCAGCCCAGCCGTCGCGCCACCCAGGCCAGCAGCGCCACGATCGCCGCCACGTACAGCAGCGCCCAGGTGACCTGCAGCAGCGCGATCTCGCTGACCAGGTACGGGTTGGCGGTGAACAGCAGGGGCCGCAGCAGCGCCTCGCCGAAGCCGCGCGGCAGCCAGCGCAAGTCGCCAACCGTCAGCGGCGGGGCCAGCGGCGCCTGGAACCAGGCGTTGAACTGCGGGAACAGCGGATTGCCGAAGCTCGACCACACCTTGAAGAGCCACGGCCCGGCCAGCAGCGCGAACATCGCCAATGCGACCAGGGCCAGGCACAGTCCGCTGCGGATCCGCGCGCGCCACGGCAGCGGCGCGGCCAGCACCGCCAGGCCCAGGGCGACGGCATACATCGCATTGGTCAGCTTGAACGCCACGGCCATGCCCAGCAGCGCACCGGCCAACGCCATGCGCCGCAGCGGCCAGCGACCGTCCGCGCCCGGCAGGGCCAGGGCCAGCGCCCCCAGCACCAGCGGCGCGGTGCTGGTGTCGCCCATGGTGTTGCCCAGCTCGGACAGGAACGCGGCACTGGCCAGGCCGGCGACACCCAGCAGCGGCGCCAGCCAGTCGCGCCGCGCATCGCCCTCCAGCGCGCGCCAGGCGATCCACGCCAGCGGCAGGAACGCCAGTCCGTGCAGCAGTCCGAGCAGCACGCCTGCCAAGGGCGCAGGCGCATGCTGCACCAGCAGGTAATAGGGCACGTCGAGCAACGGCACGAAGTAGCTCTGCATCTGCGCCGGCGCCAGGTCCAGGCCGAGCCGGCCTTCCAGCAGCGACCAGGCGTTGTGCACGTGGTAGTTGCGCAGGTCCCAGTTCGCGTCCTGGCCGCGCAGCAGCGACGCCAGCGCGCACAGCAGCGCCACGGCGACGCTGGCATTCGCGATCCCGCGCCGCGTGCCGAAACCGAAGCGGCGCACCAGCGCCTCCAGTAGGCCGGCCACGCATCCATGCAGGCGCGCGGCCAGGCCGCGCCGCGCCACGGCCTCAGCCGGCACGGAGCGTCGCTCCGTCGACATCCACCGCACCGCGCGCGGCATCGGCGTGCGGTTCCGCGCGCGCGGGTTCCCGGCGCGTGGCCGGGATCGCCAGGTAGGCCAGTCGCTTGGCCTCGATCCGCCCGCGCGTGACCGTGTCCAGGATCAGGCCACAGGCCAGCAGCACCGCTGCCAGCAGGACCAGCGCCGAGCACAGGATCGCGGTCGGGAAACGCGGCACCAGCCCGGTCTCGACGTAGGTGACGAACAGCGGCACCGCCAGCACCAGCGCCAGCAGCGCGCTGGCGACGGCACCGCTGGAGAAGAACAGCAGCGGCCGCTCGGCCTTGAACAGGCGCGCGATGGTGCCGAGGATGCGCGCGCCGTCGCGCCAGGTGTTGAGCTTGCTCGCCGAGCCTTCCGGCCGCGCGCCGTAGGCGGTGGGCACCTCGGCCACCGGCATGCGCAGCTGCAGCGCGTGCACCGCCAGCTCGGTCTCGATCTCGAAGCCGGCCGCGTGCGCCGGGAACGACTTCACGTAGCGGCGCGAGAACACCCGGTAGCCGGACAGCATGTCGTCGAAGCTGTCGCCGAACAGCACGCCCACGCAGCGGGTCAGCAGGCGGTTGCCGAAGCGGTGGCCCGCGCGGTAGGCGGCGCGCTCGCGGTCCACGCGCGCGCCCACCACCATGTCCAGCCCCTCGTCGAGCAGCCGCCGCACCAGCGCCGGCGCGGCCGCGGCGTCGTAGGTGGCGTCGCCGTCGACCATCACGTACACGTCGGCCTCGATGTCGGCGAAGGCGCGGCGCACCACATTGCCCTTGCCGCGCAGGCCCACCGGATGCACCACCGCGCCGGCGCCGCGGGCGAGGATGGCGGTGGCGTCGCTGGAAAGGTTGTCGAACACGTGGCAGGTGGCCGCGGGCAGGCTGGCGCGGAACGCCTCCACCACCGCGGCCACGGTCGCCGCTTCGTTGCGGCACGGGACCAGCAGCGCGATCCGCGGACGGGCGTCTACCCCGCCCGGACCGTCGTGCGCCCCCGCTTCACCGCTGTGGCTGTGCATCGTGTCGCGTTCCTCGTCGAGCCGGCGCGCATGTTACCGGTCGCGGCCATCGGCGACGATCCGCAGCGGCTGCTGCGGCCAGTCCTCGATGCTGCCGTCGGCGCCGTGCAGGCGCAGTCCCAGCCAGCGCCGCCCGGACTGGCTGGCCGGCAGGTCGACCACCGCATGGAAACCGACCCGCGGCTGGTTCGGGTCGGTCGAGCCGGGAAAGTGGCCGCCCACGTCGAACGCGTCGCCGTAGTCGGCCTGCGCCACCACCGCTTCGTCGAGCAGGATCTCGATCCGCGACAGGCCCACGCCCTCCTTGAACGCCCAGCCGCTCACCTCGAACCGCGGCGGTACGCGCGCGCCGGGCGCAGGGCCGTCGATCCAGGCCAATGCCGGCGCGACGCAGGCCCCGGGGGTGGGCTGCGCCCGCGGCGGCAGGCGGACCAGCAGGAAGCGCTGTTGGCCGTGGTCCACCAGCACGCTGCGCGCCGGTGGCAGCGGCCCCAGCCGCGCGCACAGTTCGTGGTAGCGCCGCAGCCAGTGCTTGAACGGCAGGTCGCCCGGCGCCAGCACCAGCAGCGTCGGCGCGTCGGGCGCGGCGTCGGCCTGCAGCCCCCACAGCTTCAGCTGCGGCGCGCGGCCGTGCGCATGGTTGAGCGGATGGTCCAGCACCGCGATCCGCGGCTCGCCCAGGGCGAAGCCCAGTTCGGCGCCGACCTTGAAGTCTTCGGCCAGCACCCGCGTGCCGGCCGGCATCGCCGCCAGTTCCTCGCGCACGGCCACCGCGAGCGGCTCCCAGCCGGCGAAGTTGCGCGGATAGTGCTTGGAGCCGGCGCTGTCCTGGCGCAGCGCCGGCGAGGCCACCGCCAGGTGCCAGGCCAGCACCGCCAGCAGCCCGGTTCCGGCCAGCAGCCACGCCAGCCGCCGCCACGGCCGCGACCAGCCGTCCAGCAGCATCGCCGCGGCCGGCGCCAGCGCCAGGTACGCCGGCACCGGCCAGTGGAAGCTCACCCGCTCGCTGTCGGTGAAGAAGCCCAGCAGGAAGATCCCGGCCAGCACGATCGAACCGAACAGCGCCAGGAAACGCCACTGCGGCCGCGCCGGACGCCGCTTCCAGCCGGTCGTCCACGCCGCCTGCAGCAGCGCCCAGCCCAGCAGCGGCGTGGCCAGCAGTGCCTGCAGCGGGAGGAAGCCCAGCCCGCCGGCATGCAGCGCCCAGGGATGCCGTTCGACCAGTTGGAAGTGCAGCCCGGCCTCGCCGTTCTCCAGGTTCCACAGCAGCAGCGGCAGCCAGGCCAGCGCGCCGACCGCCAGCGCCAGCAGCACGCGCGGGTCGCGCAGCAGGCGCCGCCCCTGCGGCAGCCACAGCACCACCGCCGCGCCGACCACGATCACGCCGGCGAAGCGGTAGTGGCTCAACGCACCCAGGGCCAGCCCCAGCGCCAGTTCCAGCGCCGCCAGCGGCGTGACTTCGTGCAGCAGGCGCGCGGCGGCGTGCAGGCACAGCACCGTGGCCAGCGCCATCGGCACGTCCGGCAGCGCCAGGATCCCGAGCGTGCCCAGCAACGGCAGCAGCACCGCCACGGTGCCGGCGCGCCAGCCGTGGATCGCACCGAACCAGCGCCTGCCGATCCGCGCCACCCACCACGGCAACAGCGCGCCCATCACCAGGAACGGCAGGCGCAGGGCCAGCGCATGCTCGCCGCCCAGCGCCGTGCCCAGCCGCGCCAGCCACGCGCTCATGCCGGGCAGGTCCGAATACGCCGACGCCAGGTGCCGGCCTTCCTGCCAGTAGAAGGCTTCGTCGACGAACAGCGGCAGCCGCGCGGCGACCACCAGCTTGAGCACGCAGGCCACGGCCCAGCATGCGATGAAAGCGCGACGCGCGCGCAGTTCCGCCTCCATCTGCCGCTAAACTCCTTTCCGATCCCACGGTGCAGGAAGACGATGACGCGGACCGCGGAGCTGGACTCCATCCTAACCGACCCCCTGCGCGAATCGCTCGCGCTGGCGCAACGCCAGGTCAATGGCCTGGTCCTGGGCAAGCCGCAGGAAGTGCGGCTCGCCTTCGTCGCCCTCCTCGCCGGCGGCCACGTCCTGATCGAGGACCTGCCCGGCCTGGGCAAGACCACGCTGGCGCATGCGCTGGCGGCGACGGTGGGCCTGGGCTTCCAGCGCATCCAGTTCACCTCCGACCTGCTGCCGGCCGACGTGCTCGGCGTGTCGGTGTACGAGGCGGCCTCGCGCCAGTTCCAGTTCCATCCCGGCCCGGTCTTCGCCCAGGTGCTGCTGGCCGACGAGATCAACCGCGCCCCGCCGCGCACGCAGAGCGCGCTGCTGGAGGCGATGGCCGAGCAGCAGGTCACCGTGGACGGCACCACCCATCCGCTGCCCGATCCGTTCTTCGTCATCGCCACCCAGAACCCGGTGGACCTGTCGGGCACCTTCCCGCTGCCGGATTCGCAGCTGGACCGCTTCCTGCTGCGCTTCTCGCTGGGCTATCCCAACGCCGAATCCGAGCGCGCCCTGCTCACCGGCGCCGACCGCCGCGAACTGATCGCGCGGACCCTGCCGGTGCTGGCCGACGGCGACGTGCAGGCCATGCGCCGCGCCGCCGAGCAGGTGCACGCCAGCGAGGCGCTGGTCGGCTACGTGCAGGCGCTGCTGGCGCGCAGCCGCCAGCAACCCGGCATCCGCGTCGGGCTGTCGCCGCGCGCCGGGCTGGCGCTGCTGCGCGCGGCGCGTGCGTATGCGCTGCTGCTGGGCCGCGGCCACGTGCTGCCGGAGGACGTGCAGGCACTGTTCATCGCGGTCGCCGGCCACCGCCTGGTCGGCGAGGCCGAGGCCGGCAGCGGCGCGGCGCTGGCCAAGGCAGTGCTGCACGCGGTGCCGGTGGACTGATGCGCGCCGCCCTGCGCGGGCTGCGCACGCGGCTGCAACGCTTCGAGCGCCCGCGTGCGCCGGAGGCATTGCCGGTGCGCATCGACCGGCGGCGCATCTACGTGCTGCCGTCGCCGTTCGGCCTGTTCTATGCGCTGCTGGTCGCGGCGATGGCGCTGGGTGCGCTGAACTACAACAACAACCCGGCCCTGATGCTGGCGCTGCTGCTCGGCGCGGCCGGGCTGGCCAGCCTGATCGCCGCGCACCTGCAGCTGTCGGGCCTGCAGCTGGACATGGTCTCGGCCGAACCGGTGGCCGCCGGCGACACGCTGTGGCTGCGCCTGGCATTGTCCACGCGCGACGGGCGCCGCCGGCGCGGCCTGCGCGGCGACCTCGACGGCGCGATCGGCTGGACCGGCAGCGGCGACGATGGCAACGCCGAGCTGTCGCTGCCGCTGCCGACCCGCCGCCGCGGCTGGCTGCATCCGGGCCGGATCCGCCTGTCCACCACCCAGCCACTGGGCCTGGCCCGGGCCTGGTCGCGGCTGTGGCCGCGGCAGCCGCTGCTGGTCTACCCGCGCGCCGAGGCGAACCCGCCGCCGCTGCCGGAAACCGGCAGCGACGCCCAGCACAGTCGCGTGCATCCGCTCGGAGACGAACCGCACCAACTGCGTGCCTACCGCTCCGGCGACGCGGCGCGCACCATCGCCTGGAAGCACAGTGCGCGCCGCGACAGCCTGGTGGTGCGCGAATACGAGCGTGCGCAGCAGCAGGACGTCCTGCTCGACTGGGACCTGCTGCGCGGCATGCCGCGCGAGCCGCGCATCGCGCGCCTGGCCGCCTGGGTCGACCAGGCCGAACGCGACGGCCGCCGCTATCGCCTGCGCCTGCCTGGGCAACCCGAGCTGGGCCCGGGCCGTGGCCCCGAGCACCACCACGCCTGCCTGCGCGCGCTGGCGCTGCTGCCCTGGGAATGAGCGCGACCCTCGCCACTCCGCAGGCGCCGGTGCTGCTGGACGCCGGCAGCCGCACCTGGGCGCTGGCAGCGGCCGCGCTCGCGCTGCTGCCACTGTTGCTCAACCTGCCGCCGCCGCTGGGGATCGGCTTCGCCGTCACCGCACCGGCGATGGCGCTGCTGGCGTGGAAGCTCGCCGTGCCCGGCTGGCTGCGCGCACTGCTCGCCCTGGCCATGGTCGGCGCCGTGCTGGCGGTGATGGGTCCGCGTTTCGGTCGCGACACCGGCTGCGCGCTGCTGGCGGCGATGCTGGCGATCAAGCCCGCCGAACTGCGCAGCCTGCGCGACGCGCGCAGCCTGGTCGGCTTCGCCCTGTTCGCGCCGTTCGCCGCCTTCCTGCTCGACCAGGGGCCGCTGGCGATGGTCTGCGCGGTCGCCGCCGTGCTCGCCGGCCTGCTCACCCTGCAGCGCCTGGCCGACCTCGAGGCCGGCGTGCCGCCGCCACCGCTGGGCCAGCGCCTGGGCACGATGGGGCGGCTGGTGGCGATCGGGCTGCCGCTGGCGCTGGTCGCGTTCTGGCTGTTCCCGCGCCTGGGTTCGCCGCTGTGGGGCGTGCCGGAACGGGCGATCGCGCGCCCCGGGCTGTCGGACACGATGAGCCCGGGCGCCTGGCTGGACCTGATGACCGACGATGCGCCGGCGATGCGCGTCCAGTTCGAAGGCGCCGAACCGCGCGTGCAGCAGATGTACTGGCGCGGCCCCGTGCTGCTGGACTACGACGGCCGCACCTGGACCCGCGCACGCTGGCTGGAAGCGCTGCCGCGCCCGCAAGTGCGCCATGCCGCGACGCACTGGAACTACCGGCTCGAGATCGAGCCGAGCGACCGCCGCGACCTGCCGGCGCTGGACCTGCCCACCGCCGTCCCCGAGGGTGCGCTGATGGGCCACGACCTCTCGCTCAGCACGCTGCGCCCCCTGTCCTCGCTCAGCCGCTGGACGCTGCAGTCGGCGGCCCCGGAGGTGTTCGACCCGGAACTGCGCCCGCTGCTGCGCCAGCGCGCGCTCGCACTGCCGGAAGGCTACGACCCGCGGACCCGCGCGCTGGGCCGGCAGTGGCGCGCGGACGCCGGCGACGACGACCAGGCGGTGATCGACCGCGCGCTGCGCTGGATCAACGCCGACTTCGCCTACACCCTGGACACGCCGCTGCCCGGTCGCCACGCCGTGGACGAATTCCTGTTCGAGCAGCGCGCCGGCTTCTGTGAACACTTCAGCTCGGCCTTCGCCGTGCTGATGCGCTCGGCCGGCATCCCCACCCGCGTGGTGACCGGCTACACCGGCGGCATCCGCAATCCGTTCGGTGGCGGCTACTGGATCGTGCGGCGCATGGATGCCCACGCCTGGACCGAAGTGTGGCTGCGGGACCGCGGCTGGGTGCGGGTGGATCCGACCGCGGCGGTGGCGCCCGAACGCATCTACGACACCCTCGAGCAGCGCGCCGTGGCCGGCGGCGCGGCCGGGCTGGACATGCTGCGCCTGGACAACCTGGGCAACCTCACCGACTGGATGCGGCGCAGCTGGAACGACCTGGTGCTGGGCTTCGACGCCCAGCGCCAGCAGGCCCTGCTGCGGCCGCTGGGACTGCAGCACCTGGAACCGGCACAGCTGCTGGCGATGTTCATCGCCCTCGCCGCACTGGCCATGGCCGCGATGGTCTGGCTGCTGGCGCGCGGCGAACGCGAACGCGACCCGCTGCTGCGTGCCTGGCACCGCCTGGGCCGCCGCTACGCCCGGCTGGGCCTGGGACGGGCGACCCACGAACCGGCCCTGGTCTGGGCCCGCCGGGTCGCCGCCGCGCACCCGGCCTCGGCGCCGGACCTGCTCGCACTCAGCCACCGTTTCGTCAAAGCGCGCTACGCTCGCGTGCATGGGGGGATGCGCCGGTTGCTGGACGATCTGGCGCGGCACCGCCCCTGACTTTTCCGGAGGCCGCCATGTCTGCCCGCGTTCCGTTCCGCATCGCCCTCGCCGCCAGCGCGGCCCTGCTGCTGGGCGCCTGCGCCAGCACGCCGGAGCCATTGCAGGGCGCGTTCAATCCCGTCACTCCCGGGCAGGCCTCGTTCGGCCAGCAGCTCGGCGCCAACGTGCGCTGGGGCGGCCAGATCGTGGAGACGATGCCGGGACAGGACCGCACCTGCTTCCAGGTGGTCGGCATTCCGCTGGGAACCAGTGGACGCCCGGTGAGCGGCGCGGCCGCCGACGCCACCCAGGGCCGCTTCATCGCCTGCCGCACCGGTTTCTACGATCCGGCGGTGTTCACCCCGGGCCGCGAGGTCACCTTCGTCGGCCGCGTGGAGAGCAACAGCGAGATCGTGCGCATCGGCGAATACGACTACCGCATGCCGCAGATGGCCGCCGACGTGGTCTACCTGTGGCCGGTGATCGACGAAGTCCGGGTCGTGGTGTCGGACCCCTGGGGTCCCTGGGGTCCGTGGGGCCCGTGGGGTGGACCGTGGGGCCCGCGCTGGGGTTGGGGCTGGTGGTGACGCGCGCCGGGTGACGCCGGCGGCATCGCACCGAACCCGTGAATCACGAACGCCGCCTCCGGGCGGCGTTCCGTTTCCGGCGCCGGCCTCCGGCTCAGGGCACGCCGAAGCGGCCCAGCGGCGCGCCGGCGAGCAGGTGCAGGTGCACGTGGAACACGGTCTGCCCGGCATGTCCGCGGCAGTTCATCACCACCCGGTAGCCGTCGTCGGCAAGGCCTTCTTCGCGCGCGTACTTCGCGGCGGCCAGCATCAGCCGGCCGAGCAGTCCGGCGTCGGCGTCGGTGGCGTCGTCCAGGGTCGGAACCGGCCGGTGTTTGGGAACGAACAGCACGTGCACCGGCGCCTGCGGCGCGATGTCCTTGAAGCCGAGGATGTCGTGGTCCTCGTAGACGATCGTGGCCGGGATCTCGCGGCGGATGATCTTGGCGAAGAGGGTGTCGCTCATGGGGATTCCGCCTTCCTGGGAACAGACTCCGAAGCTTAGTCCGGATCGCGACCCCTTGTAGGAGCTCCCTTCAGGGGCGACCCGATCCCGCCGGAAAGCACCGCATTCAACGCGGCCCCTCCGGGCAGCCCCCCTTGAACGCGGCTGCACTCGACTGCGCCTCGGGTCGCCCTCATGCGGGCTCCTACAAGGGGATTTCGCCGCGGGTGCCGAATGCGTGGGAGAGCGTGCCGCGGTCGACATATTCCAGTTCGCCGCCCAGCGGCAGGCCCTGCGCCAGCCGGCTCGGCCGCGCGCCGTGCTGGCGCGCCAGCTGCGCCAGGTAATGCGCGGTGGCCTCGCCCTCGACGGTCGCGCTGGTGGCCACGATCAGCTCGGCCACTCCGCCGCCCTGCAGCCGCGCGGACAGCGCATCCAGGCCCAGTTCGCGCGGGCCGATCCCGTCCAGCGGCGAGAGCCGGCCCTGCAGCACGTAGTAGAGGCCGCGGTAGCCGGTGGCGGTCTCGATCGCCAGGCGGTCGGCCGGCGTTTCGACCACGCACAGCAGCTGGCGGTCGCGGCCGGCGCTGGCGCAGGTCGCGCAGACCTCGTTCTCGCTGAAGTCGCGGCACTGGCTGCAGTGGCCCACCCGCTCCACCGCCTCGGCCAGCACCTCGGCCAGGTGGCGACCGCCGTCGCGGCTGCGCTCAAGCACGTGGTAGGCCATGCGCTGGGCGGTCTTGCGGCCGACGCCCGGCAGCACGCGCAGCGCTTCGATCAGCTGCTCCAGCAGCGGCGAGCTCATGGAAAGGCGATGCGCGGCGGGGTCAGAACGGCAGCTTCATCCCCGGCGGCAGCGGCATGCCGGCCGAGGCGGCGGACATCTTCGCCTTGGACTCGGCGTCGACCTTGTTGGCGGCGTCGTTGAAGGCCGCCGCGACCAGGTCTTCGGCCATCTCCGGATCGGACAGCACCGACGGGTCGATCCGCACCTTGCGGCACTCCTTGGTACCGGTGAGGGTCACGCTGACCATGCCGCCGCCGGCGCTGCCGGTGACTTCGAGCTGGGCCAGTTCCTCCTGGGCGCGCTGCAGGTTCTCCTGCATCTTCTGCGCCTGTTGCATCAGCTGGGCGATATTGCCGCGCATTTCAGTTCTCTTCGGAAGGTCGGATGGAATCGGGCACCACGCGGGCGCCATGCTGTTCGATCAGGCGCTTCACGCCCGGATCGTTGAGGAAGGTTTCCTCGGCCGCGCTCTGGCGCGAACCGCGCTCGCGGTCGCGGCGCTCGTTGAGCGTTTCGGCCTGCGCCTGGCCGGCCTGGATGGCGATCCGCGGCGCGGCGCCGAGCGATGCCGCGAGCGCCTTGGACAGCGCGCCGGTGGACATCGAGGTACTCAGGTATTCGAAGCCCGGCGCCAGGGCCAGGGTCAACACGCCGCCGGCGTGGCCGACGAAGGCGGTGTGCGCGGCGAGTTCGCGCGCCGGGCCCTTGAGGTCGCAGGCGGACACGCGCTGCAGCCAGTCTTCGGCGTCGGTGATCGTGGCGCCGGCGTCGTGCGGCGCGGTGGCCGCGCCATCCGCCGGTGCCGGCGGCGTCGCCGGCACTGCAGGCGTGGCCGCGACACGCGGCGTGGACGCAGGCACCGCGGGCGGCGGCATCACGATGCCCGGATCCAGCGTCGCGGCGGCCGCGGGCGCGACCGCACCGGTGGCGGCCGGGCGGCGCGCAGGAGTGGATTCGTCGGCATCCGCGGACGGGCGCGACGGCGATGCAGCCGCGGGCGCCGGTGCGGGGTGAGGCACTTCCTGCGCAGGGGTGGGCGGCGGCGCAGGCACCGTCGCGCCCGGAACCCGGGCCGCCTTCACCCCGGAATCGCCCGCGGCGGACGCCAGCGCCGGAGCGGCCGCGCGCGGCGTGGTGGCGGCACCCTGCCCCTGCCCCGCGGCCGGCAACGGGCCGGCGTCGGCGTCGGGCCGGAACGCCAGCATGCGCAGCACGCTCATCTCGAAACCCACGCGCGGCGCCGGCGCCAGTTCCAGGTCGCGGCGACCGGTGACCGCCATCTGGTACCAGAGCTGGACCACTTCCGGGCGCAGCCGCGCCGCGTAGCCGTCCACGGCCAGGCCTTCGTCCTCGCGCGCCGCGCCCGGCACCAGCTGCTGCACCTGGATCCGGTGCAGCGCCTCGGCCAGCGCCTCGAGCACGTTGCCCCAGTCCGGGGCGAAGCCGGCCAGGGTCTCGATCGTCGCCAGCAGCTTCGCGCCGTCGCCCTCGGCCAGTGCATCCAGCAGCACCGCGACCTGGGTGCGGTCGACGCTGCCCAGCATGGTCCGCACCACGTCCTCGCCCAGCGCGCCGCCGGCGTAGGCGATGGCCTGGTCCAGCAGCGACAGGCCGTCGCGCAGGCTGCCGTCGGCCGCGCGCGCCAGCTGGCGGATCGCGCCGGCGTCGGCCTCGATCTGCTCGGCGGCCAGGATCCGGGTCATCTGGCCTTCGATCTGGCCTTCGTCCAGGCGCTTGAGGTTGAACTGCAGGCACCGCGACAGCACCGTCACCGGCAGCTTCTGCGGGTCGGTGGTGGCGAGCAGGAACTTCACGTGCCCCGGCGGCTCCTCCAGGGTCTTGAGCAGCGCATTGAACGCCTGCTTCGACAGCATGTGCACTTCGTCGATCAGGTAGACCTTGTACTGCCCGCGCGAGGGCATGTACTGCGCGTTCTCGATCACCTCGCGGACGTCGTCCACGCCGGTGTTGGAGGCCGCGTCGATCTCCAGCAGGTCGATGTAGCGGCCGGCGTCGATGTCCATGCACGCCGCGCACACGCCGCAGGGCTCGGCGCTGGTGCCCTTCTCGCAGTTCAGCGACTTGGCGAAGATCCGGGCGATGGTGGTCTTGCCGACGCCCCGGGTGCCGGTGAACAGGAAGGCGTGGTGGACCCGGCCGGTGTCCAGGGCATTGCCCAGCGCGCGCACGACGTGCTCCTGCCCGACCAGCTCGGAGAACCGCTTCGGGCGCCACTTGCGGGCGAGGACCAGGTAGGACATCGGATGACCGTTTCGACCGGGACCGGCATTGTGCCACGCACGCCGCCCGACCCGCTCCGGAGCCCGCCCGCGCTTGTGGCAAGTGCCGGCGGGCGCTAGAATTCGCGGCCCTGACAGGGCCCCGACGGGGCTCCCGGCAGGTTCCGGAGAGGTGTCCGAGTGGTTGAAGGAGCACGCCTGGAAAGTGTGTAAGCGTCTAAACCGCGCTTCGGGGGTTCGAATCCCCCTCTCTCCGC
>CAZBDE010000034.1:0-18780 GCA_964490415.1 uncultured Pseudoxanthomonas sp. | reverse complement strand
AGGCGCTGTTCGTCCTCACCGCGGTGGACGCGGGAACCCGCGCGGGCCGCTTCATGCTGCAGGACCTGCTGGGCAATTTCGTGCCGGCGCTGCGCCGGACCGACTCCTGGGGCCCCAACGTGATCGGCACCGCCGGCTGCGTGGCGTTGTGGGGCTACTTCCTGTACCAGGGCGTGGTCGACCCGCTGGGCGGCATCAATACGCTGTGGCCGCTGTTCGGCATCGCCAACCAGATGCTGGCCGGCCTCGCGCTGATGCTGTGCACGGTGGTGCTGTTCAAGATGAAGCGCGACCGCTACGCCTGGGTCACGATCGTGCCGACGCTGTGGCTGCTGGTCTGCACGACCTACGCGGGCCTGATCAAGATCTTCGACGGCAACCCGGCGATCGGCTTCGTCGCGCAGGCGAGGCGGTACCAGGGCGCGATCGCCGACGGGCAGCTGCTGGGCACGGCCAAGACCATGGGCCAGATGCAGCAGGTGATGGTCAACAGCTACATCAATGCGGGCCTGACGCTGCTGTTCCTGCTGGTGGTGTTCAGCGTGCTGGTGTATGCGGTCAAGGCGATCCTCAAGGCCCGCCGCAGCGCCGGACGCACCGATCGCGAGACCCCGTTCGTCGCCCTCGGCGACGAGCAGGTCAAGGCCTGGTTGTAGGCCGCGATGGGCACCCATCTGGTTCCGCTGGAACACTTCGCCACACACAAGCGTGTGTGGCGGAGGCTGGTGCAGACCGCGCGCCTGTGCTGCGGCATCCCGGACTACGACAACTACGTCCGGCACATCCTGGAGAAGCATCCGGACCGCGAGCCGATGGACTACAAGACGTTCTTCCGGGAACGCCAGGAGGCGCGCTTCGGCGGACGCAACGGGTTCCGCTGCTGTTGAGGGCCTATGGCCCGGCCGAAGCGCCGGGCATGCTGTTTGTAGGAGCTCCCTTCAGGGGCGACCCGAGGCCGTTCGAAGGCGCCGCGTTCAACGCGCGGCCTCCGGACCGGTCGCCTTGAACGCGGCTGCGGTCCGGTCGCGTCGGGTCGCCCCTGAAGGGAGCTCCTGCAAAAGAGCCGCACAGAAGAGCCGCAAAGGACGGCGCTACTGGCCGGCCATCATCCTCAGCACCTGGCCCAGGCCGTAGGCGATCAGCGTGCCGGTGGCGTAGCCCACGGTGCCCAGCAGCACGCCGACCGGCGCCAGGCTCGGGTGGAACGCGGCGGCCACCACCGGCGCCGATGCGGCCGCGCCGATGTTGCCCTGCGAACCGACCGCGAAGTAGAACAGCGGCGCTTTCACCAGCTTGGCCGCGGCCCAGATCACCAGGATGTGGACCAGCATCCAGATCACGCCGATGGCCAGCAGTTCCGGCCGCCCGGCCAGCTTCATGAAGTCCATCTGCATGCCGATGCAGGCGATCAGGAAGTACAGGAACACGGTGCCCAGCTTCGAAGCACCGGCGCTTTCGAGCTTGCGCACGCGGGTGAAGCTCAGCCCGAGGCCTGCCGCCGTGGACAGCACCACCACCCAGACGAAGGCCGAGTCGAGGCTGAACTGCGAGGCCGATTCCACGTTCGCGCCGAACCAGGCCGCCAGCGGCGCGGCGATGGCATGGGCCAGGCCGACGGTGCCGAAGGCCAGGCCGATGATCACCATCAGGTCGGTGAGCGTGGGGATGCGCGCGTTGGCCGCCTCGTAGGCGGCGATGCGCTCCTTCATCTCGTCCAGCGCGCGGGTGTCGGCGCCGCTGCGCGCGTCGATCTTGCCGGCACGGCCGGCGAGGAACAGCAGCGTCGCCATCCAGGTGCTGGCGATGGCCACGTCGACCACCGCGAACTGGCCGAACAGGGTGGCATCGACCCCGTACACCTCGCGGATCGCGACCATGTTGGCGCCGCCGCCGATCCAGCTGCCCGACAGCGCCGCCATGCCCTTCCAGGTGTCGCCGGCCACCGCCGGCGGGTAGATCCATTCCATCAGCTGGAACGAAATGATCGCGCCGAGCACGATGCCCAGGGTGCCGGCGCAGAACACGAACAGCAGCTTCGGCCCGAGCTTGAGGATGCCCTTCAGGTCCACCGACAGGGTCAGCAGCACCAGCGCCGCCGGCAGCAGCACGCGGCTGGCGACCGGGTTGTACAGCGCGCTGTTCTCGCCGTCGATCAGGCCGACGGTGTTGTACAGCGCCGGCACGAAGTAGCACAGCAGCAGCGCCGGCACCCAGGCGAAGAACTTCCTCCAGAACGGCGTGGGACCGCTGGCGAGCCAGAAGATCAGGCCCAGCGTGGCGGCGATCAGCCCGAACAGGACGATGTCGTTCTGGATCAGCGCGCTGGACGGTGCGGTGGCTTCGATCGCCATCGGCGATGTCTCCTGGAAGTCGGGAAAAACGATGGCCGGCTTGGTGCCGGCCATCGTGCGGTGCTTACTGGCCGATGTGCTGCTTCAGCCAGGCGTTGACCGTGTCGTGCCAGAGCACGCTGTTGGCCGGCTTGAGCACCCAGTGGTTCTCGTCCGGGAAGTACAGCAGCTTCGATTCGATGCCGGCGCGCTGCAGCGCGGTGAACGCCGACAGGCTCTGGTCGAGCGGCACGCGGAAGTCGTTCTGCCCGGCGACCACCAGCATCGGCGTCTTCCACTGCGCGATGTGCCTGGCCGGGTTGTACTGCTCGTACCCCTCGGGATTGGCCGCCACGGTGCCGCCGAACTCCCATTCGGTGAACCACAGCTCCTCGGTCACCACGCCCATCGAGCGGGTGTCGAACACGCCGTTGTGGGTGACCAGGCACTTGAACGGCGCGCGGCCGTCGGCCTCGAACCAGTTGCCGGCGATCCAGTTGGTCATGTAGCCGCCGTAGCTGGCGCCGAGCGCGCAGGCCTTGTCGCCGTCGAGGAACGGATACTGCTGCTGCGCCGCCGCCCAGCCCTTCTGCAGGTCCTCCAGCGGCTTGCTGCCCCAGTGGCCGCTGATCGCGTCGGTGAAGGCCTGGCCGTAGCCGGTCGAGCCGTGGAAGTCGATCATCACCACCGCGTAGCCTTGGCCGGCGTAGGTCTGCGGGTTCCAGCGGTAGCTCCAGCCGTCGCCGAAGCTGCCCTGCGGGCCACCGTGGATCAGGAACGCGACCGGATAGCGCCTGCCTTCCTCGTAGTTCCACGGCTTGACCACGTAGCCGTGCACGGTCTCGCCGTTCCAGCCGGCGAAGGTGAACTGCTCGTAGCCGCCGAAGGCCACGTCCGGCAGCGACTCGCCTGTGGACGGGGTGATCGCGCGCTGCGCCTGCGGGTCGGCCAGCGGGGCGGTGAACAGCTGGTCGCCGCTGCCGAGCGTGTTGCGGGTGAAGACCAGGGTGTCGCCGGCGATGTCGAACGAGGAGATGGTGCCCTCGCCGACCACGCGCTGCACCTTGCCGCTGGCGATGTCGATCGCGAACAGCGGATGCTGGCCGGTGTCCTGCGCGCTGGTGTAGAGCGTGCGGCCGTCGGCCGACAGGACGATGCCGTCGGCGCTGCGGTCCCAGTCCGCGGCGACCTCGCGGGTGGCGCCGGTGGCCAGGTCGCGCGCCATCAGCGCGAAGCGGTCGGCCTCGAAGCCCGGGCGCTTCATCGCGCGGTAGTACAGCGTGCCGCCGTCGGCGCTGAACACCGGGCCGGTGTCCCAGGCCGGGTTGCCGGCGGTGAGGTTCTCCAGCGGCTGGCCGTCGCGGTAGCGGAACAGGTCGAAGTTGGTCGACCACGGCTCCTGCCGGTCGGCGCGGCGCATCGCGAACACGATGGACGTGCCGTCCGGCGACCAGGTGTACTCGTCGTTGCCGCCGAACGGCCGCGACGGCACGTTGCCCGGCACGCCGTCGCCGGCGCCGATCCGCACGCTCGCCGGCTGGGTCTTGCCGGTCGCCGGCGTGGTCACGAACAGCTGGCTCAGGCGGCCGTCGGACCAGGTGTCCCAGTGGCGCACGAACAGCTGCTCGTGGAGCACGCCGCTGGCCTTGGCCTGCTTGCGCTCCTCCAGCGTGCGCACGGTGCAGGCGAGGTCCTGGCCGCACTCGGGGAACACGTCCAGGCTCACCGCCAGGCGGCTGCCGTCCGGCGAGACCTTGAAGCTGCCCACGTCCAGCGCGAAGAAGGTCAGCTGCACCGGCGCACCGCCGCTGGCGGCGACCGAATACACCTGTTGGGTGCCGGACTTGCCGCTGAGGAAGTACACCGAACCGCCGTCGGCCGAGAACGCCGGCGAATTCACGCTCCAGCCTGCCGGAGTGAGCCGCTTCGGCGGCGCCAGGTCGCGGGTGCGCAGGTCGCGGGCCCACAGCGAAGTGCTGGCCTTGCCCGGGTCGTCGGCGCCGCTGCCGCCGAGCATTTCGCGCCTGGCGAAAACCACGCGGCTGCCATCCGGGGCCAGCAGCGGCGAGGACACGCGGTCCAGCCGCTGCAGGTCGCGCACGTCGAAACCGCGTGCGGCATCGGCCGGCGCGGCATGCATGCCAGCGGCGGCGGCCACCGCCAGCGACAGGATCAGGGAACGGGACAGGGAAACGGATGTCATCCGGGGCTCCGGCACGGGCAAACCCCGGATGTTAGGCGCTGGCCGGCGGCGGGCGCAAAGGCGGAAGGTCATGCCGTCCGCCCGCGCACGCCGCGGCGCGGACGTTCAGCCCGCTTCGCCAGGCTGGCGGCGGGTCGATATCCGGTACAGCAGCCAGCCGACGCCGGCCAGCACGGCCAGGCCCAGCCATTGCCCCGCGGCACCGCCCGGGACCAGGCCCTCGGGCAGGGCCAGCACGTCGGCACGCTCGGTCACCACGATCGGGATGGCGATCGCGATGCCCATCAGCGCCTCGCCGGTGATCAGGCCGGCCGCGTACAGCGTGCCCGGGCGGTGGATGCGGTCGCGCGCAGCCTCGTCGCCGTCGCGCAGGCCGTGGAAGCGTTCGACGAAGTGCGCGATCAGGCCGCCGAGGAAGATCGGCACCATCAGCTCCAGCGGCAGGTAGATGCCGATCGCCGCGGCCAGCACCGGCACCCGGAAGCTCGAACCGCGCGCCTTGAGCCATTCGTCCAGGGCCACGATCAGCGCGCCGACCCCCGCGCCGGCGCCGATCATGCCCCAGGGCAGGTCGCCGCCGAACAGGCCGCGCGCCACCGCCGCCATCAGCGTGGCCTGCGGCGCGGACAGCGAATTCGGGTGCTCGGCCGTCGGCGCGCCGATGCCATAGGCGTGCGCCAGCAGGTTCAGCACCGGCGCCATGACCAGCGCGCAGGAGAACGCGCCGATGCCCAGCATCAGCTGCTGCTTCCACGGCGTGGCCCCGACCAGGTAGCCGGCCTTGAGGTCCTGCAGGTTGTCGCCGCCGACCGCCGCCGCGCAGCACACCACCGCGCCGATCATGATCGCGGCGACCGCGCCGATCGGCGAATCGCGCCCGAGCAGCAGCATCAGCACCACCGAGGCGAACAGGATGGTGGCGATGGTGATGCCCGAAACCGGGTTGTTCGAGGACCCCACCAGGCCGGCCAGGTAGGCCGACACCGACACGAACAGGAAGCCGGCCACGATCATGATCAGCGTCATCAGCAGGCTGATGCCCCAGATGCCGACGATGGCGTGGTACAGCAGCCACAGCGGCACCACGAACGCGACCAGCGCCACCAGCATCCACTTCATCGGCAGGTCGCGATCGGTCTCGGCCACGGGGCCGCCGCTGCCCTTGCGCGCGGCGGCGAAACCGCTGCGGATGCCGGACACCAGCGACTTGCGCAGCGAGAACAGCGTCCACACGCCGCCGGTGAGCATCGCGCCCACGCCCAGGTAGCGGATCTGCGCCGACCAGATGCCGAATGCCGCGTCCTCCGCGCTGGCCCCGGCCAGGGCCACCGACAGCACCGGGTCGCCGGCCAGGAAGAAGGCGTGGTACAGCGGGATGGCGATGTGCCAGGACAGGATGCTGCCGGACACCACGACGATGCCGATGTTCAGGCCCACGATATAACCCACGCCCAGCAGCGCCGGCGACAGGTTGGTGCCCAGGTAGCCCAGGTACTTGCCGATGAAGGTGGCGCCGGCGGCGGTGTCGGGGATCGCACGCAGGCCGCTGGTGGCGGCCAGCTTGACCAGCGCGCCGATGGCGCCGGCCAGGGCCAGGATCTTCAGGCCCGGGCCCGGGTTCTCGCCGGCCTTGAGCACCTCGGCGGCGGCCTTGCCCTCGGGGAACGGCAGCGGATCCTCGACGATCATGGTGCGCCGCAGCGGCACCGAGAACAGCACGCCGAGCAGGCCGCCGAGGCCGGCGATGCCCAGCACCCACCAGTACTTGAAGTCCGGCCAGTAGCCCATGATCACCAGCGCCGGGATGGTGAAGATCACGCCGGCGGCGATCGAGGAACCGGCCGAGGCGCCGGTCTGGACGATGTTGTTCTCCAGGATCGTGCCGCCGCCGAGCAGGCGCAGCACGCCCATCGACACCACCGCCGCCGGGATCGCGGTGGCGATGGTCATGCCGGCGAACAGGCCCAGGTAGGCGTTGGCCGCGGCCAGGATCACGGCCAGGATCACGGCCAGCACGACCGCGCGGAAAGTGAGCTGCGGAACTGCGGTGCCGCTCATCGGGACATCCCCCTGTTGCAGAAGCCGGACACGCTATCGGCCGCGGCGGGGCAAGTCCAGCCCCGCCGTGGCGCTGCATGCGTACGCGCCCCGGTGGCGGGGCGCCACCACGCAACCCGCGGCGCGCGGACACCCGCCCGTGGCCAGGCAGGGCAGCTCAGGGAGCGGCGGCGATTTCCGCGACCACCCGGCGCAGCCCTTCGCGCCAGTCCGGCAATGTCACGCCGAAATCGCGGCGCAGGCCGGCGGTGTCCAGGCACGAGTACGACGGCCGCTTCGCCGGCGTCGGATAGTCGGCGGTGGCGATCGGCAGCACGCGCGGCGCCTTCGGCAGCAGGCCGGCCATCACTGCCTCGGCGAAGATCGCCTCGGCGAAACCGTGCCAGGTGGTCTGCCCTTCGGCGACCAGGTGCCAGGTACCGGCGTCCGGTGCCTGGCCGGCCAGCGCCTTCGACAGCGCGAGGACGGTGACGTCGGCGATCAGCGCGGCCGCGGTCGGCGTCCCGGCCTGGTCGGCGACCACGCGCAGTTCCTCGCGCTCGGTGCCCACCCGCAGCATCGTGCGCAGGAAGTTGTGGCCGTGCGCGGCATAGACCCACGCGGTACGGAAGACCATGCCACGGCCGCCGGCGGCGCGTATCGCCGCCTCGCCCGCCAGCTTGCTGGCGCCGTACACGCCCAGCGGCGCGGTCGGGTCGTCCTCGCGGTAGGGGCGCGTGCCCTGGCCGTCGAAGACGTAGTCGGTCGAATAGTGGACCAGCGGGATCGCGGCCTCGGCGCAGGCACGGGCCAGCACCCCCGGGGCCTCCGCATTGACCAGGAAGGCGGCGGCGGCATCGCCCTCGGCCTTGTCCACCGCGGTGTAGGCGGCGGCATTGACCACCGCGGCGGGCGCGGTGTCGCGGACCAGCGCAGCCAGCGACGCCGGATCGGAGAGATCGGCCACAACGCCGGCGCCGCCATCGTCCAGGCTCCCGTCGCGGGTGGCGGCCACGACCTCGCCCAGCGGCTGCAGGCTGCGCCGCAGCTCGCGGCCGACCTGGCCGTTGCCGCCGACGACCAGCAGCCTCATGGTGCGTAGACCGGCAACCGCTCCGCGGCGATGTCGGCCAGGAACGGGGCCTTTTCGTCCTTGGCCGAGAGCACCGGCGCGGACAGCGGCCAGTCCACGCCGATCGCGCCGTCGTTCCAGCGGATGCCCGCGTCTGCTTCCTTCACGTACACATCGGTGCACAGGTAGCTGAACACCGCCCGCTCGGACAGCACCGCGAAGCCATGGGCGAAGCCTTCCGGTATCCAGAGCTGGCGCTTGTTCTCCGCGCTGAGGATCACCGCTTCCCAGCGGCCGAAGGTCGGCGAGCCGCGGCGGATGTCCACCGCCACGTCGTAGACCTCGCCTTCCAGCACGCTGACCAGCTTGCCCTGCGGGCGCGGCCACTGGTAATGCAGGCCGCGCAGCACGTCCTTCACCGAAGTGGAGACGTTGCTCTGCACGAACTTCGTCGGCAGCCCGTGGCGGGCGAAGCGCTCGGCGTTCCAGGTCTCGAAGAACACGCCGCGTTCGTCGCCGAACACCGCCGGTTCGATCACCACGCAACCGGGCAATGCGGTCTCGACGACTTTCATCGCACCACTCCCCGCGTCAGCAGGGTCAGCAGGTACTGGCCGTAGCCGTTCTTGGCCAGCGGCTCCGCAAGGGCCTCCAGCTGCGCCGCGTCGATCCAGCCGTTGCCGTAGGCGATCTCCTCCGGGCAGCTGACCTGCAGGCCCTGGCGGTCCTGGATGGTCTGGATGAAGTTGGAGGCCTCGTGCAGCGACTGGTGGGTACCGGTGTCCAGCCAGGCGAAACCGCGGCCCAGCTGCTCCAGGTACAACGCCCCGTCGTCGAGGTAGCACCTGTTAAGGTCGGTGATCTCCAGTTCGCCGCGCGGCGAAGGCTTCAGCCCGGCCGCGTATTCGCTGGCCCGGCCGTCGTAGAAGTACAGGCCGGTGACCGCATAGTTCGAACGTGGCTGCGCCGGCTTCTCCTCGATGCCCACCACCTTGCCGGCCTCGTCGAACTCGGCCACGCCATAGCGCTCCGGGTCGCCGACCCAGTAGCCGAACACCGTCGCGCCCTCGCTGCGCGCGTCGGCGCGCCTGAGCGTGTCGGTCAGGCCGTGGCCGTGGAAGATGTTGTCGCCCAGCACCAGGCAGCTGGGCTGGCCGGCGACGAAATCGCGGCCGATCAGGTAGGCCTGGGCCAGTCCGTCCGGGCTGGGCTGCACCGCGTACTCGATGCGCATGCCCCACTGCGAACCGTCGCCGAGCAGGGCCTGGAACAGGACCTGCTCGTGCGGGGTGTTGATCACCAGCACCTCGCGGATGCCCGCCAGCATCAGCACGCTGAGCGGGTAATAGATCATCGGCTTGTCGTACACCGGCAGCAGCTGCTTGCTGACGCCCTTGGTGATCGGATACAGCCGGGTGCCCGAGCCGCCAGCCAGGATTATGCCTTTACGTGCAGTCATCGCTTTTCCTTGGAACGTCCGCACATGGATGTGCGGGCTTTTGCGAGGGACTCGCCCTTATGCAACCCCGATCCGCTCCAGCCGGTAGCTGCCGTCGAGCACACGGCCGACCCAGTCCTGGTGCTCCAGGTACCAGTCCACGGTGTAGGCGATGCCCTGTTCGAAGGTGTGCTTCGGCTCCCAGCCCAGTTCGTCCTTCAGCTTGGACGCATCGATCGCATAGCGCCGGTCATGGCCCGGGCGGTCGGCCACGTAAGTGACCTGGCTGCTGCGCGGCAGGCCGTCCGCGCGCGGACGGCCTGCCGCGCAGCAGCCAGGTCACTTACGTGGCCGACCGCCCGGGCCATGACCGGCGCTATGCGATCGATGCGTCCAAGCTGAAGGACGAACTGGGCTGGGAGCCGAAGCACACCTTCGAACAGGGCATCGCCTACACCGTGGACTGGTACCTGGAGCACCAGGACTGGGTCGGCCGTGTGCTCGACGGCAGCTACCGGCTGGAGCGGATCGGGGTTGCATAAGGGCGAGTCCCTCGCAAAAGCCCGCACATCCATGTGCGGACGTTCCAAGGAAAAGCGATGACTGCACGTAAAGGCATAATCCTGGCTGGCGGCTCGGGCACCCGGCTGTATCCGATCACCAAGGGCGTCAGCAAGCAGCTGCTGCCGGTGTACGACAAGCCGATGATCTATTACCCGCTCAGCGTGCTGATGCTGGCGGGCATCCGCGAGGTGCTGGTGATCAACACCCCGCACGAGCAGGTCCTGTTCCAGGCCCTGCTCGGCGACGGTTCGCAGTGGGGCATGCGCATCGAGTACGCGGTGCAGCCCAGCCCGGACGGACTGGCCCAGGCCTACCTGATCGGCCGCGATTTCGTCGCCGGCCAGCCCAGCTGCCTGGTGCTGGGCGACAACATCTTCCACGGCCACGGCCTGACCGACACGCTCAGGCGCGCCGACGCGCGCAGCGAGGGCGCGACGGTGTTCGGCTACTGGGTCGGCGACCCGGAGCGCTATGGCGTGGCCGAGTTCGACGAGGCCGGCAAGGTGGTGGGCATCGAGGAGAAGCCGGCGCAGCCACGTTCGAACTATGCGGTCACCGGCCTGTACTTCTACGACGGCCGGGCCAGCGAATACGCGGCCGGGCTGAAGCCTTCGCCGCGCGGCGAACTGGAGATCACCGACCTTAACAGGTGCTACCTCGACGACGGGGCGTTGTACCTGGAGCAGCTGGGCCGCGGTTTCGCCTGGCTGGACACCGGTACCCACCAGTCGCTGCACGAGGCCTCCAACTTCATCCAGACCATCCAGGACCGCCAGGGCCTGCAGGTCAGCTGCCCGGAGGAGATCGCCTACGGCAACGGCTGGATCGACGCGGCGCAGCTGGAGGCCCTTGCGGAGCCGCTGGCCAAGAACGGCTACGGCCAGTACCTGCTGACCCTGCTGACGCGGGGAGTGGTGCGATGAAAGTCGTCGAGACCGCATTGCCCGGTTGCGTGGTGATCGAACCGGCGGTGTTCGGCGACGAACGCGGCGTGTTCTTCGAGACCTGGAACGCCGAGCGCTTCGCCCGCCACGGGCTGCCGACGAAGTTCGTGCAGAGCAACGTCTCCACTTCGGTGAAGGACGTGCTGCGCGGCCTGCATTACCAGTGGCCGCGCCCGCAGGGCAAGCTGGTCAGCGTGCTGGAAGGCGAGGTCTACGACGTGGCGGTGGACATCCGCCGCGGCTCGCCGACCTTCGGCCGCTGGGAAGCGGTGATCCTCAGCGCGGAGAACAAGCGCCAGCTCTGGATACCGGAAGGCTTCGCCCATGGCTTCGCGGTGCTGTCCGAGCGGGCGGTGTTCAGCTACCTGTGCACCGATGTGTACGTGAAGGAAGCAGACGCGGGCATCCGCTGGAACGACGGCGCGATCGGCGTGGACTGGCCGCTGTCCGCGCCGGTGCTCTCGGCCAAGGACGAAAAGGCCCCGTTCCTGGCCGACATCGCCGCGGAGCGGTTGCCGGTCTACGCACCATGAGGCTGCTGGTCGTCGGCGGCAACGGCCAGGTCGGCCGCGAGCTGCGGCGCAGCCTGCAGCCGCTGGGCGAGGTCGTGGCCGCCACCCGCGACGGGAGCCTGGACGATGGCGGCGCCGGCGTTGTGGCCGATCTCTCCGATCCGGCGTCGCTGGCTGCGCTGGTCCGCGACACCGCGCCCGCCGCGGTGGTCAATGCCGCCGCCTACACCGCGGTGGACAAGGCCGAGGGCGATGCCGCCGCCGCCTTCCTGGTCAATGCGGAGGCCCCGGGGGTGCTGGCCCGTGCCTGCGCCGAGGCCGCGATCCCGCTGGTCCACTATTCGACCGACTACGTCTTCGACGGCCAGGGCACGCGCCCCTACCGCGAGGACGACCCGACCGCGCCGCTGGGCGTGTACGGCGCCAGCAAGCTGGCGGGCGAGGCGGCGATACGCGCCGCCGGCGGCCGTGGCATGGTCTTCCGTACCGCGTGGGTCTATGCCGCGCACGGCCACAACTTCCTGCGCACGATGCTGCGGGTGGGCACCGAGCGCGAGGAACTGCGCGTGGTCGCCGACCAGGCCGGGACGCCGACCGCGGCCGCGCTGATCGCCGACGTCACCGTCCTCGCGCTGTCGAAGGCGCTGGCCGGCCAGGCACCGGACGCCGGTACCTGGCACCTGGTCGCCGAAGGGCAGACCACCTGGCACGGTTTCGCCGAGGCGATCTTCGCCGAGGCAGTGATGGCCGGCCTGCTGCCGAAGGCGCCGCGCGTGCTGCCGATCGCCACCGCCGACTATCCGACGCCGGCGAAGCGGCCGTCGTACTCGTGCCTGGACACCGCCGGCCTGCGCCGCGATTTCGGCGTGACATTGCCGGACTGGCGCGAAGGGCTGCGCCGGGTGGTCGCGGAAATCGCCGCCGCTCCCTGAGCTGCCCTGCCTGGCCACGGGCGGGTGTCCGCGCGCCGCGGGTTGCGTGGTGGCGCCCCGCCACCGGGGCGCGTACGCATGCAGCGCCACGGCGGGGCTGGACTTGCCCCGCCGCGGCCGATAGCGTGTCCGGCTTCTGCAACAGGGGGATGTCCCGATGAGCGGCACCGCAGTTCCGCAGCTCACTTTCCGCGCGGTCGTGCTGGCCGTGATCCTGGCCGTGATCCTGGCCGCGGCCAACGCCTACCTGGGCCTGTTCGCCGGCATGACCATCGCCACCGCGATCCCGGCGGCGGTGGTGTCGATGGGCGTGCTGCGCCTGCTCGGCGGCGGCACGATCCTGGAGAACAACATCGTCCAGACCGGCGCCTCGGCCGGTTCCTCGATCGCCGCCGGCGTGATCTTCACCATCCCGGCGCTGGTGATCATGGGCTACTGGCCGGACTTCAAGTACTGGTGGGTGCTGGGCATCGCCGGCCTCGGCGGCCTGCTCGGCGTGCTGTTCTCGGTGCCGCTGCGGCGCACCATGATCGTCGAGGATCCGCTGCCGTTCCCCGAGGGCAAGGCCGCCGCCGAGGTGCTCAAGGCCGGCGAGAACCCGGGCCCGGGCCTGAAGATCCTGGCCCTGGCCGGCGCCATCGGCGCGCTGGTCAAGCTGGCCGCCACCAGCGGCCTGCGTGCGATCCCCGACACCGCCGCCGGCGCCACCTTCATCGGCAAGTACCTGGGCTACCTGGGCACCAACCTGTCGCCGGCGCTGCTGGGCGTGGGTTATATCGTGGGCCTGAACATCGGCATCGTCGTGGTGTCCGGCAGCATCCTGTCCTGGCACATCGCCATCCCGCTGTACCACGCCTTCTTCCTGGCCGGCGACCCGGTGCTGTCGGTGGCCCTGGCCGGGGCCAGCGCGGAGGACGCGGCATTCGGCATCTGGTCGGCGCAGATCCGCTACCTGGGCGTGGGCGCGATGCTCACCGGCGGCGTGTGGACGCTGTTCTCGCTGCGCAAGTCGCTGGTGTCCGGCATCCGCAGCGGTTTCGCCGCCGCGCGCAAGGGCAGCGGCGGCCCCGTGGCCGAGACCGATCGCGACCTGCCGATGAAGTGGATGCTGGTGGCGCTGGTCGCGTTCGTGGTGCCGCTGTGGCTGCTGTACCACGCCATCGTCGGCATCTGGGGCATCAGCCTGCTGATGACGCTGATCATGATCGTGGCCGGCTTCCTGTTCGTGTCGGTGTCGGCCTACCTGGCCGGCCTGGTGGGGTCCTCGAACAACCCGGTTTCGGGCATCACCATCGCCACCATCCTGTTCGCCTCGGTGGTGCTGATGCTGCTGCTCGGGCGCGATTCGCCGATCGGCGCGGTCGCCGCGATCATGATCGGCGCGGTGGTGTGCTGCGCGGCGGCGGTCGGCGGCGACAACCTGCAGGACCTCAAGGCCGGCTACCTGGTCGGGGCCACGCCGTGGAAGCAGCAGCTGATGCTGGGCATCGGCGCGTTCTCCTGCGCGCTGGTCATGGCGCCGGTGCTGAACCTGCTGGCGCACGCCTATGGCATCGGCGCGCCGACGGCCGAGCACCCGAATTCGCTGTCCGCGCCGCAGGCCACGCTGATGGCGGCGGTGGCGCGCGGCCTGTTCGGCGGCGACCTGCCCTGGGGCATGATCGGCGCCGGCGCGGGGGTCGGCGCGCTGATCGTGGCCCTGGACGAATGGCTCAAGGCGCGCGGTTCGAGCTTCCGGGTGCCGGTGCTGGCCGCGGCGATCGGCATCTACCTGCCGCTGGAGCTGATGGTGCCGATCTTCCTCGGCGGCCTGATCGCGCACTTCGTCGAACGCTTCCACGGCCTGCGCGACGGCGACGAGGCTGCGCGCGACCGCATCCACCGCCCGGGCACGCTGTACGCGGCCGGCCTGATCACCGGCGAGGCGCTGATGGGCATCGCGATCGCCATCCCGATCGTGGTGACCGAGCGTGCCGACGTGCTGGCCCTGCCCGAGGGCCTGGTCCCGGGCGGTGCCGCGGGGCAATGGCTGGGCCTGGCCGTGCTGGCCGGCGTCGGCTGGCTGCTGTACCGGATATCGACCCGCCGCCAGCCTGGCGAAGCGGGCTGAACGTCCGCGCCGCGGCGTGCGCGGGCGGACGGCATGACCTTCCGCCTTTGCGCCCGCCGCCGGCCAGCGCCTAACATCCGGGGTTTGCCCGTGCCGGAGCCCCGGATGACATCCGTTTCCCTGTCCCGTTCCCTGATCCTGTCGCTGGCGGTGGCCGCCGCCGCTGGCATGCATGCCGCGCCGGCCGATGCCGCACGCGGTTTCGACGTGCGCGACCTGCAGCGGCTGGACCGCGTGTCCTCGCCGCTGCTGGCCCCGGATGGCAGCCGCGTGGTTTTCGCCAGGCGCGAAATGCTCGGCGGCAGCGGCGCCGACGACCCGGGCAAGGCCAGCACTTCGCTGTGGGCCCGCGACCTGCGCACCCGCGACCTGGCGCCGCCGAAGCGGCTCACTCCGGCAGGCTGGAGCGTGAATTCGCCGGCGTTCTCGGCCGACGGCGGTTCGGTGTACTTCCTCAGCGGCAAGTCCGGCACCCAACAGGTGTATTCGGTCGCCGCCAGCGGCGGTGCGCCGGTGCAGCTGACCTTCTTCGCGCTGGACGTGGGCAGCTTCAAGGTCTCGCCGGACGGCAGCCGCCTGGCGGTGAGCCTGGACGTGTTCCCCGAGTGCGGCCAGGACCTCGCCTGCACCGTGCGCACGCTGGAGGAGCGCAAGCAGGCCAAGGCCAGCGGCGTGCTCCACGAGCAGCTGTTCGTGCGCCACTGGGACACCTGGTCCGACGGCCGCCTGAGCCAGCTGTTCGTGACCACGCCGGCGACCGGCAAGACCCAGCCGGCGAGCGTGCGGATCGGCGCCGGCGACGGCGTGCCGGGCAACGTGCCGTCGCGGCCGTTCGGCGGCAACGACGAGTACACCTGGTCGCCGGACGGCACGTCCATCGTGTTCGCGATGCGCCGCGCCGACCGGCAGGAGCCGTGGTCGACCAACTTCGACCTGTTCCGCTACCGCGACGGCCAGCCGCTGGAGAACCTCACCGCCGGCAACCCGGCCTGGGACACCGGCCCGGTGTTCAGCGCCGACGGCGGCACGCTGTACTACCGCGCGATGAAGCGCCCGGGCTTCGAGGCCGACCGCTTCGCGCTGATGGCGCGCGACCTGGCCACCGGCGCCACCCGCGAGGTCGCCGCGGACTGGGACCGCAGCGCCGACGGCATCGTCCTGTCGGCCGACGGCCGCACGCTCTACACCAGCGCGCAGGACACCGGCCAGCATCCGCTGTTCGCGATCGACATCGCCAGCGGCAAGGTGCAGCGCGTGGTCGGCGAGGGCACCATCTCCTCGTTCGACATCGCCGGCGACACCCTGGTCTTCACCCGCAACACGCTCGGCAGCGGCGACCAGCTGTTCACCGCCCCGCTGGCCGACCCGCAGGCGCAGCGCGCGATCACCCCGTCCACAGGCGAGTCGCTGCCGGACGTGGCCTTCGGCGGCTACGAGCAGTTCACCTTCGCCGGCTGGAACGGCGAGACCGTGCACGGCTACGTGGTCAAGCCGTGGAACTACGAGGAAGGCAGGCGCTATCCGGTCGCGTTCCTGATCCACGGTGGCCCGCAGGGCAGCTTCGGCGACGGCTGGAGCTACCGCTGGAACCCGCAGACCTACGCCGGCCAAGGCTACGCGGTGGTGATGATCGACTTCCACGGCTCGACCGGCTACGGCCAGGCCTTCACCGACGCGATCAGCGGCCACTGGGGCAGCAAGCCGCTGGAGGACCTGCAGAAGGGCTGGGCGGCGGCGCAGCAGCAGTATCCGTTCCTCGACGGCGACAAGGCCTGCGCGCTCGGCGCCAGCTACGGCGGCTACATGACCAACTGGATCGCCGGCAACTGGTTCGAGGCCGACGGCCGCGCGCCGTTCAAGTGCCTGGTCACCCACAACGGCGTGTTCGACACCCGCTCGATGGGCGTGGTGACCGAGGAGCTGTGGTTCACCGAATGGGAGTTCGGCGGCACCGTGGCGGCCAATCCCGAGGGGTACGAGCAGTACAACCCGGCCAGGCACATCGCGCAGTGGAAGACGCCGATGCTGGTGGTCGCCGGGCAGAACGACTTCCGCGTGCCGCTCGACCAGAGCCTGTCGGCGTTCACCGCGCTGCAGCGCGCCGGCATCGAATCGAAGCTGCTGTACTTCCCGGACGAGAACCACTGGGTGCTCAAGCCGGCCAACAGCGTGCTCTGGCACGACACGGTCAACGCCTGGCTGAAGCAGCACATCGGCCAGTAAGCACCGCACGATGGCCGGCACCAAGCCGGCCATCGTTTTTCCCGACTTCCAGGAGACATCGCCGATGGCGATCGAAGCCACCGCACCGTCCAGCGCGCTGATCCAGAACGACATCGTCCTGTTCGGGCTGATCGCCGCCACGCTGGGCCTGATCTTCTGGCTCGCCAGCGGTCCCACGCCGTTCTGGAGGAAGTTCTTCGCCTGGGTGCCGGCGCTGCTGCTGTGCTACTTCGTGCCGGCGCTGTACAACACCGTCGGCCTGATCGACGGCGAGAACAGCGCGCTGTACAACCCGGTCGCCAGCCGCGTGCTGCTGCCGGCGGCGCTGGTGCTGCTGACCCTGTCGGTGGACCTGAAGGGCATCCTCAAGCTCGGGCCGAAGCTGCTGTTCGTGTTCTGCGCCGGCACCCTGGGCATCGTGCTCGGCGCGATCATTTCGTTCCAGCTGATGGAATGGATCTACCCGCCGGCGGTGGCCGGCGACACCTGGAAGGGCATGGCGGCGCTGTCGGGCAGCTGGATCGGCGGCGGCGCCAACATGGTCGCGATCCGCGAGGTGTACGGGGTCGATGCCACCCTGTTCGGCCAGTTCGCGGTGGTCGACGTGGCCATCGCCAGCACCTGGATGGCGACGCTGCTGTTCCTCGCCGGCCGTGCCGGCAAGATCGACGCGCGCAGCGGCGCCGACACCCGCGCGCTGGACGAGATGAAGGAGCGCATCGCCGCCTACGAGGCGGCCAACGCGCGCATCCCCACGCTCACCGACCTGATGGTGATCATCGGCCTGGCCTTCGGCACCGTCGGCCTGGCCCATGCCATCGCCGCGCCGCTGGCGGCCTGGTTCGGCGCGAACGTGGAATCGGCCTCGCAGTTCAGCCTCGACTCGGCCTTCGTCTGGGTGGTGGTGCTGTCCACGGCGGCAGGCCTCGGGCTGAGCTTCACCCGCGTGCGCAAGCTCGAAAGCGCCGGTGCTTCGAAGCTGGGCACCGTGTTCCTGTACTTCCTGATCGCCTGCATCGGCATGCAGATGGACTTCATGAAGCTGGCCGGGCGGCCGGAACTGCTGGCCATCGGCGTGATCTGGATGCTGGTCCACATCCTGGTGATCTGGGCCGCGGCCAAGCTGGTGAAAGCGCCGCTGTTCTACTTCGCGGTCGGTTCGCAGGGCAACATCGGCGCGGCCGCATCGGCGCCGGTGGTGGCCGCCGCGTTCCACCCGAGCCTGGCGCCGGTCGGCGTGCTGCTGGGCACCGTGGGCTACGCCACCGGCACGCTGATCGCCTACGGCCTGGGCCAGGTGCTGAGGATGATGGCCGGCCAGTAGCGCCGTCCTTTGCGGCTCTTCTGTGCGGCTCTTTTGCAGGAGCTCCCTTCAGGGGCGACCCGACGCGACCGGACCGCAGCCGCGTTCAAGGCGACCGGTCCGGAGGCCGCGCGTTGAACGCGGCGCCTTCGAACGGCCTCGGGTCGCCCCTGAAGGGAGCTCCTACAAACAGCATGCCCGGCGCTTCGGCCGGGCCATAGGCCCTCAACAGCAGCGGAACCCGTTGCGTCCGCCGAAGCGCGCCTCCTGGCGTTCCCGGAAGAACGTCTTGTAGTCCATCGGCTCGCGGTCCGGATGCTTCTCCAGGATGTGCCGGACGTAGTTGTCGTAGTCCGGGATGCCGCAGCACAGGCGCGCGGTCTGCACCAGCCTCCGCCACACACGCTTGTGTGTGGCGAAGTGTTCCAGCGGAACCAGATGGGTGCCCATCGCGGCCTACAACCAGGCCTTGACCTGCTCGTCGCCGAGGGCGACGAACGGGGTCTCGCGATCGGTGCGTCCGGCGCTGCGGCGGGCCTTGAGGATCGCCTTGACCGCATACACCAGCACGCTGAACACCACCAGCAGGAACAGCAGCGTCAGGCCCGCATTGATGTAGCTGTTGACCATCACCTGCTGCATCTGGCCCATGGTCTTGGCCGTGCCCAGCAGCTGCCCGTCGGCGATCGCGCCCTGGTACCGCCTCGCCTGCGCGACGAAGCCGATCGCCGGGTTGCCGTCGAAGATCTTGATCAGGCCCGCGTAGGTCGTGCAGACCAGCAGCCACAGCGTCGGCACGATCGTGACCCAGGCGTAGCGGTCGCGCTTCATCTTGAACAGCACCACCGTGCACAGCATCAGCGCGAGGCCGGCCAGCATCTGGTTGGCGATGCCGAACAGCGGCCACAGCGTATTGATGCCGCCCAGCGGGTCGACCACGCCCTGGTACAGGAAGTAGCCCCACAACGCCACGCAGCCGGCGGTGCCGATCACGTTGGGGCCCCAGGAGTCGGTCCGGCGCAGCGCCGGCACGAAATTGCCCAGCAGGTCCTGCAGCATGAAGCGGCCCGCGCGGGTTCCCGCGTCCACCGCGGTGAGGACGAACAGCGCCT
>CAZBDE010000033.1:0-19076 GCA_964490415.1 uncultured Pseudoxanthomonas sp. | reverse complement strand
GGTCGCGCACTTCCACTACGTGCTGGTCACCGGTGCGGTGTTCGGCCTGATCGCCGCGGTGTACTACTGGTGGCCGAAGTGGAGCGGGCGGATGTACAACGAGACGGCGGCCAAGTTCCACTTCTGGTGGACCATGGTGTTCGTCAACCTGCTGTTCTTCCCGCAGCACTTCCTCGGCCTGGCCGGCATGCCGCGCCGCATCCCGGACTACAACGTGGTGTTCGCCGACTGGAACCTGGTCAGCTCGATCGGCGCGTTCGGCATGTTCGTGACCCCGTTCATGATGGCCGCGATCCTGTGGCACTCGCTGCGCAACGGCGCCAGGGCCGAGGCGCGCGCCTGGGAATCGGCGCGCGGCCTGGAATGGACCGTGCCGTCGCCGGCGCCGCACCACACGTTCTCGGTGCCGCCGGTGCTGAAGCCGGGCGACCTGGCGCATGACGACGTCAGTCATTGATGCGAGTCCCTCGCAAGAGCCCGCACATCCATGTGCGGGGATTCAACAGGAAAGCAATGTGACCGCACCCACCGACAACCAGGACACCGCGAAGCGCCGCAAGGGCGTGGTGCGCACGGCCTGGATCGTGGGCGCGATCGCGCTGGCGATCTACGTGGCCTTCATCCTCTCGGGGGTGCTGAACGCATGAGCGCGGCGGCTCCAGGCGGGCGCGATGCGGCGGCGAAGCGCGGCGCGGGCTGGCTGAAGCTGGTCGGCGTGGCGCTGGCCGCGTTCGCGTTCACCTTCTCGCTGGTGCCGCTGTACCGGATCGCCTGCGAGAAGGTGTTCGGCATCCGCCTGGAGGGCGGCACCGGCCAGGCGCGCGCGGGCGCGGTCGCCGGCGAGGCGCGCAAGGCGCGCACGGTCACCGTGCAGTTCGACGGCGGCGTGAACTCGAAGCTGCCCTGGGCCTTCGAGCCGGAACAGCTGACCATGCAGGTGGTGCCCGGCGAGCTCAACGAGGCGATGTACTTCGCCCGCAACGACGGCGACCGCGCCATCGTCGGCAGCGCCACGCCCTCGGTGGCGCCGGCGCGGGCCTCGGGCTACTTCACCAAGACCGAGTGCTTCTGCTTCACCGCGCAGACCCTGCAGCCGGGCGAGACGCGCGACATGCCGGTGCGCTTCATCGTCGACGCCGACCTGCCGGACGACGTGAAGACCATCACCCTGTCCTACACTTTCTTCAAGAACGAGGACCTGACCGCGCGACTGGGCGTGGCACAGGCCTCCAATGCGCCGCATTCGGCGCCCTGACCAGCAACGGAACCACACGCCATGGCCCAACCGAACGCGGACCAATACTTCGTACCGACGCACAGCAAGGCGCCGATCATGGCTTCGGTCGCGCTGTTCACGATGATGTTCGGCGTGGCCAGCTGGCTCACCGGTTTCGGCTGGGGCAAGTGGATGTTTTTCACCGGCGTGGCGGCGATGCTCGCGGTGCTGTTCTACTGGTTCAGCGAGGTGGTGCGCGAGTCGCTGGCCGGGCACTACAACCGCCAGGTCGACGTCTCGTTCCGGATGGGGATGATCTGGTTCATCTTCTCCGAGGTGATGTTCTTCGCCGCGTTCTTCGGCGCGCTGTTCTATGCGCGCCACTTCGCGCTGCCGTGGCTGGGCGGCGAGGGCGACGGGGTGATGACCAACGCCCTGCTGTGGGACGGCTACACCGCCGCCTGGCCGACCGCCGGCCCGGGCCAGGTGGGCGGCCAGTTCCAGACCATCCCGGCCTGGGGCCTGCCGCTGGCCAACACCCTGATCCTGCTCACCTCCGGCGTGACCCTGACCATCGCCCACCATGCGCTCAAGGCGAATGCCAGGGGCCAGGTGCTGCTGTGGCTGGGCCTGACCGTGGTGCTGGGCCTGGCGTTCCTGTTCTTCCAGGCCGAGGAATACATCCACGCCTACCGGGAACTGAACCTGACCCTGGGTTCGGGCATCTACGGCTCGACCTTCTTCATGCTCACCGGCTTCCACGGCGCGCACGTGCTGCTGGGCACGATCATGCTGGGGGTGATGTGGCTGCGCACGCTCAAGGGCCATTTCACCCCGGAGAACCATTTCGCCTTCGAAGCGGCCGCGTGGTACTGGCACTTCGTCGACGTGGTGTGGCTGGCGCTGTTCCTGTTCGTCTACGTGCTGTAAGCGCGGCGGGCCCGGACGACGTGCCGACAGGGACGCCTCCGGGCGTCCCTGTCGTTTCGGGGGCCGGGAGCGGCCCCGGCGCGAGGCTCAGTGGCCGACGCCGTGCGGCTGGATCACGCCGGTCCAGATGCCGAGGATGACCAGCAGGATCAGCGCCAGCGACAGGCCGATGCGGCGGGTGAGCGCGTTGACCGTGCGCTTGCTCTGGCCGCGGTCGACCAGCAGGTAGTACAGGGCCGAGCCGAGGTTCCAGAGGATGACCAGCAGGAACGCCACCACGATCAGGGTCTTGAGCGAATCGTTCACGGCGGTGGCCTCGGTGCGGCGGGAGTTGCGGTGCGCGGGATTATCGCAGGCCCCGGGAGCGGCGTCGTGAGCGGTGCAGGGGGCCGCCGGCGCCTGCCGCTGTGGGCCGGCTGGCTGCTGGCGCTGGCCGTGGCCGTGGCCTGCGCGTCGCTGGGGTTGTGGCAGTTGCAGCGCATGCATGCCAAGCAGGCCCAGCTCGACGCCTCGGCACGGGTGCTGGAGGGACGCGTGGGGCGCCCGCTGGCGCTGGCCGCCGATCCGGCGCGAGCGCGCGGCTATGACTGGGCCGCCGGCGGCGGCCGCTTCGCGCCGCTGCCGGCCGTGCTGCTGGACAACCAGAACCGCGACGGCCGCCCGGGCGTGCGCGCCTACCGGGTGTTCCAGCCCGCGGAAGCGGCCGCCCTGCCGCTGCTGGTGGAGCTGGGCTGGTTGCCGCTGCCGGGCGACCGCCAACTGCCGGCAGTGGCGCTGCCCGCGGCGGAGCAGGTGTCCGGGCTGTTGCTGCCGCCGCCCTCGGCCGGCCTGGCCGCGCCGGCGGTCGCCACGCAGGCGGATGGCACCCTGCTGGTGGTGGCGCTGGATCCGGCCGCCGTCGCCGCCGCGCTGTCCCTGCCGTCGCTGGCGCCGCGCGTGCTGCGCCTGGATCCGGACCTGCCGCTGGGCTACGCGCGCGACCTGGAGCTGCTGCCGAACACGCTGCCGCCCGAGCGGCATCTCGGTTATGCGGTGCAGTGGTTCGCGCTGGGCCTGGCGGTGCTGGCCATCGCCGCGCTGCTGACCCTGCGTGGCCGCCGCCGCCGCTGAATTCCCCGGAAAACGCCCGTCGCGCCCGTGCAACGCGCCAGCCATGCGAAAATCGCGCCCATGACCGAAACCGCCCCCGATGCCGCCCGCACCCGCCGCGGACGGCTGATGCTGATCGCCCTGTTCGTCCTGTTCTTCGGCTCCGCCCTTGGTGCCGGGCTGCTGCGCCTGAGCGGCTGGATGCCCGCGGGCCTGAAGAACCACGGCGAGCTGCTGCAGCCGCCGGCGGACCTGCGCGAGGTACCGCTGGCGCTGGCCGACGGAAGCGCCTACGCGTGGGATCCGGCCGCGCGCACGTGGCGGATCGTGGTTGCCCCGCCGCCGCAGTGCGGCGCCGAGTGCGCGCGGCTGCTGGCCGAGCTGGACAAGGTCTGGCGGCTGTTCGGCCACAATGCCGGCAAGGTCGAGATCCTGTGGCTGGGACCGCTGCCGGCCGGCGCCCCGGCGCTGCCCGAACTGCGCGAGCTGCGCGACGACGCGGCGCTGCGCGCGGCGCTGCCGCGCAACGACGACCCGGCCGGCATCCCGCTGTTCGTGATCGATCCCAACGGCTTCGTGATCCTGCGCTACCCGCCGCACGCCGATCCGTCCGGGCTGCGCACCGATGTCGCCCGGTTGCTGAAACTGAAGTGAGGACGCCGCGCCGATGAATGCCACCGTCCGGCCCGTGCTGGCCCGCCATTTCCACCGCATCGCCTGGCTGGCGGTGATCCTGACCGCCTGCGTGGTGGTGTTCGGCGCGTTCGTGCGCCTGTCCGACGCCGGCCTGAGCTGCCCGGACTGGCCGACCTGCTACGGCCGCGCGACCTGGCCGTCGGCGCCGCAGGACGCCGCGGAGCATGCGGCCAGCGGGATCCGCACGTTCGACACGACCAAGGCCTGGCGCGAGCAGGTGCACCGCCACCTGGCCGCGTCGCTGGGCGTGCTGGTGCTGGTGCTCGCGCTGATGGCGGCGCGCCGGCGGCCGTACGGCATCGCCCGGATCGTCGGCGCCTCGCTGCTGGTCGCCGGCGCGATTCCCGCCTACATGTACGGCCACATCGGCCTGGCCTTCGCCCTGGCTGGCGCGGGCGAGGCGATCCTGCTGCTGGCCGCGCTGCGCTGGTCCAACACCGACCTGGCGCGGGCGGCGGTGCTGACCCTGGCGGTGATCGTGTTCCAGGCGCTGCTGGGCAAGTGGACGGTGACCCTGCTGCTCAAGCCGGTCATCGTCATGGGCCACCTGCTCGGCGGCCTGCTCACCTTCTCGCTGCTGCTGTGGATGGCCTGGCGCGCCACCCACCTGCCGATCCAGCTGGGCGATGCGCGCAGGCACCGGCGCTGGCTGATCCTGGGCCTGGTGCTGCTGGGCATCCAGATCGCGCTGGGCGGCTGGACCAGCGCCAACTACGCGGCGCTGGCCTGCGGTGGCGGCGGCTGGACCACGGCGCAGCACCACTACCTGGATTTCCCGAAGTGCGTGGGCCAGTGGTGGCCGCCGGGCGATTTCCGCGAGGGCTTCGTGCTCTGGCGCGGCATCGGCGTGGACTACGAAGGCGGCGTGCTCGACGGCGCGTCGCGGATCGCGATCCAGATGGCGCACCGGATGATGGCGCTGGTGGTGGTGGCGTACCTGCTGGCGATGGTCGCGCGGCTGTTCCGCATCCCGGGCATGCGCGGCTGGGGCATCGTGCTGGCGCTGGGCGTGCTGGCGCAGGCCACGCTGGGCGTGCTCAACGTCAAGCTGGCGCTGCCGCTGCCGGTGGCGGTGCTGCACAACGCCGGCGCGGTGCTGCTGCTGTTCGTGCTGGTGACCCTGCTGGCGCGGCTGAAGCGGCCCGGGTCGCTGGAATGAGCCGCATGGCCACGATCCCCGCCTGGCGGCAGTACCTGGAGCTGACCAAGCCGCGCGTGGTCGCGCTGCTGGTGTTCACCGCGCTGGTGGGCATGTTCCTGGCGGTGCCGGGGTTGCCGCCGTTGCAGGAGAGCGTGTTCGGCCTGCTCGGCATCTGGCTGGCGGCGTCTTCGGCGGCGGCGATCAACCACCTGATCGACCAGCGCATCGACAAGGTCATGGTGCGGACCTCGCACCGGCCGCTGGCCACCGGCGCATTGCGCCCGGTGCAGGTGCTGGTGTTCGCCCTGGTCCTGGGCGTGGCCTCGATGGCGGTGCTGGTGCTGCGGGTGAACACCGTCACCGCGTTGCTGACCTTCGCTTCGCTGATCGGCTACGCGGTGATCTACACCGGCTGGCTCAAGCGCGCCACGCCGCAGAACATCGTGATCGGGGGCGTGGCCGGCGCGGCGCCGCCGCTGCTGGGCTGGGCGGCGGTCACCAACATGGACGGGCCGTGGGACTGGCAGTACGCGCTGCTGCTGGTGCTGATCATCTTCGTGTGGACGCCGCCGCATTTCTGGGCGCTGGCGATCTTCAGGCGCGAGGACTATGCGCGGGCGCTGATCCCGATGCTGCCGGTGACGCATGGGGTCACCTATACGCGCTGGCAGATCCTGTTCTACACGGTGCTGCTGTTGCAGGTGAGCATCCTGCCGGTGGTGTTCGGGATGAGCGGGTTCTTCTACCTGGGCGGGGCGCTGGTGCTGGGCAGTGTGTTCCTGTGGTACGCGTGGCGGTTGCTGGATCCGCCGGACGAGTTCTTCGCGATGCGGGTGTTCAACTATTCGATCGTGTACCTGATGGCGCTGTTCGCGTTCCTGCTGGTGGATCACTGGTTGCCGTTGCTGTTTTCCTGAGCAAAGGCAAAGGCTAAAGGCAACGGCAAAGGCAAGGGGGCGCCGGCTCCGGAGGGAGTCCGCCGTCGCAGGGGGATATGGCCCACCCCTCGGGACGACATCCTGTCTTTACTCGGGGCCGTGGCACATCCATGTGCCACTTGGACCATATCCCCCTGCGACGACGGCCTTCGGGGGCTTCGAGGTTTGTGTCTTCGGGTGCGGTGCGCGAGGCGCCGTCAGCTTCCGCCGGCGTCCTTTGCCGCTGCGGTCGCCTTCAGTTCGCGCCGGCGGATCCACAGGTTGATGAACTCGACGAAGACCGAGAAGGCCATCGCGGCGTACACGTAGCCCTTCGGGATGTGCTGGCCGAAGCCGTCGGCGATCAGGACCAGGCCGATCATCAGCAGGAAGCTCAGGGCCAGCACCTTCACCGTCGGGTGTTCTTCGACGAAGCGGCCGATCGGGCCGGCGAAGGCGAGCATGAAGGCGATCGAGACCACGATGGCGGTGACCATCACCCAGCGCTGGTCGACCATGCCCACGGCGGTGATGATCGAGTCCAGCGAGAACACGATGTCCAGGACCATGATCTGGGCGATCACGCCGCCGAAGGAGGTGGCCACGCGCTTGAGGCTGGGTTCGCCGCCGGCGCCTTCGATCTTCTGGTGGATCTCGTGGGTGGCCTTGGCGATCAGGAACAGGCCGCCGCCGATCAGGATCATGTCGCGCCAGGAGAACGGGTGGCCGAACAGTTCGAACACCGGGTAGGTCAGGCGGGTGATCCAGACGATGGCGAACAGCAGGACCAGGCGGGTGACGGCCGCGCCGAGGATGCCGAGGCGGCGTGCGCGGTCGCGCTGCTCGGGGGGCAGGCGCCCGGCGAGGATGGTGATGAAGATGATGTTGTCGATGCCCAGCACCAGTTCCAGCGCGGTCAGCGTGGCCAGGGCCATCAGGATTTCGAGGGTGAAGAGGGATTCCATGGAGGTCTCGTCGGGGAGGGCGCGGCACGGCCATGCTGCCCGCGGGCGGGTTCAGGGCGGGTAGAAGCGAGGGTGCCGGGGGGGGCGGAAGGGGTCGGGGCCACGGCGCGAGCGCGTCGTGGGGACGCACCTTCGCCGCGGGGCGGCGAAGGTCTTGTCCACGGGTCGCGCCGGTCGATTCCGGTGCGATCCGCTGCTGCACCGGGGCACGGGGCCCGTCATGACGGCGACAGCACGGAGGACTACTCCCCTTCGGGCGGGGATCCTAGCATGGCCCTGTGCCGGGACCGGATCAGGGGGTAACCTCGGGGCGTCCGGTACCCCACGCCGGCGACCCCGGGGCAGCATGGCCATCCACGCGGCGATCCATCACCTCACCCACTACCGCTACGACCGTCCGGTGCTCCTCGGGCCGCAGGTGATCCGGCTGCGGCCGGCGCCGCATTCGCGCACGCCGGTGCTCGCCCATTCGCTCAAGGTCAGCCCGTCCAACCACTTCGTGAACCTGCAGCAGGATCCGTACGGGAATTTCCTGGCGCGGTTCGTGTTCCCCGAGCCGGTCACCGAGTTCCGGATCGAGGTCGACCTGGTCGCGGACATGACGGTCTACAACCCGTTCGATTTCTTCGTCGAGGAGGAAGCCGGGCAGTGGCCGTTCCAGTACCCGGCGGAGATCCGCGACGACCTGGCGATCTACCTGCAGGCCGAGCCGGCCGGGCCGCGGCTGCAGGCCTTCCTCGGCGGCATCGACCGCACGCCGCGCAACACGGTGGACTTCGTCGTCGCGCTCAACGCGCGGTTGCAGTCGGAAGTGGGCTACGTGATCCGGATGGAGCCGGGCGTGCAGGCGCCGGAGGACACGCTGGCGCTGGGCTCGGGTTCGTGCCGCGATTCGTCCTGGCTGCTGGTGCAGGCGCTGCGTCACCTCGGGCTGGCCGCGCGCTTCGTCTCCGGCTACCTGATCCAGCTCAGGCCGGACCTGGTGTCGCTGGATGGCCCACCCGGCACCGACCACGACTTCACCGACCTGCACGCCTGGGCGGAGGTCTACCTGCCCGGCGCCGGTTGGATCGGGCTGGACCCGACCTCGGGCCTGCTCACCGGCGAGAGCCACATCCCGCTGGCGGCCGCGCCGCACTATCGCAACGCCGCGCCGATCAGCGGCACGGTCAGCGCCGAAGGAAACCTGCACACCGATTTCGCCTTCGACATGACAGTGACGCGGGTGGCCGAGCATCCGCGCATCACCTGGCCGTTCTCCGACGAATCGTGGCAGGCGCTGGATGCGCTGGGCGAGGCGGTGGACCGCGCGCTGCGCGAGCAGGACGTGCGCCTGACCATGGGTGGCGAACCGACCTTCGTCTCGATCGACGATTTCGAGGCGCCGGAATGGAACACCGAGGCGGTCGGCCCGACCAAGCGCGCGCTGGCCGATGCGCTGGTGCGCCGGCTGCGCGAGCGCTTTGCGCCCGGCGGCTTCCTCCACCACGGCCAGGGCAAGTGGTATCCGGGCGAATCGCTGCCGCGCTGGACGTTCTCGCTGTACTGGCGCAAGGACGGCGTGCCGGTGTGGCGCGACGAGGCGCTGGTCGCGCGCGAGGGCGCGGAGCACCCGGCCGGCGCCGAGGATGCGCGCCTGCTGCTGTCGGCCATCGCCGACGACCTGGGCCTGGGCGCGGACTACGTGGCGCCGGCGTTCGAGGACCCGGCCGAATGGCTGCTCAAGGAAGGCAACCTGCCCGGCAACGTCGATCCGGCCAACTCCGAACTGCAGGATCCGGAAGCGCGCGCGCGCATGGCGCACGTGTTCGAGCGTGGCCTGACCGAACCTTCGGGCTACGTGCTGCCGGTGCAGCGCTGGAACTCGCAGCACCTGGCCGCCAGCCGCTGGCGCAGCGAGAAGTGGAAGACGCGCCGCGGCAGGCTGTTCCTGGTGCCGGGCGATTCGCCGGTGGGCTACCGGCTGCCGCTGGGCTCGCTGCCGCACGTGCGGCCGGTCGATTATCCCTACGTGGTGCCGGTGGACCCGTCGGTCGCGCGCGGGCCGCTGCCGGCGTCCTTCGACCGCACGCATCCGCGCATCCCCGTGCCGGAAGGCGAAACGGCGGACGTCGCCACGTCCGCGCATGATGCTGCGCACGAACAGGCCATCGCCTCCTTCGCCGCCGCCGGAGACGGGCAGCAGCAACGCGTCGAGCAGGCGATCAGCGACATCGAGGGCGTGGTCCGCACCGCCGTGTCGGTGGAGCCGCGCGACGGCCACCTGGGCGTGTTCATGCCGCCGGTGGAGGCGCTGGAGGATTACCTGGAGCTGGTCGCCGCCGCCGAGCGCGCCGCGGCGAAGCTGGGCCTGCCGCTGCGGATCGAAGGCTACGCGCCGCCGCACGATCCGCGCCTCGATGTCATCCGCGTGGCGCCGGACCCGGGCGTGATCGAGGTGAACATCCACCCGGCGGCGAGCTGGCGCGAGTGTGTGGACACCACCACCGCGATCTACGAAGACGCGCGCCAGACCCGGCTGGGCGCCGACAAGTTCATGATCGACGGTCGCCACACCGGCACCGGCGGCGGCAACCACGTGGTGGTCGGCGGCGCCACGCCGGGCGACAGCCCGTTCCTGCGCCGGCCGGACCTGCTCAAGTCGCTGGTCCTGCACTGGCAGCGGCATCCGTCGATGTCCTACCTGTTCTCCGGGCTGTTCGTCGGCCCGACCTCGCAGGCGCCGCGCGTGGACGAGGCACGCCATGACAGCCTGTACGAGCTGGAGATCGCGCTGGCGCAGATCCCGGGCCCGGAGGAAGGCGAAGCGCCGCTGCCGTGGCGGGTCGATCGCCTGCTGCGCAACCTGCTGGTCGACGTCACCGGCAACACCCACCGCGCGGAAATCTGCATCGACAAGCTGTTCTCGCCGGACGGTCCGGCCGGGCGGCTGGGGCTGGTGGAATTCCGCGGCTTCGAGATGCCGCCCGACGCGCGCATGAGCCTGGCCCAGCAGCTGCTGGTGCGCGCGCTGGTCGCGCGCTGCTGGAAGGCGCCGCTGGACGGAACCTGCGTGCGCTGGGGCACCGCGCTGCACGACCGCTACATGCTGCCGCACTACGTGTGGGCCGATTTCCTCGACGTGCTAGACGATCTGCGCCGGCACGGGTTCCCGGTGCGCCCGGAATGGTTCGCCGCGCAGCGGGAGTTCCGCTTCCCGTTCTGCGGCCAGGTGCAGTACGGCGACACGCACCTGGAGCTGCGCCAGGCGCTGGAGCCCTGGAACGTGCTGGGCGAGCAGGGCGCGATCGGCGGTACCGTGCGCTACGTGGATTCCTCGGTGGAGCGGCTGCAGGTGAAGCTGGAAGGCTGGAACCCGCAACGGCATGCGCTGGCCTGCAACGGCCACGAGGTGCCGCTGCGCGCCACCGGAACCGCCGGCCAGGCCGTGGCCGGCGTGCGCTACAAGGCCTGGCAGCCGGCGAACGGCCTGCATCCGGCGCTGCCGGTGGATGCGCCGCTGGTGTTCGACCTGTACGACCGCTGGAGCGGACGCGCGCTGGGCGGCTGCGTGTACCACGTCGCCCATCCGGGCGGCCGCAACTACGGGACTTTCCCGGTCAACGGCAACGAGGCGCAGGCGCGGCGGCTGGCGCGCATCCAGGCCGATGGCCACACGCCGGGGCAATGGCCGCTGCGTGGCGCCGCGATCGCCGCGGAATTCCCGCACACCCTCGACCTGCGCCGGGCGCGCGTGTCCTGACGCATGGCCGCCGTCCCGCCCATCGCCGCTGCCGCAGACGTCGCCGACCGGACGCTGTCGTCGTGCTACCGCGCGGTGCCGGGCACGCGGGACGAGCTGCTGGACGCCGATGGCCGGCCGCGGCCGGTGTGGCGGCGTTTCGTCGAACTGCTCGACGCACTGCCGGCCGAAGACCTGGAGGCGCGCTTCGCCCGCGCCTACCAGTACATGCAGGACGCCGGCGTGTACTACCGCGCCTACGACGCGCAGCCCGGCGAACACGTGCGCACCTGGCCGCTGGCGCCGCTGCCGGTGCTGATCGCCGAAGACGAATGGAACGTGCTCGCCGCCGGGCTGGTCCAGCGCGCCGAACTGCTCGAGCAGGTGGTGGCCGACCTGTACGGCCCGCAGACGCTCATCGGGCAGGGCCTGATTCCGCCGGAACTGGTCGCCGGCAATCCCGAGTTCCTGCGCCCGCTGGTCGGCATCGCCCCGCGCGGCGGCCACCACCTGCACTTCTGCGCGTTCGAACTCGGCCGCGGCCCGGACGGACGCTGGTGGGTGCTGGGCGACCGCACCCAGGCGCCCTCGGGCGCCGGCTTCGCCCTGGAGAACCGGGTCGCGACCCGGCGCGCCTTCCCCGAGCTGCCGGCCGGCCTGCACGTGCATCGCCTGGCCGGATTCTTCCGCCGCTTCCGCGATGCGCTGGTCGACCTGGCCGACGGCCGCAGCGGCGCGATCGGCATCCTCACCCCCGGGCAGAACAACGAGACCTACTACGAGCACGCCTGGATCGCACGCTATCTCGGCGTACTCCTGCTCGAGGGCGAAGACCTGACCGTGCGCGACGGCCAGCTGCGCGTGCGCACCGTGTCCGGCCTGCAGCCGGTGAGCGTGCTGTGGCGGCGACTGGACGCGGCCTACCTCGACCCGCTGGAACTGCGCCACGATTCGTGGATCGGTACGCCCGGCAGCGTCGGCGCGCTGCGCAGCGGCCAGGTCTCGATGGTCAACGGACTTGGCGCAGGCCTGCTGGAAATGCGCGCGCTGCAGGCGTTCCTGCCCGGCATCTGCCAGGCGCTGACCGGTGGCGACCTGCAGCTGCCCGGCATCGCCACGTGGTGGTGCGGCGCGCCGGCGGTGTGCGAGGACGTGGTCGAACGGCTCGATGCGCTGATGCTCGGCCCGGCCGGCTCCACGCGGCTGCCCTACGAGGACGGCCAGTCCACCGTGCTGGCCACGCAGCTGGATCCCGACGAACGCACCCAGCTGCTGCGCCGCCTGCACGAGGAAGGCGGGCAGTGGGTGGCGCAGGAGGCGGTGACCCTGTCGACCACGCCGGCCTGGGTCGACGGCCGCCTGCAGGCGCGCCCGTTCGTGCTGCGTGCCTTCGTCGCCCGCACCGCGCACGGCTGGGAAGTGATGCCAGGCGGTTTCGCCCGGGTCGGCGCGCATGGCGACACCCGTGCCATCGCCATGCAGCGCGGCGGCCAGGCCGCCGACGTGTGGGTGGTCAGCGGCCGGCCGGTGGCCATGGAGAGCCTGCTGCCGGGCGAGCACACGCGCCGGCACGCGCCGACGGGCGCGGCATTGCCCAGCCGCGCCGCCGAGAACCTGCTGTGGCTGGGCCGCTATGCCGAGCGCAGCGAAGCGGTGGCACGGCGGCTGCGCGCCTACCACGCGCGCCTGGCCGAGAGCGGCAGCCAGGCCGGCCCGCTGCTGGAGCTGCTGGCCGCGGACCTGGAACGGTTCGGCGCGGACGTGGCCGACCCGATCCCCGAAGGCCTGCTGCGCTGCCTGGACGGGGCCAGCGTCAGTGCCGGGCGGATCCGCGACCGCTTCTCGCCCGACGGCTGGTCGGCGTTGAACGACCTCTCGCGCACCGCCTACCGCTTCGCCGGCCAGGTCGCCTCCGGCGACGACGCCAGCCGCGCGGCGACCGTGCTGCTGCGCAAGCTGGCAGGCTTCGCCGGCCTGCTGCACGAGAACATGTATCGCAGTACCGGCTGGCGCTTCCTCGAGATCGGCCGGCGCATCGAGCGCGGCATCCACGCCGCGCAGCTGCTGGCGATGCTGGTGCGCGACGACGCGCCGCCGGGGTTGCAGCAGGCGGTGCTGGAGATCGGCGACAGCGCGATGACCCATCGCAGCCGCTACGGCGTGGAGGCCGGCACCGCCAGCGTGGTCGAGCTGCTGGCGCTGGACGCGGACAACCCGCGCGCGGTGCTGCACCAGGTGGCGATCCTCAGGGAGCAGTTCGAGCACCTGCCGCAGCAGCAGCGCGCCGCGCTGCCGGCGTTCTCGCGGCTGGCGCTGCGGCTGCACACCGAACTGTCGATCCGCGACGCCGGCGAACTGGACGCGGCCGCGCTGGAGACGCTGGCGCACGAGGTCGGCCTGCTCTACGACCAGCTCGCGCTGGCCTACTTCGGCTGAGCGCATGCGCTACGACATCCGCCTGCGGCTGAGCTACGACTACCAGCACCCGGTCGCCGACGCGCGGCACCTGGTGCGGGTGCTGCCGCGCGACCTGGCCGGCGTGCAGTCCGTCGCCTCGGCGCGGCTGGACATCGCGCCGGCGCCGGACGAGCGCAGCGACTTCGCCGATTTCTTCGCCAATCCCACCACCGCGGTCGCGCTGCGCACATCTCACGACGTCTTCGAGGTGCGCATGCAGGCGCAGGTGGAGGTGCGGCGCGTGGCGCCCGCCGTGGACCGCGCGCCCGACCTGGCCGGGCTGCAGGCCGAGCTGGCCGCGGTGCGCTCGCTGGCGCCGGATTCGCCGTACCACTTCCTGCCGCCGAGTGACCGCGTCGTGCCGCTCGGTCGGATCACCGGCTACGCCCGGCCGAGCCTGCGCGAGGGCGGCAGCGTGTTCGGCGTGGTTCAGCACCTGGGCCGTCGCCTGCGCAACGACTTCGCCTACGACCCGGACGCCACCGAAGTCGACACGCCGCTGGCGCGGGCGTTCGACATGCGCGCTGGCGTGTGCCAGGACTTCAGCCACATCATGATCGCCGGGCTGCGCGGGCTGGGCATCCCGGCCGGCTACGTCAGCGGTTTCCTGCGTACGATCCCGCCGCCGGGCCAACCGCGTCTGGAAGGCGCCGACGCCACCCACGCCTGGGTGCGCGCCTGGTGCGGCGAGGCGATGGGCTGGCAGGAATTCGACCCGACCAACGGCATCGCCACCGGCGACGACCACATCACCCTCGCCTACGGCCGCGACTACGCCGACGTGGCGCCGATCGCCGGCGTGGTGAAGACGCTGGGCAGGCAGGAGGCCGGGCAGGCGGTGGACGTGGTCCCGCTGGACTGAAACCGCCCTCGCCACGCCGTGCCGCCCGCGCGGGCATCGGTCAATGCGCGGGTCGTGCTTCCGCCGCGTCCAGCTGCTCGATCACATGCGCTTCCAGCGACCTCATCCCGGCCTGGCGGCCCAGTCGCGCGCTGCAGGCAGGACGAGCAACGGAACGACGCGCAGGATCCGGCGCAGGGTGGCGGGCATCGGTTGGGCCAAGGGTCGACTGCCGGCAGGGTACGCCGGCTCAGCCGCGCCCGGCCAGTGCCTGCAGCAGCATCCGCATTTCGTACTTGTCGGTCTCGTCGAGGCCCTGCGCGCGCTGCTTCTGCTGCAGCTCGTCGATACGCTGCTGCAGGGTCTGCCGTTCCAGCTGCGCGGTGGCGTCCTGCAGCTCGTGCGCCCAGCTCGCCTCCTCGCCCGGCAGCGCCTGCGCGGCGAGCTTGCGCAGCGGTTCGGCCTGGTCGTGCCCGGCCAGGTGCTCGAGCAGCGCGCCGGTGCTGATCTCCGGGCGCTGGTTCACGACGTCGAGGATCTCCAGCAGCAGCGGCACGCCGGGCTGGCGCAGCTCGGCGAAGCGGTAGGGCTGTTCCAGCTGCAGGCCCAGTGCCGGCTGCTGCAGCAGCAGCGCGATCGCACTGCGCACCAGGCTGCGCTTCTGCGCCGGCGCGGCGCCACGCGGCGGCGGGCGCGGCGCTTCGGGTGCAGGGCGGGCGGTGTCGACGCCGGTCTGCCGCTGCAGTTCCTGTCGCATCAGGTCGGCGAAGGCGCCGTCGGGCAGCTGCGCCAGCAGCGGCCGCGCGCGCTCGGCCAGCCGCGCGCGGCCGTCGAGCGTGCCGCGGTTGGTGTCGCGGCCGATCTCGTCGAAGAAGAACTGCGACAGCGGCGTGGCCTGGGCCAGGCGCGCATCGAAGCCGGCCGCGCCTTCCTTGCGCACGATCGTGTCCGGGTCCTCGCCCTCGGGCAGGAACAGGAAGAAGGCCTGGCGCCCATCCTTCATCCGCGGCAGCACCGACTCCACCGCACGCCAGCCCGCGCGCCGGCCGGCGGCGTCGCCGTCGAAGCAGAAGTACACGTCCGGCGCGTTGCGGAACAGCAGTTCGGCATGGTCGGCGGTGGTGGCGGTGCCGAGCGTGGCCACCGCCTGGCTGACCCCGTGCTGGAACAGCGCGACCACGTCCATGTAGCCCTCGACCACGATCAGGCGCTCGAGCTTCTGGTTGGCCTGGCGCGCCTGCCACAGCCCGTACAGTTCGCGGCCCTTGTGGAACAGCGCGGTCTCGGGCGAATTGAGGTACTTCGGGCTCGCGTCCTTGTCCAGCACGCGGCCGCCGAAGGCGATCACCCGCCCGCGGCGGTCGTGGATCGGGAACATGACCCGGTCGCGGAACTTGTCGTAGACGTGGCCGCGCTCGTTCTTCGAGAGCATGCCGGTGCGCTCGAGCAGCTTGAGCCGGCGTTCGTCCGTGCCCAGCGCGTCCTTGAGCGTGGAATAGCCGTCGGCGGCGTAGCCGATGCCGAAGCGGGCGCGGTTCTCGGCGTCCACGCCGCGGCCATCGAGGTAGTCGCGCGCGCGCTGGCTGTCGGCGAGCTGGCGCTGGAACAGTTTCGCCGCCGCGTCCAGCGCGGCGTACTGGTCGCGCAGGTCGCTGTCCTGGTTGTCCTGCCGGGTCTCCTTCGGCACTTCGATGCCGGCGCGGCGGGCCAGCTCCTCGACCGCGTCGAGGAACTCGAGGCGGTCGTAGTTCATCAGGAAACTGATCGACGTGCCGTGCGCGCCGCAGCCGAAGCAGTGGTAGAACTGCTTGGTCGGGGAGACGTAGAACGAGGGCGTGCGTTCGTCGTGGAACGGGCACGGCGCGCTGTACTCGCGGCCCTTGCGCTTCAACGGCACCCGCGATCCGACCACCTCGACGATGTCGGAGCGCGCGAGCAGGTCGTCGATGAACGCGTCGGACAGGCGGGCCATCGCAATAGGATGCCATCTGGGGGCTGCTCCCGGTGGCCCGGCAACACCGCCCGGCCGGGCACCAGCGCGCCGGCTTTTGTAGGAGCTCCCTTCAGGGGCGACCCGAGGACACCGGAAGGCGCCAACTGGCACCACCCGGACCCTCCGGGCGTTGGCGTTGATCGCCGCTGCATTCCGGCCGCCTCGGGTCGCCCCTGAAGGGAGCTCCTACAAGGTGTCGGGATCGGCGAGGCCGGCCGCCTGCAGCTTCAGCCGCGAATGCGTCCGCTCGTCGATCACCGCGGTGATCAATGCCCCCGCGAAGAACACCACCGCCGCGTAGTACATCCACAGCAGCAGCAGGACCAGCGCGCCCATCGAACCGTAGGCGCTGCCGGGCGCCGCCTGCGCCAGGTACAGCCCGATCAGGTAGCGGCCCAGCGCGAACAGCACCGCCGTGATCGCTCCACCCAGGAACGCCTGTCGCCATGCCACCCGCCGGTCCGGCAGGTAGTGGTACAGGAAAGCGAAGGCCAGCGCGTACAGCAGCAGCGTGGTCGCATAGCCCACCGCCGGCAGCAGCGACGGCAGCCGCGCGAACGCCACCTGCAGGACCGTGGTCGCGATCATCGACACGATCAGCAGGAACCCCAGCGCCAGCACCACGCCCAGCGAGAACACCCGTTTGCGCAGCCACGCCAGTATTCCGCCCAGGCGCTCGCCATCGGTGCGGAAGATCAGGTTGAGCGCGCCCTGCAACTGCGCGAACACTACGGTCGAGCCCACGAACAGCAGCAACAGGCTCCACCAGCCGGCCAGCGAGCCCACGTCCGGCCGTGCGTCCGCATTGCGGATCACCGTCTCGGCCACCGCCGCCGCGTCGGCTCCGGCCAGGCCCGCGATCTGCGCGACCAGGGACTGCTGCGCCGGCGGATACAGCGATGCGGTCAGCCACAGCAGCAGCACCAGCAATGGCGCCAGCGACAGCAGCGTGTAGAACGACAGCGACGCCGCCTGGGTCATCAGGTCGGCTTCGACGAAGCGCTTGACCAGCGCCGCCGGCAGGCTTTCCTGCAGGCGGTCCAGGTGGCGGCGCAGCTTGGCGGGCGAAGGCGGCTTCATGGCGGGTGCGGGCGCCTCGCGGGCGGCGCCGGTGGCCGCAGCTTGGCCCGGCGCGCGTGGCCGGTGCGTGAGTGCGGGGCCCACCGGCGAGGGGGCGGGCGGCCGCGTCCTGTCGCCGGTCGCGGCACTCCGCGGGTACCGGCCGTGCTCAGCCTTCGATCGCGGCCAGTGCCCGCAGGGCGTCGCCGCTGACCCGCTGCACCGTCCAGGCGTCCATCGGCTGCGCGCCGAGGCGACGGTAGAACTCGATCGCCGGCATGTTCCAGTCCAGCACCGACCACTCGAAGCGGCCGTAGCCGCGTTCCAGCGCCAGTCCCGCCAGATGCACCATCAGGCGCTTGCCGACGCCCCGGCCACGGAAGGCCGGGCGCACGAACAGGTCCTCCAGATACAGGCCGGGCTTGCCGAGGAAGGTCGAGAACGAAACGAAGAACAGGGCGAAACCGGCCGGCTCGCCGTCGCACTCGGCGATGACCACCTCCGCGGCCGGGCGCGCGGCGAACAGCGCCGCATGCATGTCGGCGGCGGTGGCCACCGCTTCATGCGGCAGGCGCTCGTAGTCGGCCAGTTCGGCGACCAGCGCCAGGATCAGGGGGATGTCGTCCGGCGTGGCCGGGCGCAGGTGGATGTGGGCGGGGGCGGGCATCGGCTTCGGCGGGCAGGCGGAAGCCGCATTGTGCCGAAGCCGGGCCACGCGGGTGGCGGTACCGGGGCGGGCAAGGCGCGTGCGGGCCGCGCCAGGGCGGCCCGTCCGGGGAAGCGCTCCGGACTCAGCCCGCCAGGCGCTTCTTCACCAGCGCCGAGACCTGGCCCATGTCGGCCTGGCCGGCCAGCTGCGGCTTGAGCACGCCCATCAGCTTGCCCATGTCGGCCGGGCTGCTGGCGCCGGTCTGCGAAATCGCCGCGTCGATCGCGGCCAGGATCGCCGCCTCGTCCAGCCTGGCCGGCAGGTAGCGTTCGATCACCACGATCTCCGCGCGCTCCACCGCGGCCAGGTCCTCGCGCGCGGCGGCCTCGTACTGGGTCACCGAGTCCTTGCGCTGCTTGACCATCCTGTCGAGCACCGCCAGCACCGCGGCATCGTCCAGCTCGATGCGCTCGTCCACTTCCTTCTGCTTGATCGCGGCATTGATCAGCCGGATCACGCCCAGGGAGGCCTTGTCGCCGCCCTTCATGGCGGCCTTCATGTCGTCGGTCAGTCGCTGCTTCAGGCTCATGGGAACTTCCTGCGGTTCGGTTTCGGGGGGAACGGCCGCAAACACAAAAAGCCGGTCACGCGTGGGCGTGCCGGCTTTTCGGTGGCCTCGTCGGCGGGGCGGCCCGTGCGGGCGCCCCTGCCACAAGCGCTGGCCTCAGTAGAGGCGCTGGCGCTTGGTGACGTCGCGCGACATCCGGCGCATCTGGCGCTTCACCGCCGCGGCGGCCTTGCGCTTGCGCTCCTGGGTCGGCTTTTCGTAGAACTCGCGCTTGCGGGTCTCGGCCAGGACGCCGGCCTTTTCGCAGGTGCGCTTGAAACGACGCAGCGCGAACTCGAAGGGCTCGTTCTCGCGGACTTTGACGCTGGGCATGGAATCTCCGGGGCACAAATAACCGGGCCGGGCCCGGTGAGCCGCGTATGATAGCGGGGTCTCCGGGGCCGGTGCAAGCCGGTCCCGGCGTGTTCCCCGACCTCCGCCGGCTTCCTTCCTGAACGATGCGCGTCCTCGGTATCGAAACCTCCTGCGACGAGACCGGCGTGGCCGTCTACGACACGGCCCTGGGCGGGTCCGAAGGCCTGCGCGCCCATGCCGTCTACAGCCAGATCGCCCTCCATGCCGAGTACGGCGGGGTGGTGCCGGAGCTGGCCAGCCGCGACCACGTGCGCAAGCTGCTGCCGCTGGTCCGGCAGACCCTGGCCGAGGCCGGGCTGACCACCGCCGACCTGGACGGGGTGGCCTACACCGCCGGCCCGGGCCTGGTCGGGGCCCTGCTGGTGGGGGCCGGGACCGCCCGGGCGCTGGGCTGGGCGCTGGACGTGCCGGCCGTGGGCG
>CAZBDE010000032.1:0-19100 GCA_964490415.1 uncultured Pseudoxanthomonas sp. | reverse complement strand
GCGCACCGCGAAGTCGATGCCGAAGCCGACCTGGCCCTTGCCCGGCAGCCAGGAACGGTCGTTGATGCCGACCTGCGCGGGCAGCGCGTCGCTGGCCATCAGCCGGATCGTGGCCGGCTGCAGCAGGCGCACGCCGTCGAGTTCGCCGCCTTCGAGCAGCATCCGCGCGAAGCGCATGTAGTCGTCCAGGCTCGAGACCAGGCCCCAGCCGCCCGGGGTGAGCGCGCGCCTGCGGCCGTTGAGCTTGAGCGCTTCGGCGTCGGGGACGCGGGTCATCGCCCCGTCGTCGCTGCGCAGGTACAGCGCGGCCATCCGCGGGCGGTCGGCCTCGCGCAGCGTGTAACGCGTGTCGTGCATCCGCAGCGGATCGAACACGTGCTGCTGCAGGTAGGCGTCGAACGGCTGCCCGGACAGCACCTCGACCAGCCGCGCCTGTACGTCCACCGACGGCGAGTACACCCAGCGCGTGCCCGGGTGGTAGAGCAGCGGCACGCCGGCGATGCGGCGCACTTCCTCGGCCAGGCTGTGGTCCAGGTTCTCCGGATCGGCCTTGCGGTACAGCGCGCCGACCGGGCCCTGCGCGCCGCCGCCTTCGACCAGGCCGGCGGTGTGGCGCATCAGGTCGCGGATGGTGGGCGCGCGTTCCGGCGCCTCGAGCAGCGGCTGGCCACGTACGTCGGTGCCGGCGTAGACGCGGATACCGGCGAATTCGGGCAGGTGCTTCGCCACCGGGTCGTCGAGCTGGAATTTCCCCTGCTCCCACAGCTGCATCAGCGCCACGCCGGTGACCGGCTTGGTCATCGAGAAGATCTGCGCCAGGGTGTCGCGCGCCATCGGCCGGCCGGCTTCGCGGTCGGCCTGGCCGAAGGCGCCGAAGTAGGCTTCGCGGCCATCCTGGTAGACCAGCGCCGACACGCCTGGCAGCTTGCCGGAGTCGACGTGGCCGGCGAGCACGCGGTCGATGCGGGCCGGGTCGATGCGGGCGACCGCGGCCGCGCCCTCGCTGGCGGGCGTGGGTGCCGCCGCCCTGGCGGGTGCGGTGGCGGCGCAGGCGAGCACGAAGGACAGCGCGAGCAGATGCGATCGGTGCATCGGAATCCCTCCCCGGATCCGGGCGGCGGAAAATGGTGCGGACATCCGCCGGCGGCCGTTCCCGCACGGCGGCGTGGAAGTATCGCCGCGCGGGGCGGGTCGGGCGCAACCGTTGCGGGCGATACCTTGCCGTCCGCGCGGCCGCACCCGCGCGAACCGCGGGCCGGGGCAGGGGACGGACGTCAGCCCGCTGTCGGCCCGTGCACGCCGTCGATCTCGACCCGCAGTTCGCGCCGGCACACCTGCGCGTGCAGCAGCAGCCGCGGCACGGCCGGATCCAGCCGCTGGTCCAGCCGCGCGGCGATGGTCGCCGTATCGGCCGGGTCGCCCACGTACACCTTGAGCAGGCTGCCGGCACCCAGCGTCGCGGGCAGCGCGGGCGCGGTGCGGCGCGCCGCGTCGATCAGGCTGCCGAGGTTGGCCAGGGTTTCGTCCACCTGCGCCTGCACCGAACCGGAATGCTGCGAGGCATGGCCGACGATCGCCGCCGTGCCCGACAGCAGCAGCGGCATCGACGCGCCGGCCGGCGGCAGCATCGCCCGGGCGAAGCTGGGCGACTGCGGGCCGTACTGGCGCGGGTAGCGGTAGGCGCTGACCTGGCGCGGGTTCTCCACCGGCGTGCCCGCGTCGCGCGCGGCCAGCCAGTACACCTGCAGCTGGCGGCGGCCGTCGCAACGGCCGATCGCGGTGGCCGCCGGCAACGCCTCCGAGGCCTGCACGCCGCTGCCGGCGGTGCGGCCGACGCAGAACCGGCGGTAGCGCTCTGCGTCGCCTTCGCCCAGGGTGATGGCGTCCATGTAGTTCCAGATGCGCAGCAGGTGCGGGGTGCCGCTGCCGGCGAGGAAGGCGCGGATGCGCGTATAGGCCTGGGCGGCGGCGGCCTCGATGCCGGCGGCCGGTTCGTCGATGTCGATCGCGCCGAACAGCAGGCGCCCGTCGCTGGCCCAGGCGACCGCGCCGTCGCGGCCGCTGGCCACCGGCGCGTGGCTGCGCCAGACCTCGATCACCGGTGCGGACGCGCCCAGCGGCTGCAGGGGCACGCGCAGCCAGCGCGGGTCGTCCAGCGCCGGGGCCGCGTCGCCGAAGCCGAACACCGCCAGCACGCGCGGATCGGCCAGCTGCCGCGCCAGCGTGCCGGCCGGCGCGTAGGAGAACTCCAGCGCCGGCGTGGCGGCATCGGCGTCGAACGGCTGCGGCCGGCTCACGGGTTGCCGCCTTGCAGGGTGTCGCCGCTGAAGCGTTCGCCGATCTGGCGGCGCCGGCGCAGCCAGCCGGCCAGCGCACGCGGCGCCATCTGCACCGCGGTCAGCGCATAGACCACGCGGAACACGCGCAGCCGCCAGCGCACCGCCTTGTTGTCGAACACGTCGCCGGCCAGCATCGAGATCACTGCCTGCTCCAGCTGCAGGTGGTTGCGCGGCTCGGCGAACAGCACCTCCATCACCGGCGTGGTGAAGCGGTAGATGAACCAGGAAAAGTAGCGCAGGCCGCGGCGCAGGCGCCGGTCCATCGCCCGCTGCTCGGCGGCCTCGCGCGACGGATCGCGCAGGATCGCGTCGACGGTGCCGGCCGCCTGTTCGCCGCCGTTCATGCCCAGGTACACGCCCGAGGAGAACACCGGATCGATGAAGGCGAAGGCGTCGCCGGCCATCACCCAGCCCGGGCCGTGCATGCGCTCGCAGGTGTAGGAATAGTTGCCGGTGGCGTGCACCGGGGCGATGCGTTCGGCAGCGGCCATGCGCGTCCACACCGAGGGCGTGTCGCGCAGGGTGTCCATCAGGAACGATTCGTTGTCGCCGCTGCGCGTCTTCAGGTATTCGGGGAAGCACACCGCGCCCACGCTCATCACGTCCCCGCGCAGCGGGATCAGCCACATCCAGCCGTGGGCGAAGCGCTCGACGGTGATGTTGCCGGCTTCCTCGCCCGGGCGCCGGGTCACGCCGCGGAAGTGGCTGAAGATCGCCGCCGACTGGTGCGCGGCGTTCTTCTTCTTCAGCTTGAGCCGGCTGCCGAGGAAGGTGTCGCGGCCGCTGGCGTCGACCAGGTAACGCGGGCGGAAGGCCAGTGCGTTGCCGTCGGCGTCGCGCGCGTGCACCCGCGCCGGACGCCCGTCGGCACCGAAATCCACGCGCTCGACGCTCGTGCGCTGGCGCGCATCCACGCCGCTGGCCAGCGCGTTGTCGAACAGCAGCGCGTCGAACTCCGAGCGCCGCACCTGGTAGGCGTAGCCGAACTTCGGGTCGAGCGCGCGATCGAAGCGGAACACGTTGACGCTGGCGCGGTCGCCGCGCATGGGGAAGTCGGCGCCGGGCTTGTGCACGCCGATCGCCCTGACCTGTTCGAGCACGCCCAGGCGTTCGAGGATCGGCAGGTTCATCGGCAGCAGCGACTCGCCGATGTGGAAGCGCGGGTGGACGTCCTTTTCCAGCAGGACCACCTTCCAGCCCTTGCGCGCCAGGAAGGTCGCGGCGGTGGTGCCGGCCGGGCCGCCGCCGATGACGAGCACGTCGACCGGCATGCCGGTGTCCACGGCGGCCGTGCCGGGGGCCGTGCCGTCCGCCGTCTCCGGGCGCGCCGCGGCGGGCGCGGTCGGGGGATGCGGCGGATCGGTGCGGGTCATGCGGGGGGCGGCCACGGGTCGCGGATGGAGTCCGGCGATGATAACGCGTGCACCCGCGGCCCTTTCACCCGTCCCGGACTTGCGCGCGGGCGGCCGATGCCGGATCGTGGCCGGCCTTGCAAGCCCGGAACCGAGCAATGCCGCAGCAGACCGACGCCGAACGCGAACTGGCCGAACTCCTGGTCGAGAGCCTGAACCTGGAGGACGTGGAGCCGCACGCGATCGACCCGGAAGCGCCGCTGTTCAACGACGGCCTGGGGCTGGACTCGATCGACGCGCTGGAACTGTCGCTGGCGGTGGCCAAGCGTTACGGCGTGCAATTGCGCGCCGATGGCGAGGACAACCGCCGCATCTTCGCCTCGCTGCGCGCGCTGTCGGCGCATGTCCAGTCGCAGCGCGCCGGCTGAGGCCGGCGTCGTGGAAGATACGGCCGGCCGCGACCGCGTCGCCGCGCTGGCCCTGCCGGTGCAGTTGCTGCTGGTGGGGGCGTATCCGTTCCTCGCCCACCTGGCCGGTACGCGCGGCGGTCCCTGGGCGGCGCTGGCCCTGGCCGACCTGGCCCTGTTGCTGCTGCTGCGCCCGTTGCTGCGCCGGCGCTGGTGGGCGCTGGGCCTGCTCGCGCTGCTGCTGGCCTGGACGGCCTGGACGGCCGGTTCGCCGTGGCTGGACCTGCTGCTGCTGGCGCCGCCGGTGCTGTTCACCGGCTGGGTGGCGTGGTGGTTCGCGCGCAGCCTGCGCGCCGGGCGCACGCCGCTGGTCGAGCGGATCGTCACCGCGCTGTATGCGCAGGACGGCTGGGCGATGCCTGCCGGCCTGCCGGGCTACGCCCGCCGCCTGACCGCGGCCTGGGCGGCGCTGCTGGCGTTCCTGGCCCTGGCCAACACCGCGCTGGCGCTGTCGGCCGTCCCGGGCGGGGTGCTGCACGCGTTCGGCATCGATCCATGGATCGCGGTGCCGCACGCTGCGTGGTCATGGTTCGCCAACCTGCTCAACTACGGCCTGGTCGGCGGCTTCATGCTCGCCGAGTTCCAGTACCGCAAGCGCCGTTTCCCGCAACGCCCGTACCGCAACGCCGCCGAGTTCGCGCGGCGCATGGCCGCGCTGGGCCCGGCGTTCTGGCGCGACCTGCTGCGCTGACCGCCGATTCACCGGCCCGGCGATGGACGTTGCCGACTATCCTTGCCCGATGCGCTTCCGGATCCCCAGCGACGACCCCTGCCTGGACGGGCACTTCCCCGGTCGACCGCTGGTGCCGGGCGTGGTCCTGCTCGAACGGGTACTCGCCGCGATCGAGGCCGGGCACGGGCCGCTCGGCGCGCTGCACCTGCCGCAGGTGAAATTCCTGCGGCCGCTGCTGCCGGGACAGGAGGCCGAGGTGGTGCTGTCCGGTGCGGCGCCGCGCTGGCGCTTCGAGGTCCACGGCGGCGCAGGCGTGCTTGCGCGCGGCGAAGTGCATGCACGGGACGAAGACGGGCGGGTCGATCGGCCGGGGGTGGCGCATGGCTGAAACGCAGGCGCCGGCCGCACCGTCGTGGAAGCGGCGGCCCGAGGGCGGCACCCGCGCCGCGCTGGCGCTGATCGTGGGCATCGCCCGGCACGGCGGACGCGGCCTCGCGCGGCTGTGCCTGTATCCGATCACCCTGTATTTCCTGCTGGTGCGCGGCCCGGAGCGGCGCGCCTCGCAGGCGTGGCTGTCGCGCGTGCAGGGCCGCCGCGCCGGCCCGTGGGCGGCGGCGCGGCACATCCATACCTTCGCCGCGACCATCCTCGACCGGATCTACCTGCTCGGCGGACAGTCCGCGCGCTTCGACATCCGCGTGCATGGACTGGCGCCGCTGGAGGCGTTGCTCGACGCCGGCCGTGGCGCGCTGCTGTTCGGCTCGCACCTGGGTAGCTTCGATGCGCTGCGGGTACTGTCGCGGCGGCGGCCGGGCCTGCAGGTGCGGATCGTGCTCGACCGCGCGCAGAACCCGGTGCTCACCGGGATCTTCGACGCGCTCGACCCGGCCATGGCGCGGGCGGTGATCGACGGCGGCCAGCCCGGCGTGGCGATCGCGCTGGAGATCCAGCAGGCGCTGGAGGCCGGCGCGCTGGTCGCGCTGCTGGTCGACCGCGCGCAGCCGCACGAGGACACCGCCGCGGTGCCGTTCCTCGGCCAGCCGGCGGACTTCCCGCTCACGCCCTGGCGGCTGGTGGCCGTGCTGCATGCGCCGGTGCTGCTGTGCTTCGGCCTGTACCGCGGCGGCCGGCACTACGACCTGTATTTCGAACCCTTCCTCGATCCGGCGGTCGAAGGGCCGCCACCGCCGCGCGGCGCGCGGCGCGGGTGGCTGCGCGGGCAGGTGGCCGCCTATGCGCGGCGACTGGAGCACCACGCGCGGCAGGCGCCGCGCAACTGGTTCAACTTCTACGATTTCTGGAGCGACCGTGCCGATGGAATTCCGACCGAGCGCCCGTCCGACCGCGTGGCCCCGGCTGGCGATCCTGCTGTGCGCGGCGATGGCGCCCTGCGCCGCCGCGGCTGACGGCACCGCCACGGCCGACGTCGACTGGATCCTGCAGGCGGTGGCGCGCCCGGCGCCCAGCCGCACCGGCTTCGTCGAACTGCGCGACTCGCCCATGCTCAAGCAGCCGCTGCGCCTGGAAGGCGAGTACCGGCGCGAAACCGATGGCCGCCTGGTCCGCGAGGTGCGCACGCCCTACGCCGAGACGACCACCCTGGCCGCGGGCGAAGCGGTGGTCGAACGCACCGGCCGCGCGCCGCGGCGCATCGCCCTGCGCCAGGCGGCGGAGCTGGCCGCGGTGCAGGCCGGCTTCGGCGCGCTGCTGGCCGGCGACCGCGAACTGCTGCGGCAGACCTATGAAGTGGAAGCAGGTGGCCAGCGCGGACAGTGGCGGCTGCGGTTGCTGCCGCGCGATCCGCGCCTGGCCGCCTCGCTGCAGCGCATCGACCTGTACGGCCACGGCACCGAGCTGCGCTGCGTGGAAAACCATCCGGCCAAAGGCCCGCCGCAGCGCACGCTGATGGGCGACGCGGCCGCGGCGGCGGCCGGCGTGGCCGACGTCGCGGCGCTGGCTGCGCTGTGCCACGGCGACCCGGCACGATGAGCGCCACCGCGCGTCCGCGCGCGCGCCTGCTCCTGCTGCTGGCGTGGCTGGCGGTGCTCGCCATCGCCACCTGGGCGCTGGGCCGGGGCTTGCGCGTGGAAGAGGACCTGCGCCGCTTCCTGCCCACGCCGCGCACGCCGGCGCAGGTGCTGCTGGTGGACGAACTCGGCGAGGGACCGGGTTCGCGCGTGCTGTTGCTGGCGCTGTCCGGTGCGCCGCCCGAGGTGCTGGCCGCGCGCTCGCAGGCGCTGCGCGCCGCGCTCGTCGCACGGCCGCAGATCGTGCTGGCCGCCAACGGCGACCATGGCGGCATCGACGCGGTGCCCGCCCACCTGCGTCCCTACCGCTACCTGCTTTCGCCGACCCTGGACACGCAGCCGCTGGATGCGGCGTTCCTGCGCGACGAGCTGGAGCAGCGCGTGCAGGACCTGGGTTCGCCGGCCGCCGGCCTGGTCGAGCCGCTGCTGCCTTCCGATCCGACCCTGGAGACGCTGCGCCTGGCCGAACTGTGGCAGCCGGCCAACGCACCCGAGCGCCGCCATGGCGTGTGGTTCGACCGCGCCGGCGTGCAGGCGCTGCTGCTGGTGCAGACCCGTGCCGCCGGTTTCGACAGCGCCGGGCAGCAGGCGGCACTCGCGGCGATCGAGGACGCATTCGCGGGGACCGCAGCGGACGCGGCGGCGGCGCGGCTGGAAATCTCCGGCCCCGGTGCCTTCGCCGTGGCCATCCGCGACCGCACCGAGCGCGAGATGCGCTGGATCGGCACCGCCGACACGCTCGGCCTGCTGCTGTTGCTCGGCCTGGCCTATCGGCGCTGGAGCATGCCGCTGTTCGGCGCGCTGCCGCTGGCCAGCGGCGGACTGGCCGGGCTGGGCGCGGTGGCGTTGCTGTTCGACGGCGTGCACGGCATCACCATCGCCTTCGGCTTCACCCTCATCGGCGTCGCCCAGGATTATCCGATCCACTTCTTCAGCCACCTGCGCCCCGGCCAGTCGCCGCGCGACACGGTGCGCGCGCTGTGGCCGACGCTGGCCACCGGCGTGGTGGCCACCTGCATTTCCTATGCGACCTTCCTGTTCTCCGGCGTCGAAGGACTGCAGCAGCTGGCGGTGTTCACCATCGCCGGCCTGGCGGTGGCCGCGGCGGGCACGCGCTGGCTGCTGCCGCGGCTGGTGACGCCGGCGCGGCGCGACCCGGCGCATTCGCCGCGGCTGGCGCGGCTGTGGCGCGGCATCGAGCGCCTGCCGCGACCGCGCATCGCGCTGTTCGCGCTGGCGCTGGCGGCGCTGGGCGTGATCGCGCTCAGCCCCGGCGCGTTCTGGCAGAACGACCTCTCGCGGTTGACCCCGGTGCCGCCGGCGGACCTGCAGCGCGATGCGCAACTGCGCGCCGAACTGGGCGCGCCCGACGTGCGTTACCTCCTTGCCGTGCACGGCGCCGATGCCGAAGCCGTGCTGCAGGCCTCCGAACGGCTGCCGCCGGTGCTGCAGCGGCTGCAGGCGCAGCGCGTGCTCGACGGCTACGATCTGGCCGCGCGTTACCTGCCCAGCGTCGCCACCCAGCGTGCGCGCCAGGCCGCGCTGCCGGACACGCCGCCGCTGCGGCAGGCACTGGACGAAGCGCTGGCCGACCTGCCGTTCCGCGGCGACGCCTTCGCCCCGTTCGTCGACGACGTGGCCACCGCGCGCGCCGCCGATCCCCTCGGCGCCGACGACCTGGCCGGCACGCCGCTGGAGCTGGCGGTGTCCGGCCTCCTGTTGCGCGGCGAAGGCCACGCCACCGCGCTGGTCTCGCTGACCGGCCTGCACGATCCGGCGGCGCTGGCGGCGGCGGTGGAACCGCTGGGCGCGCAACTGCTGGACCTGAAGCAGGCTTCCGAATCGCTGGTCGCGCAATGGCGGCTGCGCGCACTCGCCGCGCTGGCGGCGGCCGCGCTGCTGCTGGCCGGCACCGTGTGGCTGGCCCTGCGCGCGCCGCGGCGGGTGCTGCGGGTGCTCGCACCGATGGCCCTGTCCACCCTGCTGATCCTGGCGGTGCTGCGCGGCCTGGGCGTGGAGTTGAACCTGTTCCACCTGGTGTCGCTGGTCCTGGCCGCGGGCCTGGGCCTGGACTACGCGCTGTTCTTCGACCATGCCGGCGACGACCGCGACGCACAGCTGCGCACCCTGCATGCGGTGATCGTATGCAGCCTGACCACGCTGCTGGTGTTCAGCCTGCTGGCACTGTCCTCGATCCCGGTGCTGCGCGCGATCGGCGGCACCGTGGCCCTGGGCGTGCTGTTCAACTTCGCCCTGGCCCTGCTCATCGCGCGTGCGCCCGCCGCGGAGCGGGGCGCGTGAGCGGCGTGCCGCTCGACCGCGCCGGCATCCTCGCCCTGGTCCCGCACCAGGGTGCGATGTGCCTGTGGGACGAAGTGCTGGAATGGGATGCGCGGTGCATCCGCCTGCGCGCGCGCAACCACACCGGTCCGGCGCACCCGCTGCGCGCGCGCGGTCGCCTGCATGCGCTGGCGCTGTGCGAGTACGGCGCCCAGGCCATGGCCGTGCACGGCGGCCTGCTGGCCGCCGCGGAGGGTGGCCGCGCGGCCGCCGGCGTGCTGGTGGCGCTGCGCGGGATCGAACTGGCCGTGGAGCGCATCGACGACCTGGGCGGCGCGCTGGAGGGCGAGGCCGAACTCGTCGCGGTCGGCGAAGCCAGCCAGCAATACGCCTTCCGCATCCGCCACGACGGCCGCCTGCTCGCCAGCGGCCGCGCGACGGTGAAGCTTTCGACCGCCTCCTTGTAGGAGCTCCCTTCAGGGGCGACCCGACGGCGTCGGATATCACGGCGTTCAACGCTCCGCTCCGGGAATTCCGCGTGGTGCGCTGCGTCTTCCAACACCTTCGGGTCGCCCCTGAAGGGAGCTCCTACAAAGGCGGGCAACGGTCGGGGGTGCCGCCTACAATGCGTGCATGAGCCATACCCCTCCCCGTCGCGCACTGGTCACCGGCGGCAGCGGCGACATCGGCGGCGCGATCTGCCAGGCGCTGGCCGCGGCCGGCCTGTCGGTGGTCGTGCACGCGCACGCCAACCCGGCCCGTGCCGAGGCCGTCGCCGCGGCGATTCGCTCGGGCGGCGGCAGCGCCCAGGCGGTGGCGTTCGACGTCGTCGACGGCGCCGCGTCCGCCGCCGCGCTGGAGGCGCTGCTGGCCGAGGGCCCGCTCGACGTACTGGTGAACAACGCCGGCATCCACGACGACGCGCCGCTGGCCGGCATGAGCCAGGCGCAGTGGCGGCGCGTGGTCGACGTGTCCCTGCACGGCTTCTTCCACGTCACCCAACCCCTGCTGCTGCCGATGGCGCGCGCGCGCTGGGGCCGCATCGTCAGCATCTCCTCGGTGGCCGCCGTGCTCGGCAACCGTGGCCAGGCCAACTACGCCGCGGCCAAGGCCGCGCTGCACGGCGCCTCGAAGTCGCTGGCCCGGGAGATGGCGAGCCGCGGCATCACCGTGAATGTCGTGGCGCCGGGCGTGATCGAAGGCGCGATGGCCGGCGACCGCTTCCCGCCCGAGGCGCTCAGGCAACTCGTCCCCGCCGCGCGCGCGGGCCGGCCGGAGGAAGTGGCCGCGCTGGTCGCGTTCCTGTGCTCGGACGCGGCCGGCTACATCAACGGCCAGGTGATCGGGATCAACGGCGGCATGGGCTGAGCGCCATGCCCGGGCGCTAGTCGCCGGCGCCGACCGCGGGTTGCCCGGCGGCGCCCGCCCGGGGCGCGCCACGGCCGAGCAGGTTCAGCAGCGGCCCGGTCATCAGCGTGGTGGTCATCGCCAGCAGCAGGAGCAGGGTGAACATCTCCGGCCCGATCAGTCCCGCGTCGAGGCCGACCTTCATCACGATCAGTTCGATCATCCCGCGCGCGTTCATCAGCGAACCCACCGCCAGGCTGTCGCGGGTCGAATACCCGGACAGCTTCGCGCCGAGCCCGCCGCCGGCCAGCTTGCCGGCCACCGCCACCACCAGGATCAGGGCGAACGCACCCAGGCCGCCCAGGGTGAGCGCATCGGTCGTGGTGCCCATCCCGGCCAGGGCGAAGAACACCGGCATCAGCAGCACCAGCGCCAGGTGCTCGATGCGTTCGACCAGGCTGTGGGCCAGGCGGTCGTCGCGCGGCAGGCAGGTGCCGAACAGGAAGGCGCCGAACACCGCGTGCAGGTGCAGCCATTCGGTTGCTGCCGCGCAGGCCAGCAGGCCCACCAGCAGCGCCGCCAGCACCGTGCCCGAGGCCTTTCCGTCGCTGGCGTGGCGGCGCAGCAGCCACGCATAGAGCGGCCGCAGCCCGGCGAAGACCAGCACCAGCAGCAGTCCGAGCCCGGCCAGCGTGCGCACCAGCGTCGTCCAGGTGCCGTCGCCGGTGAGCGCCACCAGCAGCGCCAGCACGATCCACGCACCCACGTCCAGCAGTGCCGCGGCCGACAGCGCCAGCCGGCCGATCGGCGTCTGCTGCAGCTGCCGGTCCTTGAGGATCCGCGCCAGCACCGGGAACGCGGTGACCGACAGCGCGACCGCCAGGTACAGCGCGAACGGCCAGAAGGCCACGCCTTCCGGCGCCAGCGACCCATGCAGCAGCGGCGCCACCAGCAGCGCCAGCCCGAACGGCAGCAGCGCCGAGAGTCCGGCCACGCGCGTGGCCGCCAGCACCTGGGTCCGCGCGCCGCCCGGCGCGCGCAGTTCGGCACCGATCACGAACATGAAGAGCACCAGGCCCAGGGTGGACAGCGCGGACAGGCCCTGCAGCGAATCGGCCGGGAACAGCGCCGCCTGCACGTCCGGCAGCGCCGCGCCGAACACCACCGGGCCGAGCAGCACGCCCGCCGCCATCTCGCCGATCACCGGCGGCTGGCCGAAGCGCACCAGCAGCAGCCCGCACAGCCGTGCGGCGACGAGGATCACGGCGATCTGCAGGAGCAACAGCCCGGTCATCGCATCCTTCCCATGGGAAACCGGATCGTTATACCAGCGCCGGCACGGTAGCGCAGGAAACGATCGGCGCCGACGACCGGCCGCTCAGCCACCGGGATCGATCCGCGGCGCCTGCGCGCGCACCCGCGCGTACTCGCGCCACACGTCGCCGTGCAGCAGCACCTGGCGCACGACGTGCGAAGTGATCCGGTACAGGTCGCGCAGCGGCCGGAAGTGGCTGCGCCGCAGCGGGCCGCCGTTGTCGCCGCGGTAGCGCGTCTCCACCGGCACCGACACGCAGCGCACGCCAAGCCGGCGCGCGGCGGAAATCAGCAGTTGCGCCTCGAACACGAAGTCCTCGCCGGGCACCCCGTCCAGGGCGATCACCGCCGCCGGGTAGTAGCGCTGCCCGCTCTGCGTGTCGGCGATGCGGTACCCGGCCGCCCAGGCCACGCCCCAGTCGCCGAAGGCGTTGGCCATGCGCCGGTACGCCGGCGCCGCGGCGCGATGGCGCAGGCGCGCGCCGATCACGATGTGCCGCGGATGCCGCGCCGCGGCCTGCAGCAGGCGCGGCAGGTCGGCGGGATCGTGCTGGCCGTCGCCGTCGACGGTGAGCACGCCGCGCGCGCCGTGCGCCAGCGCTTCGGCGAAGCCGCTGCGCAGGGCCGCGCCCTTGCCGCGCCGTTGCGGATGGCGCAGCACGGTGACCGGCAGGTCGCGCAGGCATTCGCCGGTGCCGTCGTCGGAGCCGTCGTCGACCACGATCACCCACGGGCAGTGGCGCAGGCACTGCTGGGCCACGTCGCGGATCCGCAGCGCTTCGTTCAGCGCAGGGATCACCACCGCCACCTCGCCGTGGCGCGCGGCAGGGTCAGCCATGCACCGGCTCCACGCGCAGGCGGCGGCCCGGACCCGCCGGCAGTGCCGTGCCGGTGCCGCGCGCCAGCGCCTCGAACAGCGCCAGCATCGGCGCCATCGCATTGCCGTCGGCGACGCCGGCCGGTGGCGGGGGCGCCTCGCCTGCTTCCAGGCGCAGCGCCAGCCGCGGTCCAGCCTGCGCGCCGCGTGCCAGCACCAGCGCGCCGCCGAGCAGCCCTTCGCTCGGCGCGACCTCGCGCAGCATGGCCGGCGACGGGCCGTCGTAGCCCACCAGCAATACCGCCGCCGCGCCGGCCTGCAGCTGCGCCAGCGCCTCGAGCAGGCCCATGGCGAAGCTCGCCGTGCCGGCGCTGAGCGCGGTGGCCGGTTCCATCGCGCCGGTGCCGATGGTCCAGTAGCCGGCGGCGGCGTTGTGCACCGAGTTGTGGAAACGCGTCGGCGACAGTTCCAGCGGCGACGTCGCCAGGGTCCGGCACAAGTGGTCGGTGATCGCCAGGTCGCCGTAGGTGGAGGCGAAGACGGAAGGCAGGCTGGCCGGATCGCGCCCGGCATCGGCGCAGGCCGCCTGCGCCGCCTGCAGCGCGACCAGCACCGTGTCCGGCGCGCGACGGCGTTCGTTGGGCGGCAGCAGCGCCGGCGCGGGGCGCGTGGCCGTTTCCGGCGGCGTACCGTCGCGCAGCAGCGCGCGGTAGCCGGCCCATGACGGCGCCTGCGCCGCCCACAGGCCGATGCCTTCGACGCTCACGGTGGGCAGGCCGAGGCTCATGCGCGGGCGAACACCAGCGAGCAGTTGTTGCCGCCGAAGCCGAAGGCGTTGTTCATCGCGTGCGCGACCGGCCGGTGCACGGTGTCGAAACGCACCTGCGGACCGCAGGCCGGGTCGGGCCGGCGGCTGTTGAGCGTGCCCGGCAACAGGCCGTGCTCCAGCGCCAGCAGCGCGAACCCCGATTCCACGATCCCGGCCGCGCCCAGGGTGTGCCCGGTCCAGCCCTTGGTCGAGCTGGCATGCAGCGTGGCGGGGAACAGCGTCGCCACCGCCGCGGCCTCGACGCTGTCGTTTGCCGGCGTGGCGGTGCCGTGCAGGTTGAGGTAGTCGATCGCCTCCGCGGCCAGGCCGGCGCGGGCCAGCGCGTCGCGCATCGCCCGCTGCGCGCCCAGTCCCTGCGGGTGCGGCGCCGACATGTGGTGCGCGTCGCTGGATTCGCCATAGCCGCGCAGCCAGGCGCGCGCCGGGCCCGCCGCCTCGCGTTCGAGCAGGGCGAAGCCGCCGGCCTCGCCCAGCGAAAGCCCGCGGCGCGTGGCATCGAACGGGCGGCACGGCTCGGGCGAGACCAGCTGCAGCGCGTTGAAGCCGTACAGCACGCTGCCGCACAGCGTGTCCACGCCGCCGACGATCGCCGCCTCGGCCAGGCCGGCCTGCAGCATCCGCGCCGCCAGCGCGAACACCTTGGCGCTGGAGGAGCAGGCCGTGGCCACGGTCAGGCACGGGCCGCGCGCGCCGCTGGCCCGGGCGACGAAATCGCCCGGTGCATGCGGGGTATGCACGTGCAGCCGCGCCTGCGCTTCGGGGAATTGGCCGTCCTGCGCTTGCGCGTAGGCCGCTTCGGTTTCGCCGATGCTGGACGTCGAGGTGCCGATGATCACCGCCACCCGGGCGGCGCCATGGCGCCGCACCGCGTCGGCGGCGGCCTCGAGGAAGCCGTCCTGCTGCAGCGCCAGCCAGGCCAGGCGATGGTTGCGCGATTCCCAGCGCGCGAGCGCCGGCGGCAGCGGTGCCTGCTCCAGGCCTTCGACGCGGCCGATCCAGCAGTCCAGCGCCGGATCGCCGAAATCGTTGCGGCGCAGGCCGCCACGCGCCTGCGCCAGGGCCACGCGCTGCGCTTCCAGGCCGGCGCCCAGCGCGGTGGTCACGGTGTACGCGGTGACGGCGAGCGGCGCGATCCGCGACGGGGCGAGGACGTTGTGCAAGCGGAAGCGGGCGTGTGCGGCGGGCGGCTGGCGAGTATAGCCACAGCCCCGTTTCCCAACTCCTTGGGGAAGATGAACCGTTTTCCGGCGGCGATCCTCCCTTGCGGCGCGCTTCCGCCCCTGCCGCATTTCCGACACAATCCCCCGGATTCCTCCGTGCAGGGCGCGGCACGCGCGCATGCAAGCCTACGTCTACAAGAGCCTCCGCAAAGCCGACACCTTCGTGTTCCTTGCCGCCCGCGACGACTTCGCGAGGCTGCCGGGACCGCTGCGCGCGCAGCTGGGCGAACTGGCCTTCGTGCTGGAAGTGGCCCTGACCCCGGGCCGGCGCCTGGCCCAGTCCGATCCGGACGTGGTGCGCGCCAATCTGGGCACGCACGGCTTCCATGTGCAGTTCCCGCCGCCGCCCGACGGGCGCGCCGCGGAGGCGTCCGATGGTTGAGCCACGCGCCCGTCTGCCACGCGCGGTGCCGCTGGCGCTGGTCAGCGGCGTGCTGCTGGCCGTGCTGACCGGCCTCGGCGGTGCCATGGCGGTGCTGGCCGGCCTGTTCGCGCAGGCGGCACTGGCGCTGGGCATTTCCTGGTGGCGTGGCACCCGTCCGTTGCCCGCGCGCGCGCAAGCCGTGGTCGGCGACGCAGTGCCGCTGCTGGCCGCCTGGGCGCTGGGCCTGGCGCTGGCGGCGCTGGCGCTGGCCTGGCCGCTGTCGGCATTGCGCCAGAGCGGCAGCCTGGGCGCAGCGGTGGGCCTGAGCGCGATGGCCAGCGCGGTGCTGCTCGGCCTGTGGCGGACCTGGCCGCTGTGGCATGCACTGGAACGCAGCGGCGGGCGCCCGGGTGCGCTGTGGCGGCGGCTGCCGCAACAGGAAGCCGGCAGCTGGCGTGGCCTGGCGGCGGCGGCGGCGGTGGCGCTGGCGCTGGCCGGCCTGCTGCTGCTGGCCTGGCCGGGGCTGGTCGCCGGTGCGCTGCGCTGGCCGCTGGCGCTGGCCTTCGCCGCGGTGCTGCCGGGCCTGCACCTGCTCCTGCAGCGCGTCGCGGTCGCCGCCGAAGTGGCCGCGCCGCTGGATTTCCTAGACCTGGCCAGCGCCCCGCCGGCCGGCGCCGAACCGTTGCCCGCCGCCGGCGACCTTGCCGGCGAGCTCTATGCCGCCGCGCGCAGCGGCCGTGTCGACCGCGCCCTGCAGCTGCTCGAAGCCGGCGCCGACGCGCACGCACCCGCGCCGGCCGGCGAACGCGACCAGCGCAGCCTGGCCGCGCTGGCCGCCGTGCTGCCCGACCTGCGCCTGCTGCGCGCGCTGATCAGCCGCGGCGTCGACCTCAACAGCGGCGGCACCACGCCATTGCTGGCCGCCACCCGCGACAGCTGGCACGGCCGTCCGGAAGCGGTGATGACCCTGCTCGCCAATGGCGCCGACCCGCGCGCCGCGGACGCCGAGGGCAACACCCCGCTGCACCATGCCGCGCGCAGCACCGACCCGGGCGTGGCCGCGCTGCTGCGCGACGCCGCCGCCGAGATCGACGCGCTCAACCACGAAGGCTTCTCGCCGCTGGGCGTGGCCTGCGCCAGCGGCAACTGGCGCCTGGCCAGGTTCCTGCTCGAACGCGGTGCGCGCCCGGAACCGGAGGACGGCCAGCCGGCGCTGCTGGCCGCCGCCGCCACCGAGGAGGACGACCCGGCCGGCGTGCAACTGCTGCTCAAGTTCAAGGCCAGGGTCGGCACGCCCGGTCGCGACGCCCGCACCGCGCTGCACGAGGCCGCGCTGGCCGGCCATGCCGACATCGTCGCCACGCTGCTCGCCGCCGGCGCCGACGCGCAGGCGCGCGATGCCGCGGGCCGCACCCCGTGGCTGGAAGCCGCGCGCGCCCTGCGCGGCGGCGTGGTCGAACAGCTGGCCACGCAGAAGATCGACCTGGCCGCCACCGATGCCGAGGGCCGCAACGCCCTGGTCCTGGCCAGTGGCGCCGAACAGGCGTCGCTGGCCCTGGTCCGGCGCCTGCTGGAACTGGGCGTGGACCCGGCCCAGCCCGACCTGTCCGGCCGCCGCGCGGTCGACATCGCCGCCGAATCCGGGCGCTGGTCCATCGTCTCGGCGCTCGACCCGGCCTATCCGCTGCCGGTGGCCGTGGCCGAAGCCGCCGCCGACCAGCCGGTCGACGAACGCCCGCCGCTGGCGCTGCTGCGCGACGGCCTGCAGGGTGGCCGCCTGGAAGGCCTGGCCGCGCTGGCCCGGCTGTGCGCGCCGGCCGAACTGGGCGGCCTGCTGCACGACCCGGCGCTGCGCACCCAGCCGGACCGGGCGCAGTGGCTGCTGGCCCACGGCGCCGATGCCGAGGCCGTGGTGGACGCCGAAACCGCGCTGACCGCGCTGCTCGACCACGGCGGCGATGGCGCCGGCGCGATCCAGGTGCTGCTGGCCCATGGCGCATCGCCCGCCGGCGCCGGCGGCCTGGCCCGCTTCCTCGCCGCCTGCACGCAGCGCGACCAGGCCGCGCGTGGCAACGAACAGCTCGCCCTCGACCTGTTCCTGCAGGGCGCCGACCCGTTCGCCGCCTCGGCCGCCGGCGATCCGCCGTTGTCACTAGCGGTGCGCCTGGGCTGGCTGCGCCTGCTCGACGCCCTGCTCGACGCCGGCGTCGACCGCGAAGTCCGCGACGGCCACGGCATGACCGCGCTGCACCTGGCCGCCGCGCTGGGCCGCGAGTCCGCGCTCAAGCGCCTGGTCGCCCAGGGCGCCTCGCCCGAATCGCGCGCCGCCGATGGCCAGACCCCGCTGGGCGTGGCCCTGTCGAGTGGCCGCCGCGACCTGGCCGACTGGCTGGACTGGCGCGTGTGGCCGCTGCCCGGGCGCCCGCTGCGCGCCGCCGACGTGGTCGCCGCGTCCATGGCGGGCGACGCCGACGCCGTGCGCCGCCTGCTCGAACTCGGCTTCCCGGTCGATGCGGTCGACAGCCAGGGCTGCACCGGCCTGCTCCGCGCCGCCGGTGGCGGCCATGCCGCCGCCGTGGACCTGCTGCTCGCCCGCGGCGCCGATCCGCAGCATGCCGCGCACAGCGGCGCCACGCCGCTGTCGGCGGCGGTGAGCATGCGCCAGACCGCGATCGTCACCGCCCTGCTCGACGCCGGCGCCGACCTCGAATACCGCCTGCCCGGTGGCGTCACCGTGCTGATGCTCGCCTGCGCGCTGGGCCTGCCCGACATCGCCGCCCGCCTGCTCACCGCCGGCGCCGACATCGACGCCGGCGACGGCCAGGGCCTGGCGCCGCTGCACTGCGCGGCCCTCTACGGCTTCACCGGCCGCGACCGCGCCCGCCTGCTGGCGCTGATCGACACCCTGCTGCTGGCCGGTGCCGAGCCGGACATGCCCGCCGCCGGTGGCGTCACCCCGCTGCTGCTGCTGCTCGGCGCCCGTGCCGAACCCGGCAGCGCCTGCGACGAGAAGGGGGTGCTGGCCGGCATGGAACGCCTGCTCGACGAAGGCGTCTCGCTGGAAGTCCAGGACCCGCGCGGCTTCGGCCCCCTGCACCTGGCCGCGCTGCACGGCCTCGGTGGCGTGGTCCAGCGCCTGCTGCGCGCCGGCGCCGACCCCGACCTGCGCGACGCGCTCAACCGCAGCCCGCGCGAGATCGCGGTGATGCGCGGCTTCGTCGACGTCGCCGCCGAACTGGCCCCCGCCGCCCCGCCGCCCGGCGTCTCCATGGCCCGCTTCCTGCGCGAACCCCGCGGCTGAGTGCGCCCGGCGTGGCCGGGCGCATCGCCCCGCCGGCCGCGCCGTGGCCACCGCCAGCGCGGTGCAGGTGCGCGACCGCATCCTGGTGCGCGAGCAGCCCAAGTGGGTGCCCGTGCGCAGTGGCTGGCGCCGATGATCGAGCGCCTGCAGGACGCCCGAGGCGCCACGGCCCGGACCCGGCGATCGCGAGGCGGTCCGCTGCCTTCGCCCCGGAAAGCGGAAAGCCCCGCGCGAGCGGGGCTTTCCTTTTCCTGCGCGACCGGGGGCTCAGCGCCGCATCGAAGCGAAGAACTCGTCGTTGGACTTGGTGTTCTTCATCTTGTCGAGCATGAACTCCATCGCCCCGATCTCGTCCATCGGGTGCAGCAGCTTGCGCAGGATCCAGATCTTCTGCAGCAGTTCCGGCTCGATCAGCAGGTCCTCGCGGCGGGTGCCGGAGCGGTTGATGTCGATGGCCGGGAACACGCGCTTCTCGGAGATGCGCCGCGACAGGTGCACCTCGGAGTTGCCGGTGCCCTTGAACTCCTCGTAGATCACCTCGTCCATCTTGCTGCCGGTGTCGATCAGCGCGGTAGCAATAATCGACAGCGAGCCGCCTTCCTCGACGTTGCGCGCCGCGCCGAAGAAGCGCTTCGGCCGGTGCAGGGCGTTGGCGTCCACGCCGCCGGTCAGCACCTTGCCGGAAGACGGCACGACGTTGTTGTAGGCACGCGCCAGGCGGGTGATCGAGTCGAGCAGGATCACCACGTCCTTCTTGTGCTCGACCAGGC
>CAZBDE010000031.1:0-19280 GCA_964490415.1 uncultured Pseudoxanthomonas sp. | reverse complement strand
AAGCTGCCGCTGCTGGTCGACCAGGGCGGCGACGACGAATTCCTCGACGGCCAGCTGCGCCCGCAGCTGCTGCAGGCCGCCGCGGTCGCCGCCGGCCACCCGCTGCAGCTGCGCATGCGCCCGGGCTACGACCACAGCTACTACTTCATCGCCAGCTTCATCGGCGAGCACATCGCCCACCATGCCGCCGCGTTGCATGGCGAGGCGAAGGCGCATGCCGGCATCGCCCCGCACGCCCACCACGACGGCTGCCGCCACCACCCCTGACCGATCGCTTTCTTGTAGGAGCCCCCTTCAGGGGCGACCCGAGGCCGTTGGAAGGTACGGCGCACAACGCGGAATTCCCGGAGCCGAGCGTTGAACGCGGGGATATCCCTGCGCCCCCGGGTCGCCCCTGAAGGGGGCTCCTACAACGGCGGCATGGGTGCGGCCAGGCTGAAGTCGGTGAAGGCGAAGCGGCCGTCGCGCAGCACCGTCCCGCCGCGCTGCAGCGCCAGCGGCGCGGCGAACATCGGCCCGTCCCACACGCAGGTGTGGAACTCGCCGTTCTCCCCGCAGGGGTCCACGCCCTCCGGCAGCGCCTCCAGCAGCGCCGCGTCGAAGGCGTGCCCGGCGAAGCGCGCGTCCAGCTGCCGCGTATCCACGCAGCACAGGTGCGCGCGCAGGCCATCGGCCTGCATCCGCCGCGCCAGCCGGGTGGTGTCGCTGCCGAACAGCGGGGTGAGCAGGTCCCAGCCGGTGGCGGCCAGGCGCTGCTCGCGGTACGCGCGGATGTCGGCCAGGAACAGGTCGCCGAAGGCGGCGGTGTGCACTCCGGGCCAGCGTGCAGCCGCTTCGGCCAGCGCATCCGCCATCGCCGCGTCATAGGTGGCGTTGTCGCACTGCGCGGGGATGCGGGCCTCCAGCAACGGCAGGCCGACCGCGCGCGCCTGCGCGCGCAGCACGTCCTCGCGGACGCCCTGCATGGAGGCGCGCGCGTACTCGCGGGTGATCGTGCTGAGCAGGGCGACGACTTCGACGTCGTCGCGCCCCTGCAGGACGTGCAGCGCCCAGGCCGCGTCCTTGCCACCGCTCCAGGCCAGCAGCACCGGGACGGGCGCCATCGTTTCAGCCGTGGCTGACGTTGCGCAGCTCCCAGCGGTTGCCGGCCAGCCAGCGCAGCCGCTGCTGCAGGATGTCGCCCGGGATGGCGGTCACCGCGACCAGGTTGATCGACAGGTCGCGCTGCTCGCCGCTGACGCTGGCGGAAGGATCGGTGACGCCCAGGGCCGGATCGACCTCGTCCGGTTCGTCCTGCATCGCCCGCCAGCGCTCGAACAGCGCCGTGGTGCGCAGTGCATCCTGCAGCTGTTCGGCGAAGGCCTCGGCGCCGTGCGCACTGAACGACAGCGACGGTTCGCCGCCGCGCGCCTGGGCCGGATCGGGCAGGCGGATCTGGTAACGGACGGGCATGGGGCAACTCCGCAGTGACGAGGCATGCAATCTAGCAGCACGCGTGCGAAGCAGGCGTGGCGGGCATGGGCGCGCACGGGCGCCGGGAGTCATGAGGCCGGCGCCTGTGCCGCCGGCGTCGGTGTCGCGGTCATGCCCGCTTCTGCAACGGGCGGGTCAGCCGAACTTGTGCGGCGCCGCGGCGAAGCCCACGACCACCGCGCCCTTGCCGACGTTGACCATGCCGGTCAGGCTCATCACGCTTTCGAAAAGCTCTACGTTGTTGGCCACGCAGGCCTCGCGCAGGCGCGCGTAGCCGGGCAGCGCGCGCAGTTCGGCCAGTTCGCCGCCGTAGCTCACGCACAGCGTCGGGGTCATCAGGCCGGCGTGGATGCGCTCGATGGTGAAGTCGAACAGCTTCTGCACCGCGGCGTCGAAGCCCTTGATCTTGCCCGCCGGCGCGGTCTCGCCGCGGTTGCAGTGCAGGATCGGCTTGATGTCCAGCGCGGTGCCCAGCGCGGCGCTGAACAGGCTCACGCTGCGGTCGCCCTTGGTCCGGGCGCGGTTGCGCAGGTAGTACAGGTCCGGCGGCACCATGTAGCCATGGGTGTTGAGCGCCAGTTCCTCCAGCCGCTCGCGGATCTTCTGCACGCCCTCGCCGGCGTCGCGCATGCGCACCGCCTCCACCACGCCGATGCCCTGCGCGGCGAACAGGTTCTGGCTGTCGACCACCCGCAGCGCGAACGGCGAGTTGTGCCCGGCCGCCTGGCGGATCGGCTTGTAGTCGTTGAGGATCGCGAAGCTGGCCTGCACCGCGTGCTCGTGGATCGGGCTGCGGTTCCTGGTCACGGTCAGGCAGAACACGTGGTCGTAGTCGACGACCAGCTTGCCCAGGAACAGGTCGCGGATCTGCTCGACCGAGTAGGGGATGGTCTCGGCCTCGTGGCCGCGCTCGGCCACGTGCGCGTGCAGGAAGCTCAGGGTGGCTTCCTCGTCGCGGTGGTCGGCCAGCACCGCGTCGCCGATGCGCACGGTGATCGGCAGCAGCACCACGTTGTGGCTTTCGATGTACCCGGATGGCAGGTCGCAGGTCGAGTCGACCACGATTCCAATGCGCATATGGCCCTCACCGTATGGACTTGCAATCCCGAGGCGTGAACCCTATCGCAAAAACGGCGCTGCTGGCGACTGCCGGACGCCGTCAACGGGGGCGTTCGATGCCTGCCGGAAGCGTGGCCGCGCCGGCCAGCGGGCCTTCACGCAGCAGGCCTGGATCGTCCAGCACCGCCAGCATCAGTTCATGGCTGTCGTTGCCCCAGAACAGGTCCTCGCCGATGGCCAGGGTCGGTACGCCGAACACGCCGGCCGCGAGCGCCGCATCTGTGTTGGCGCGCAGGGCGTTCTTCACCTCCGGGTCGGCGATCGCGGCGGCGGCATCGGCGATCCCCAGCGCCGCGGCTTCGCCGGCCAGCGCCTGGGCGCTGTCGGCCAGGCGGCCCTCGCGCCAGATCGCATTGAAGACCGCGTCGATCGCCGCCGCGGTGGCGCCGGCGGCCACGCACAGCCGCAGCGCGGCCAGCGGATTGAACGGATGCACCGGCGGGAACGCGATCGGGGTGCCGTCGCGGCGCGCCTGCCACACTGCCTGGCGGTAGATGAACTCGCGCTTGCGCGGGATCTCGGCCGGACCGCGGATCTGCAGCGCATTGAGCACCGCGCCGAACACGATCGGCACCGCCTCGACCCGGCCGGCCTCGACCAGCGGCCGCATCTTCTGCCAGTGCAGGTAGGAGAACGGCGAGATGAAGTCGAAGTACCAGCGTGGCGCCATGGCGGGCTCCTGGAGGGAACGCCGCCATTATGGTCCGCCACGCTCCCGCGTTTCGCCCTTTGTAGGAGCTCCCTTCAGGGGCGACCGCCACGGTGGAACCACCTGCCTGCTCCGGCTGACCCGTGGCGGTCGCCCCTGAAGGGAGCTCCTACAGGAAGGGGCCGGGTGGCCGGACGTCAGCGCGAATAGGCCGGCGGCAACCCGCTCTCGCCCGTGCCGCGCAGGTAGCGGTCGCGCAGTTCGGTCTGGCGCGAACGCATCGGCATGGCACGCCCGCCCAGCCACACCTGCTGCGCGGTGTTGATCACGTCCAGCGGGTCGCCGCTCCACAGCACCAGGTCGGCGCTGCGGCCTGGCGCGATGGTGCCGACGCGGTCGCCCACGCCCAGCGCCTGCGCCGGCACCCGGGTCAGCCCCGCCAGGCCGGCTTCCCAGGGCAGGCCGTTGGCGACGGCATTGCCGGCCAGCTGCCGCACCTTGCGTGCGTTGTGCGAGGCGTCGCCGTCCTGGGTGAAGCTCACCTCCACCCCCGCGGCGTGCAGCAGCGCCGCGTTGCGCAGGGTCGCGCCGATCTGGTCGAAGTTGCCCGGCAGGTCGGCCAGCGCGTCGACGAACACCGGCACCTGCGCCTGCGCGATCTGCGGCGCCAGCTGCCAGGCCTCGGCGCCGCCGGCGATGGCGATGCGGACGCGCTCGCGGCCGGCCCAGCGCAGCAGCTGGCGGATGTCGGCGGCGCGGTCGATCTTCACCACGATCCGGCCCTGGCCGGCGAGGAAGCGGGCCAGTACCGCGCGCCCGGACGGGGTCAGCAGCGCGTGCGGCGAATCGGCCGGGACCCGGCCGCGCGCCTCGGCGACCATCTGGTCCAGCAGCATCCACTGCGCCGCGCGCGACTTGCCGCTCAGGTCGGCCGCGTCCGCGCCGAGGCGGATGAACAGCGCCCGCGGGCCGACCGGATCGGCGCTGCCATCCAGCCGCACCACGCCGCCCTGTCCGCCGACGATGGCCTCGCCATTGCCCGCCGCCAGCAGGGTGAAGCCGATGCCCTCCACGCGCGCCACCGGCACCAGCACCGAGGCCGGGTTGTAGGCCAGGGTGACGTCGAATTCCGGCCGCACCGGCTGCTCTTCCAGGGTCAGCCGGCTGTCGACGGTGGGTGCCTCGCCGGAGACTTCCTCCAGGCCGATCCCGGTGATGCCGCCGAAGAACGCCGGGGTCAGCGGGCGTCCATCGGCCTCGACCACCGGCACGCCGGCCGGCGCGGCCAGGCCGTTGCCGACGGCGCGGATGGTGCCGCCCTGGACCAGCACGTCGGCGCCGCGCAGGGTGCCCTGCGCGCCGGCGGTATGGACGGTGGCGTTGCGGACCAGCAGGTCCTGCGCGGTCGCGGTCGCGGCGAGGCCGGACAGGCCGGCGACGAGCAGGCCGGCGCGGACCACGCGGGCCATGCGGCGGCCGCGCGGCGGATGCATCGAAGCGGAGCGGCTCACAGCGCACCTCCCGGGGCGGCGGCCGGCTGGCCGAGCAGGAAATCCGAGCGCGGTTGCCGCGCCGGATCGTGGCGGTCGTACACGCGCGCGCCGTCGATGTAGACCTGTTCGGCCAGCGCGTAGGAGCTGAAGGGCGACTGGTTCCACACCACCACGTCGGCCCGCTTGCCGGCCTCCAGGCTGCCGGTGCGGTCGGCCACGCCCAGCGCGCGGGCGGCGTTGGAAGTCAGCCAGCCGATCGCGCGTTCCGGCGGGATCTCCATCCCGGCCCGGCGCGCGTTGGCGATCACCTTGGCCGCTTCCTGGTTGAGGCGCTGGATGCCTTCGTCCGAGTCCGAATGCACGATCGCGCAGCTGTTCTTCGGCCGGTCGACCAGGGCGATGTTCTCCTGGATGCCGTCGAAGGCCTCCATCTTGAAGCCCCACCAGTCGGCCCACAGCGCGCCGCAGATGCCTTCGGCGGCCAGCCGGTCGGCGACCTTGTAGGCCTCCACGCCGTGGTGGAAGGCGGCGATCGTGAAGCCGAACTCCTTGGCCAGGTCGATCATCGTGGTGATCTCGTCGGCGCGGTAGCAGTGGATGTGCACCAGGATGTCGCCTTCGATCGCGCCGGCCAGGGTGTCGAGCTTGAGGTCGCGCTTGCCGCCGGCGTCGCCGGCGCTGTCGTTGCCGCCGGAGGAGGACTGCCACCAGCGCTTCTTCTGTTCCTGCTTCGGCTTGCCGCCGCCGTTCTTGCGCAGGTATTCGCTGGCGTCGATGAAGGCGGCGCGGTAACCGGCGACGTTGCCCATGCGCGTGGACGGCGCGACGCCCTTGCCGCCGTAGACGCGCTTGGGGTTCTCGCCGCAGGCCATCTTCAGGCCCCACGGCGCGCCGGGGAACTTCATCGCCTGGTAGCTGGTGGCCGGCACGTTGCGCAGGGTCACGCCGCGGCCGCCGACCAGGTTGGCCGAGCCGGGCAGGACCTGCAGGGTGGTGATGCCGCCGGCCAGCGCCGTGGCGAAGCCCGGATCCTGCGGCCACACCGAATGTTCGGCCCAGACGTTGGCGGTGACCGGCGCGGTCATCTCGTTGCCGTCGCTGTGCGCCTTGACTCCCGGGCTCGGATACACGCCCAGGTGCGAGTGCACGTCGATGATGCCCGGGGTGACCCACTTGCCGGTGGCGTCGACCACGCGCACGCCGGGCTCGGCCTGCAGGCCGGCGCCGACCTGGACGATCTTCCCCTCGCGCATCAGCACGTCGGCGCCCTCGAGGCGCTGCCCGGTGCCGGTGAGCACGGTGGCGTTGCGCAGCAGCACCGGTTCGGAGGGCAGCGGCGTGTAGGTGCTGGGATAGGGATCGTCGGTGAAGCGCGAGGCCGCGGCGGCGCTGGGCGCGAGGCCGCAGGCGAGGAGGCCCGCTGCGGCGAGCAACAGGTGGCGCATGGGTTTTCCCCGGGATGGAACGGATGCCCCGAACCTAGCCTGCGCCGGCACCGCCGCGCAATGTGCCGATGGTGGCGCGGGGCCGACGGAGGTCACGGAATGCCCACCGCCGCCATGGCAGGCTGTACGCCGGCATGCATCGCGGGAGACAGCACATGGTCACGACGGCGGCGGAGGTGGTGGGGTTCTGGCGCAGGGCCGGCCAGCAGGCCTGGTTCAACGGCGGCGAGGCCTTCGACCGCGAATGCGAGACGCGTTGCCTCGCCGTGCACCTGGCGGCGGCGCGGCGCGAACGGGAGGACTGGCTGGACACGTCCGAGGGCGCGCTGGCGCTGTTGCTGCTGCTCGACCAGATCCCGCGCAACGTGTTCCGCGGCAGCGGCCACGCGTTCGCCACCGACGGGCTGGCGCGGCTGTACGCCGACCGCGCGCTCGTGGCCGGCCACGACGCGGTGTTCGAACCGGCGCTGCGCGCGTTCTTCTACCTGCCGTACGAGCATTCGGAGGACATGGCCGACCAGCGGCGTTCGGTCGAACTGTTCGAGCCGCTGGGCAACGCGCTGTACACGAAGTACGCGGTCGAACACCTGGAGGTCATCGAGCGCTTCGGCCGCTTCCCGCACCGCAACCGCGCGCTGGGGCGCGAGAGCACGGCCGAGGAGCAGGCGTGGCTGGAGGCGGGCGGGGGGTTCTGAGGGTAGCGACCCGGCATCGCCCGGGGTCCCAGGCTTTCGGGAGGCGTTCGGTCTTTTGTAGGAGCGGCTTCAGCCGCGACACCGACGCCAATGGAAACCGGGACGCCGTCGCCCGTGCCGACGGCGTCGTGTCGCGGCTGAAGCCGCTCCTGCAAAGGGCTCAATAGCGCGGCACGCCGCCGTCGACTTCCTGCGACCAGCGGTCGATGCCGCCGTCGACGTTGAACACGTTGCCGAAGCCCTGCGCGCGGAACTCCTCCGCGGCCTGGCCGCTGCGACCGCCGTGGTGGCACAGGAAGGCCAGCCGGGTGTCCTTCGGCAACGCCTCCAGCCCGGCGCGGCCGGCGCCATCGAACGTGCGGTGGGCGACGCTGACCGACGCGATCGCGCGCTCGTCGGCCGGGCGCACGTCCACCAGCACCAGCTCGCCGGCGCGGACCTGGCGGTCGGCTTCGGCGGGCGTGATCGCCTGCACGGCCTTGGGCGCGTTCGGGTTGTCGATCGCCAGGCCCTGGCCGCGGAAATCGTCGACCCAGTCGATGGTGATGCCGTCGGCGCGGCGCGCGCTGGCCGGGTCGAACTGGATGCGCAGGCCCTGGGTTTCCACCGCGATGGCGCTGTCGCTGCGCGGGGCGATCTGGAAGCGCGGCTGGAAGCGCGCGTCGATCGCCAGCGCCAGCGCGTCGTCGCCGGCGTCGGCCAGCGCGCCGCGCAGCTTCTCCGCGGCCGCTTCGGTGACGGTGACCTGCGGCGGGGTGCGGTCCGGCGCCGGCAGGCCCAGCAGTTGCGACAGCTCGCCGCTGCCGGCCAGCTGCTCGATGATGTCGCTGCCGCCGACCAGTTCGCCGTCGATGTACAGCTGCGGGATGGTCGGCCAGCTGCCGAACACCTTGATGCCCTCGCGGATCTCCGCGTCGGCCAGCACGTTGACGTGCGCGTACTCCACGCCCAGGTCTTCGAGCACGCCGGTGGCCTTGGCCGAGAAGCCGCACTGCGGCATGCCGGGCTGGCCCTTCATGAAGAGGACGACGCGGTTGGCCTGGAGCAGCGATTCGATGCGCGAACGCAGGGCGGGATCGAGGGACATGGGTGGGCTCACGGAACGCGGGGAGTGCGGGCCGCCCATTCTACCCCCGTGGCATCATGCGGCGATGAGCGTCCCGGCAACGCTGCATCGCATCCCGCGTCGCCCGTACGCGTGGCTGGCCTGGCTGCTGCTGTCGCAGCTGGCGGTGGCCGTGCTGTGGTGGCGGCTGGGCTGGCACTGGGGCCTGCCGGCGCTGCTGCTCTCGCACCTGGCTTTCATCGTGCCGGTGTTCCTGCCGCGTGCGGCGCTGTACATGCCGGTGCTGGCCCGGCTGCCGGCCCGCGGGCGCGAGGTCTGGCTGACCATCGACGACGGGCCTTCCGCCGACACCGCCGCGATCCTGGACGCGCTGGACCGGCATGGCGCACGGGCCACCTTCTTCCTGGTCGGCGAACGCGCCCGCGCGCGGCCCGGCCTGGTCCGCGAGATCCGCCGCCGCGGCCACGGCATCGGCAACCACAGCCAGACCCATCCCTCGGGCCGCTTCTGGGGGCTGGGGCCGCGGGCGCTGGCCGGCGAGGTCGGGCAGGCGCAACGGGCGCTGGCCGAGGTCGCCGGCGAGGCGCCGCGCTGGTTCCGCTCGGTGGCCGGGCACACCAGTCCGTTCCTGGCCGCGCCGCTGCGCGCGCACGGCCTGGCGCGCGTGGCCTGGAGCGCGCGCGGCTACGACGCGGTCGATGGCGACCCGGTGCGGGTGCTGCAGCGGATCGGCCGCGGGCTGCACCCGGGCGCGATCGTGCTGTTGCACGAGGGTGCCGCGCACGGACGCAGCGTGGAGATCGTCGAGGCGGCGCTGTGCCTGCTGGAGGAGCGCGGCTACGGGACGGCCGAGCCGCCGCAGTGAGCGCTGGCGTCGCCTGGCCGCCGCTGTGCGGCCGCGACGAAAACCCGGCCAGGCGTATCGGCGGGCCTCAGTCGCGCTCGGCGACGATCAGCCAGTTGTTGAACGGGGTGTGGCCGGCCAGCGGCGAGAACGTGCTGCGCAGGCCGGCGGCGGCGAAGCGCGCGCGCAGCATCTCCGCCTCCGGATAGTGGACCGGCGCGGCGTTCATCCAGCCCAGCAGGCGGGCGAGGTGGTCGGTGGCGCGGGTGATGCGCGCGCGGCGGCTGCCGTCGTCCAGGCCGGTGCGGATCACCAGTCTTGCGCCGGGTTCGAGCATGCCGGCCATGGCGTCGACGACCGCGAGCTGGCGCGACGGATCGAAGAACTGCAGCACGTCCAGGATCGCGACGCTGCCGCGGTGCGGCGGCAGCGCCCGCGACAGGTCCAGGGTTTCGAAGCCGGCGTCGTCCAGGCCGCTGCGCGCGGCGGCACGGCGCGCGGCCGCGATCTTGCGCGCGTCGTTGTCCACGCCGAAGTAGCGCAGCGCGATGCCATCCTGCTCCAGCGCATGGGCGAGCAGGCCCAGGCCGCAGCCCAGGTCGAGCAGCGGCGCACGGGTGCCGCGCAGGGCCGCGCACACGCCGGGATACAGCGGATCGCTGCGCAGCTTCGTGCGCGAGTAGTAATAGTGGTAGCGGTTGCCGAGCAGGGTGCCGGGCAGGAAGGCGGCCGCGATGCGTTCGGCGCGTTCGCGCGGCAGCGGCCGCAGCGCGGCGGTGTCGGCGGCGCCGGCGTTCATCCGCGCAATGCCTGGCGTGCGGCCGGCAGCGCCAGTGAGGACCACAATGCGTACATCGCCGCCGACGGATGCAGGCCGTCGTCGGCCAGCATCTCCGCTTCGCCGCCGCGTTCGCGGCTGACCGGGGCGATGTCGATCCAGCGCGCGCCGGCCCGTACCGCTTCATCGCGGCACACCGCATTGAACGCATCGATCTGCGCCGCGACCAGGGCCCGATCGCGCGACTGGGCGAAGGCGAACGGCGTCACGCCCCAGTCCGGGATCGCCAGCACCAGCACGCGCCGCGCATCGCCGCCGGCGAATGCGGTCGCCCGCCGCCGCAGCGCGGCGAACTGCGCGCGGAATTCGTCCAGCGGGCGGCCGCGGTACTGGTTGTTGACGCCGATCAGCAGGCTCACCAGCGCGTGGTCGTCGCCGAGGGGCGCCTGCGCCTGCGCCGCGTCGATGCCGGCGGCGAGTTCGTCGGTGGTCCAGCCGGTGGTGGCGATGATGCGCGGCTCGCCGACGGCGACGCCTTCGCCACGCAGCGCGGCGGCCAGCTGCACGGGCCAGCGGCCGGCCGGGTCGATGCCTTCGCCGATGGTGTAGGAGTCGCCCAGCGCCAGGAAGGCCGGCGCGGTCGCGGTGCGTGAACCGGCCGGTGCGGTCATCAGGCCGCCGCGTTGCGCGCCTTGGCCTTCAGCGGCACCACCTTGGTCGCGGCCTCGGCGCGGCGCGCGAGCGCGCGGTCGATGCGCGTGAACACCTCGCGCATGACCTCGGCCTGCGGCAGCAGGGTGACGCGGAAATGGTCGCGGTAGGGCACGTTGAAGCTCGAGCCGGGCACGATCAGCACGTCCTCCGTCTCCAGCAGCTCGAGCGCGAACGCGTGGTCGTCGAAGCCGCGCGCGGCCGGGCCGGTCACGCCCGGGAACGCGTACAGCGCGCCCTTGGGCTCGACCAGCCGCAGGTGTTCGCTGGCCGCGCAGGCTTCGACCACGGCGCGCCGGGTCTCGTACAGGCGGCCGCCGGGGGCGCACAGCCCGCTGATCGTGTCCGGGCCGTTGAGCGCGGCGGCGATGGCGTACTGCCCGGCGACGTTCGCGCACAGGCGCAGGCCGGAGAGCAGGTCCATCGCGTTGCGGTACTCGACCGTGCGCGCATGCGCGCCGGTGAGGATCGCCCAGCCCACGCGCCAGCCGCAGGCGCGGTGCACCTTGCTCAGGCCGCTGAAGGTGATGCAGGGATGGTCGCCGGCGATCGGCGCCAGCGGCTCGAACGCGGCGCCGTCGTACAGCACCTGGTCGTAGATCTCGTCGACCAGCAGCAGCAGGTTGTGGCGCTGCGCGATCGCCACCAGGCGCTCGAGCAGTTCCTTCGGATAGACCGCGCCGGTGGGGTTGTTCGGGTTGATCAGCACGATCGCGCGGGTGCGCGAGGAGACCAGGCCCTCGACTTCGACCGGGTCGGGCAGGAAGCCGTTCTCCGGCGCGCAGCGGTAGTACACCGGGCGGCCGTCGTTGAGGATGGTGGCGGCCGACCACAGCGGGTAGTCGGGCGAGGGCACCAGCACCTCGTCGCCCGGATTCAGCAGGGCGCGCAGGGTCATGTCGATCAGTTCGGACACGCCGTTGCCGACGAACACCCGGTCGCTGTCCACGTGCGGGGCGTTGCGGGCACGGTAGGCCGAGGCCAGGGCCTCGCGCGCGGCGGGCAGGCCGAGCTGGTGGGTGTACGGATCGGTGTGGTCGATGTCGTCGATGATCGCGCGCTGCAGGTGCGCGGGGGCGCGGAAGCCGAACGCGCCGGGGTTGCCGATGTTGAGCTTGATCAGCGTGCGCCCTTCCGCCTCGAGCGCGTGGGCTCGCCGGTTCAGTTCCCCGCGGATCTCGTAGCGGACTTCCGACAGGCGCTCGCGGACGCCGAGCGGTTTTTCGGTGGACGACATGGCGGCAGGCGGGCGAAGTGGGCGTGGACTTGCATGTTAGCGGAAATGAATCGCGCAAGTGCCTGTCGGGGCTGGATATGTGCGGGCCTGTTTGGGGATGTTCCGGTTTCAGCGGAAATCATGGCCACGGCCTTCGCCTGCCGGAGCGGCCCCGTCAGCGCCCCCGACGGCAACGGCCCTTTGTAGGAGCCCCCTTCAGGGGCGACCGGGGCGTCGGAACCACGAAGGCGTCGCCTGTGCCGAGGGCGTCGCGTCGCGGCCATGCCCGCCCCTGCAAGATCCTGGGCGACACGCGCGCCCGCATCGGCCAGTGCCACCTGACTACAATGCCAGCCAATGGATCCCGCCGACTTCGACTTCGCCCCCCTGCGCCGCATCGGCTGGCCGTGGGCGGGTCCGGCCGAGGATCCGGCCTGGCAGGCGGCCTTCGCCGCCCATCCGGGGGCGCGCCCGGCGCGGGTCAGCGAGCAGCACCGCACCGGCTACGTGCTGGCCGATGCGCCGGACACCGGCTTCCGCACCGAGTCGCCGCCGGAATGGCAGCGGCGGCCGGTGTTCACCGCCGACGGGGTGCCGCTGCACGAGCGCGCCGCGGTCGGCGACTGGGTCCTGCACGACGGGCGCCGGATCCTGGCGCTGCTGCCGCGGCGCAGTGCGATCAAGCGTGCGGCCGCCGGCGAGCACTACCAGCAGCAGGTGATCGCGGCCAATGTCGATACCGCCTTCGTGGTCTGCGGGCTGGACGCGGATTTCAATCCGCGCCGGATCGAGCGCTACCTGCTGCTGGTCGGCGGCGGCGGGGGACAGACGGCCGCTCCAAAACCGGTCGTAGTGCTGACCAAGGCCGACCGCGACGGTTGCGACGCCGCGGCCGCGCTGGCGGCCCTGGCCGACCTGCGCGCGCAGGGCGTGCCGGTGCTGTCGCTCAACGCCAAGGATCCGGACGCGGTGGCCGCGCTGGTACCGTGGTTGCAGCCGGGCATGAGCGCGGTACTGGTCGGTTCCTCCGGCGCGGGCAAGTCGACCCTGACCAATTCGATGCTCGGCGAGCAGCGGATGAAGACCGCCGCGGTGCGCGAGCACGATTCGCGCGGCCGCCACACCACCACCCACCGCGCGCTGATCGCACTGCCCGCGGGGGCGTGCCTGATCGACACGCCGGGCATGCGCGAGCTCAAGCCCACCGGCGAGGAGGAACTGGCCGACGGCGGCTTCGCCGACCTCGAGGCGCTGGCCGCGCAATGCCGCTTCAGCGACTGTGCGCACCGCAACGAGCCGGGCTGCGCGGTGCGCGCGGCGATCGAGGCCGGCGACCTCGATGCGGCGCGCGCGGCCCACTACCTGAAGCTGCGCGACGAGGTGGCCGGCGCCGCCGACCGCCTGGCCACGCGGATGGCGCAGAAGGCCGACGCGCGCGTGCAGGGCAAGGGCTTGCGCAAGCGGCTGGACGAGAAGTACCCGCGGCGCTGAGCCGCGGCGCTGCGCGCTGCGCCTGATCTTTGTAGGAGCTCCCTTCAGGGGCGACCCGACGCACGCCATTCCCTCGCGTTCAACAACACCGTCGCGTACACCGATGGTGCCGATCATTCCCTGATGGGACCACGGGCCCTTGCGCCCCGGAATCACGCGGGCGTCGCCGGTGCCGATGGCGTCGGGTCGCCCCTGAAGGGGGCTCCTGCAAGAGCACGGGGGTCAGGCGGCAGGGCGCTTGTAGGCCACGCAATCGACTTCGACCTTGCAGTCCACCACCATCCGCGATTCGACGCAGGCGCGCGCCGGCGGGTGCTCGCCGAAGTAGTGCTGGAACACCGCGTTGAACGCATGGAAGTCGCGCGCGTCGTCCAGCCACACGCCGCAGCGCACGACGTGCTCGGGCCCGTAGCCGGCCTCGGCCAGGATCGCCAGCAGGTTGCCGATCACCACGTGCGCCTGCTCGGTCACGTTGCCGCCGGCCAGCACGCCGTCGCGCATCGGCACCTGCCCCGACACGTGCAGCCAGCCATCGGCCTGCACCGCACGCGAGAACGGCATGTGCTGCCGGCCCTGGCCGACGCCGCCCTCGGCGCCGTAACGGATGATGTCGCTCATGGGTGTCTCCGTGGTCGAAGGAATCAGTGCGGCGCGAGGAAGCGGCCGTGGCGTTCGCCGGCCACCTCGCGCCCGTCGTAGGCGAGCCGGCCGTTGACCCACACCGCATGGATGCCTACCGCCGGCCGAACCGGATCGTGGAAGTCGGCCACGTCGCGGATGGTGGCCGGATCGAACAGCACCAGGTCGGCATGCGCGCCTTCGCGGATCGCGCCGCGGTCGCGCAGGCCGAAGCGCGCGGCCGGCAGCCCGCTCATCTTGTGCACGGCGGTGTGCAGCGGGAACAGCTTCTCGTCGCGCGCGTAGTGGCCGAGCACCCGGGGAAAGGTGCCCCACAGCCGCGGGTGCGGACGCGGGTCGCGTGGCAGGCCGTCGGAGCCGACCATGGTCAGCGGGTGCGACAGGATCCGGCGCACGTCGGCCTCGTCCATGCAGTGATAGACCGCGCCGGCCGGCTGCAGCCGGCGCGCGGCACCGATGAGCGTGGTGTGCCAGTCGGCGGCGATATCGGCGAGCAGGCGTCCGCCCTGGTCCGGATGCGGTCCGGACCAGGTGACCAGGATGTCGTAGTCGCCGGTGACCTGCTTCAGGTCCAGGGTCGAGGCACTGGCCGTGTAGGGATAGCAGTCGCAGGCCACGTCGTGGCCGTGCGCGCCGCGTTCCAGCGCGGCCAGCACCTCGCTGCTGCGGCCCCAGTTGTCGGCGCCGGCGCACTTGAGGTGGGACACCCGCACCGGCGCGCCGCTGTGGCGGCCGACCGCGACCGCCTCGTCCAGCGCCGGCACGATCCCGGCGAACTCGTCGCGCAGGTGGCTGGCGTAGGCGTGGCGGCGGCCGTCCAGTTCCTCCGACAGTGCCAGCACCTCGCTGTCCGGTGCCTGGAGCGCGGAGGCGTAGGCCAGGCCGGTGCTCAGGCCCAGCGCACCGGCGTCCAGGCTTTCGCGCAGCTGCGCGCGCATGGCCGCGATCTCGGTGGTGCTGGCGGCGCGGTCGACCCGGTCCAGCTGGTTCTGGCGCAGCGCGGTGTGGCCGACGAGGGCGGCCACGTTGACCGACGGCCGCGCCGCCTCCACCGCGGCGCGGTAGTCGGCGAAGCGTGGATAGGCGAATTCGGCGTCCGCGCCGAGCAGGTTCATCGGGTCCGGCACCGCGCCACTGCCCGCGCCGCCGCCGGGCACCACCGGGCTGGCGCTGATCCCGCAGTTGCCGACGATCACCGTGGTCACGCCCTGGCTGAGCTTGGCCGGCATGGCCGGGTTGCGGATCACTTCCAGGTCGTCGTGGGTATGCACGTCGATGAAGCCGGGGGCCAGGGCCAGTCCGGCACCGTCGACGACGCGGGTCGCGTCCTGCGCCAGCGTGCCCGCCGCGGCGACCGCGACGATGCGTCCGCCGCGCACCGCCACGTCGCCGCGCGCGCCCGGCGCGTCGCAGCCATCGAGCACCAGCACGTCGCGGACGAGCAGGTCGAAGGCAGGCGCCTCGCGGCGCGGGCTATCGGTAGCGGCATCGCTCATCTTTCAGTCTCCCAGCGGCAGGCGTTCGTCGTCGCCGCCGCGCCAGGTGTCCAGGGCCAGCTTGATCCGGCGCAGCCGCTCGCGGTTGCCGGCCGGATCGAGCAGGGCCACGGTGGTGGCCAGCACGTCGATCGCCAGCAGCGTCGCGTAGCGCGAGGCCGAGGGCTTGAACACGAAGTCGGTCTCTTCCAGCGCCAGCGGCAGCAGCCAGCGCGCGCGGCCGGCGAGCGGCGTGCCCGCGCGGGTGAACGCGGCCAGCGTCGCGCCGTAGCCGGCGGCGATCTCCACCGCCTCCAGCAGTTCCGGGTTGCGCCCGCTCACCGACAGCGCCAGCACCACGTCGCCGTCCTGCAGCGTGGCGGCCAGCATCCGCATCGCCACCGCGTCGCCGCAGGCCGCCGCCGGCAGGCCGAGGCGGGTCAGCCGGTGCTGCAGCTCCTGGGCGAACACCGCCGAGCTGCCGCCCATCCCGAACACGTGGATGCGCCGCGCGCCGGCGAGCGCTTCGGCCAGCCCGCGCACCACCGTTTCGGACAGCCCGGCCAGGTTGCGGCGCACGGCGGTGTCGAGGTCGTCGGCGATCTGCGCGTGCAGTGCCGGCAGCGGCGCGGCCTGCGCCTCGTCGAGGAAGCGCCGTCCCACCGCGCCGGCTTCGGCCAGGCGCGCGCGCAGCTCGCGCACGTGCGCGCAGCCCAGCGTCTTGGCGAAGCGCGACACCGCCGCCACGCTCACTCCGGCGCGCTGCGCCAGTTCGCCCACGCCGGACTGGGCCGCGGCGGGGATGTCGGCGAGGATCGCGTCGGCGATGCGCCGCTCCACCGGGCTGAACCCGTCGCGGCGCTGGCGCAGCTGGTAGACCAGGTCGTGCATGCTCATGCGGCCGGCAGCACCGTGGCCAGCGCCGCGGTCAGGGCCAGCGCCACGATCGAGATCAGCGTCTCCAGCACCGTCCAGGTCTTGAAGGTCTGCGCCACCGACATGTTGAAGTACTCCTTGACCAGCCAGAAGCCGCCGTCGTTGACGTGCGACAGGATCAGCGAGCCGGCGCCGGTGGCCAGCACCAGCAGTTCCGGGTGCGGATAGCCGGCGGCCAGCGCGATCGGCGCGACGATCCCGGCGGCGGTGCTCATCGCCACGGTGGCCGAGCCGGTGGCGATCCGCATCAGCGCGGCCACGGTCCAGCCCATCAGCAGCGGCGACAGCTCGAAGCGCTGCGACAGCGCGGTGATCTCCGCGGCCACGCCGGTCTTGACCAGGATCCCGTTGAGGCCGCCGCCGGCGCCGACCAGCAGGGTGATCGCCGCGGTCGGCGCCAGGCACTCGCTGGAGAACTTCAGGATCTGCTCGCGGTTGAAGCCGCGCATCAGGCCCAGGGTCACGAAGCTCAGCAGCGTGGCCAGCAGCAGCGCCACCACCGAGTTGCCGAAGAAGCGCAGGTATTCGTTGAGCGTGGTGCCCGGCGCGGCCAGCACGTCGGCCCAGCCGCCCAGCAGCATCAGCGCCACCGGCAGCAGCAGCGTGGCCACGGTGATGCCGAAGCCGGGCAGCGCCGCGTCCGGCACGTGGCCATGGCCGGCGTCCAGCAGCGCGGCCTCCATCGGGTTGTGCGCCGGCAGCTGCACCCGCGGCGCCACGAACTTCGCGAACACCGGCCCGGCCAGCGCCGCGGTCGGCAGGCCGACGACCAGCGCGAAGAACACGGTGCGGCCGACATCGGCCTGGTATTCCTTCACCGCCAGCATCGCCGCCGGATGCGGTGGCACCAGGCCGTGCACCACCGACAGGCCCGCGACCATCGGCAGGCCGACCAGCAGCAGCGGCACGCCGGTGCGCCTGGCGACGTTGAACACGATCGGCACCAGCAGCACGAAGCCGACCTCGAAGAAGATCGGCAGGCCGACGCCGAACGCCACCAGCATCATCGCCCAATGCACGTTCTTCGTGCCGAAGCGCACGATCAGCGTGCGCGCGATCCGCTCGGCGCCGCCGGACTCGGCCATCATCTTGCCCAGCATCGTGCCCAGCGCCACGATCAGGGCGATGTGGCCCAGGGTGCGGCCCACGCCCTGCTCGTAGGCGGCGACGATCTCGCCGGCCGGCATGCCCGCGGCCAGCGCCAGCCCCAGCGAGACCAGGGTCAAGGTGATGAACGGATTGAGCCGGTAGCGCGCGATCAGCACGATCAGCGCGCAGATCGCGATGGTGGCGTAGACCAGTAGCAGGCTTCCCTGGGTCATGCGCGGTTCCGTGGGTTCGTGTGGGCTGGGGTCAGAAGTACGTGCGCACCACGCCGGTCACCCGCCAGGCGTCGTCCACGCGCAGCAGGTGCCGCCACTTGTCGAAGGTCAGGCACGGGTGGGAGATGTCGAAGCACAGCAGGTCGCCTACGCGCAGGTCGTCGTCGGCCGCGACGTGCAGGAACGCGTGCTGGTCCATGATCGCGGTCAGCTGCCAGTGCGCCGGGGTGGCCTGCGGAGCGTCGTCGCCATCGCGGTAACGCAGTACCGGCAGTGGCAGGCCGGCGTCGAATGCCGCGTCGCGCTTGCCCAGGCCGACGATGGCGCGGCCGGGCTCCGGCCGCGACTGCACGCAGGCCCACAGCTGCAGCGCCGGCCGCAGGCCTTCGGCCATCCTGCGCGCCACCGGATTGGCGGCATGGATGCGGGTGGCCGCCTCGCGGTAGGCGCCGGCGTCGTGGGTCAGGTAGCAGCCCGGACGCAGCAGTACCTGCACGCCCGGATCCTTCGCGGCTTCCGCGAACTCCTCGGCGACCACGTCGTACCAGGCCGAGCCGGCGCCGGACAGCAGCACGCGCGGCTCGGCGAATACGCCGGCAGCACGCAGCACCTGCAGCGTGCCGACCGTTCGCCGCAGCAGGGCGCGGATCCCGGCCTCGTCCTTGAGCACGCCCTCGTAGGTCTCCACGCCCACCAGCGCCAGCGACTGCGGCCAGCGCACCAGCGCCTCGACCACCTCGCGCGCCTGCGCCTCGTCGCGCACCCCGGTGCGGCCACCGGCCACGCCGATCTCCAGCAGCAGTCGCAGGCGCTGGCCGCGGCCGGCGAAGAACGCCCCCAGCGCCTCGGCATTGGCGGCCGAATCGACCAGGCAGCAGAACTCGAAGTCCGGATCGGCCAGCAGCCCCGAGACAATCGCCATGTTGGCCGGATCGACCAGCTGGTTGGCCATCAGCACCCGGCGCACCCCGTGCCGGTACGCGTCGCGCACCTGCGGCGCGGTCGCCAGGGTGATGCCCCAGGCTCCGGCCTGCAGCTGCATCGCGAACAGTTCCGGGCTCATCGTGGTCTTGCCGTGCGGGGCCAGCTCGACCCCGTAGGCGTCCATGAACGCCCGCATCCAGGCCAGGTTGTGCTGCAGGGCCGAGTCGCGCAGCACGGCCGCCGGCAGGCTGACCTCGCCTTCGAGGATGCGCCAGCCGGCCGCCGCCGCCTCGTCGCGGGGCTCGATCCCGCCCGCGTCGGCGCCCAGGCCCTTGCCGGTGAGTTCGGCAGCGGAGGAATGAAATAAATTATCGTCGCTGGTCGATGGCATGCGGAAGCTCCGTTGCATAACAGCCGCAGAGCTATGTACCACAGCCGTCGGATGGGTGGAAAACAATTTCATATCGTTCGGAGGGTGACGCGGGCAGGCCGGGCGCTGGAAGGAAGGTCGCACCCGGCCTCGGCCGGTCCCACGCCGGATGTCCTCCGGTTCGTGCCGATTCCACTGCACGCAGCCTTGGGTGGGGACCCGGTCGCAGCCAGCCGCGTAGAATCCCGGGCCTGCCCATCGCTGTGACGGACATGTCCGAACAAGAAGACTTCAAGCAGGCCGCCCTCGACTACCACCGCCACCCGCGCCCCGGAAAGATCAAGGTCGCCCCCACCAAGGCGATGCTGACCCAGCGCGACCTGGCCCTGGCCTACAGCCCGGGCGTGGCCTACGCCTGCGAGGCGATCGTCGCCGACCCGAAGCAGGCCAGCGAGCTGACCGCCCGCGGCAACCTGGTGGCGGTGGTCAGCAACGGCACCGCCGTGCTGGGCCTGGGCAACATCGGCCCGCTGGCCGGTAAACCAGTAATGGAAGGCAAGGGCGTGCTGTTCAAGAAGTTCGCCGGCATCGATGTGTTCGACATCGAGATCGACGAGAACGACCCGGAGAAGCT
>CAZBDE010000030.1:0-19382 GCA_964490415.1 uncultured Pseudoxanthomonas sp. | reverse complement strand
GATCGGCGTGACCAGCGCGTGGTACCTGGCCAACGCCGGCTTCGAGGTGACCGTGGTCGACCGCGAGCCCGGTCCGGCGCGCGGCGCGAGCTATGCCAACGCCGGGCAGATCTCGCCGGGCTACGCTTCGCCGTGGGCCGCCCCGGGGGTGCCGTTGAAGGCGATGAAGTGGCTGTTCCAGAAGCACGCGCCGCTGGCGATCAGGCCCACGCTCGATCCGGAGCAGTACCTGTGGCTGGCGCAGATGCTGCGCAACTGCACCGCCGGTCGCTACGCGGTGAACAAGGAGCGCATGGTCCGCCTGGCCGAGTACAGCCGCGACTGCCTGGACGAACTGCGGGTGGAGACCGGGCTGGCCTGGGAAGGCCGGCGCCTGGGCACCACCCAGCTGTTCCGCACCCAGGCCCAGCTCGACGCGGCCGCGCGCGACATCGCCGTGCTCGATGAAGCCGGCGTGCCGTACGAAGTGCTCGACCGCCACGGGATCGCCCGGGTCGAACCGGCCCTGGCCGCAGCCGGCGACACCCTGGTCGGCGGCCTGCGCCTGCCCGGCGACCAGACCGGCGACTGCCAGCTGTTCTGCGAGCGCCTGGCCGCGCTGGCGAAGCTGAAGGGCGTGGAATTCCGCTACGGCGCGAACATCGAGGCGATCGAGGCCGATGGTGGGCGCGTCACCGGCGTGCGCATCGACGGCAGGCTGGAAACCGCCGACCGCTACGTGCTGGCGCTGGGCAGCTGGTCGCCGAAGCTGCTCAAGCCGCTGGGCATCCGCCTGCCGGTGTACCCGCTCAAGGGCTATTCGCTGACCATCCCGATCACGGACGCGGCGATGGCGCCGACCTCGACCGTGCTCGACGAGAGCTACAAGATCGCGATCACCCGCTTCGACCGCCGCATCCGCGTCGGCGGCATGGCCGAGGTGTCCGGCTTCGACCTGTCGCTGGACCCGCGCCGTCGCGCCACCCTGGAGAAGGTGGTCAACGACCTGTACCCGCATGGCGGCGACCTGGCCCAAGCCGAGTTCTGGACCGGCCTGCGCCCGGCCACCCCGGACGGCACCCCGGTGGTCGGCGCCACCGCGCTGCGCAACCTGTTCCTCAACACCGGCCACGGCACCCTGGGCTGGACCATGGCCTGCGGCTCGGGCCGCTACCTGGCCGACGTGATCGCGCGCCGCCCGACCGGGATCCGCAGCGAAGGCCTGGACATCTCGCGCTACGGCCGCGGCGCCAGCGACGACGCCGGCAGCGGCGAGGCGATTCCGGCGACAATCGGCTGACGCCCCACCGGACCGCCGCGCCGCCATGCGCCCCGCCCGCGCCCTCATCGACCTCGATGCCCTGCGCCACAACTACCGCCTGGCACGCCGCCTCGGCGGCGGTCGCGCGCTGGCGGTGGTCAAGGCCGACGCCTACGGCCATGGCGCCGCGCGCTGCGCCGCCGCGCTGGCCGGCGAAGCCGACGGTTTCGCGGTGGCCTGCATCGAAGAGGCGCTGGCGCTGCGCGAAGCGGGCATTGGCGAGCCGATCCTGCTGCTGGAAGGCTTCTTCGACGCCGACGAACTGGCGCTGATCGTCCAGCACGACCTGTGGACCGTGGTCCACGCACCCTGGCAGGTGGAAGCGCTGGAGCGCACGCCGTTGTCGAAGCCGGTCGACGTCTGGCTCAAACTGGATTCGGGCATGCACCGCGTCGGCATCGACGCGCCGGCCTACCGCGACGCCTGGCAGCGCCTGCGCGCGCTGCCGCACGTGGGCGCCATCGTGAAGATGAGCCACTTCGCCCGCGCCGACGAACTCGACTGCGCGCGCACCGGCGAACAGCTGGACACCTTCGCCGCCGCCACCGCCGGCCTGGCGGGCGAAAGCAGCGTGTGCAACTCGCCGGCGCTGCTGGGGTGGCCGCGCGCGCGCGCGGAGTGGGCGCGCCCGGGACTGATGCTGTACGGCGTGTCGCCGTTCGCGCAGCCGGATGCGGTTGCCGCGGACCTGCGCCCGGTGATGACCCTGGAATCGAAGGTGATCGCGGTGCGCGAGCTGCCCGCCGGCGAGCCGGTCGGCTATGGCGCGCGCTTCGTTACCGAAGCGCCGACCCGCATCGGCGTGGTCGCGATGGGCTATGCGGACGGCTATCCGCAGTTCGCCGTCAACGGCACGCCCGTGGCCGTCGACGGACGTCCCGGCCGGCTGGTGGGCCGCGTGTCGATGGACATGCTCACCGTCGACCTGACCGGGCATCACGACGCCGGCATCGGCAGCCGCGTGGAACTGTGGGGCAACCAGGTCCCTGCCGCGCAGGTGGTGGCGCACAGCCAGACCAGCGCCTATCGCCTGCTGTGCGCGGTCAAGCGCGTGCCGCTGCACCACCAGGACTGATCGCCAACCTCGACACGGCCCCGGCCGCGGCGCATATTCCCCGCACGAAGGACGGTACGGCCGCATGCCACGGCTGCCCGCCCGGCTGGGGAGGCAAGCATGGCCATACCGCCGGAAGCCCGACGCAAGGTGAAGCCGCCGTCCTACGTGGATGCGGCGCTTCCGCTCGTGATCCTGGTCCTGCTCGTCGGCGCTTCGGTGGCGCTGTTCGGCCTGGACGCGATCAACGGACCGATGCAGGTGGCGATGATCCTCGCCACGATGTCCGCGGTCGCGATCATCCTCAAGAACGGGCACAGCTGGGACGAGGTCTCCGCCGCCGGGCAGAAGGGCGTGGCCATGGTGGTCGGCGCGATCTTCATCCTGCTCGCGGTCGGCGCGCTGATCGGCACCTGGAACCTGTCGGGGACCATCCCGACGCTGGTGTACTACGGGATCAAGCTGATCAGCCCGGCGGTGTTCCTGCCGGTCGCCTTCGTCGTCTGCGCGGCGATCTCGCTGAGCATCGGCAGCTCGTGGACCACGGCAGGCACGGTGGGCGTGGGGCTGATGGGCCTGGCGCACATGATCGGGATCTCGCCGGCGATGACCGCCGGCGCGGTGATCTCCGGCGCCTACGTCGGCGACAAGATCTCGCCGCTATCCGAAACCACGGTGCTGGCCGCGCAGCTCAACGGCGTCGAGCTGTTCAGGCACATCCGCTACCAGGCCTGGACCACGATCCCCGCCGGCATCGCAGCGCTGGTGGTGTTCGCGGTGCTGGGCGCGACGCGGAAGGCCGGTCTGGACAGCGCGATCGTGCACGCCGAACTGGCCCACCTCGACGCCCTGTTCAACATCAGCGCCTGGAACCTGCTGCCGCTGCTGTTCCTGCTGCTGCTGTCGATCCGCAAGGTGCCGGCGGTGGTGGCGATCATGTGCGCGTCGCTGCTGGCCGGGGTGATGGCCGTTTTCATGCAGCCGCAGGCCGTGGCCCAGTTCGTCGCCGCGATGGACGGCAGCGGCGACTTCACTGCCGTCAGGGGCGTGTGGCTGGCGATGGCGAACGGCTTCCAGGCCGATACCGGCATGGCCGAGGTCGACGCGCTGCTGTCGCGCGGCGGCATGGACAGCATGCTGCTGACCATCTGGCTGATCATCGGCGCGGTGACCTTCGGCATCCTCGTCGACGATTTCGGCCTGCTCGGCAAACTCGTGGCGCCGCTGCTGCACAGGGCGGACAGCATGGGCAAGCTGTTCGCCTCCACGGTCGGCACCGCGCTGGGGCTGAACATCGCCGCCGGCGACCAGTACATCGCGCTGCTGCTGCCCACGCGGCTGTACCGCGCCGAGTTCGCCAGGCGCGGGCTGGCGCCGGAGAACCTGTCGCGCGCGGTCGGCGACGCCGGCATCGTCACCTCGGCGCTGGTCCCGTGGAATTCGTGCGGCGCCTACATGTCGGTCGTGCTGGGCGTGTCGACGATGGCCTACCTGCCGTTCGCGGTGTTCAACTACGCCGCGCCGCTGCTGACGCTGCTGCTGGGCATCACCGGGTGGAAGGTCGCGCGGCTGCCGGCGGAGGCGGCAGGGCAGGAAGCCGACCCGCGCGTGCGCCCGCTCCAGCCGCCGGAAGCGCCCGGCTGACCCTCAGTGGTCCGGTGCGGCAGCGCCGGGCGCCCGAGGTGGCGGCACCGAGACGCCTGCATCCGTCTGCACCACCGGCACCATCGTGCCGTCGGGGTTGTACTGCAGGTACTCGACCGTGACCGCGCGCCGGCCGATCGAGCCGGCCTGGTCGCCGACGGCGAGCGCGGCGTTGTGCAGGAACAGGTACCACTGGTCCCCGAAGTGGGCGATGCCCGGGTGGATGGTGAAGCTGTACTTGCCCGAGCCGGTCAGTTCGCCGCGATACGTCCACGGGCCCTCGATCGACGGGGCGGTGGCGTAGGAGACCTTCTCGTCGCGGTGCGTGGCGCGGTCGAGCGAGGCGTAGGTCAGGTAGTAGATCCCGTCGCGCTTGTGCAGCCAGGGGCCTTCCTCGAAGTGCGGCGGCGTGATCTCGGTGATCTCGCCGTCGACCTCGACCATGCTGGGCTTGAGCCTGGCGATGTAGGCCTGGCGGTTGCCCCAGGCGATCCAGGTGGTGCCGTCGTCGTCGGTGAACACCGTCGGATCGATGTCCTCCCAGCTGTGCGTGCCCTTGGGCGTCATCTGGTTGCTGACCAGCGCCGAGCCCTTCGCGTCGACGAACGGGCCGGTGGGCGAGTCGGACACGGCCACGCCGATCGCCTTGCCCGGATGGGTGTCGTCGTGTTCCACCGCGGTGTAGAACCAGTACTTCCCGTCCTTCTCGATCGCCTGCGATGCCCAGGCGTCGGCCTTGGCCCACTTGAAGTCGGTGGCCTTCATGATCGGACCGTGGTCGGTCCAGTGCTTCATGTCGGTGGTCGAGTACACCAGCCACTCGCGCATGTTGAACATCTCGTCGCGCTGGGCTTCGTCGTGGCCGACGTAGAGGTAGAGTGTGTCGCCGACCACCAGCGGGGCGGGGTCGGCGGTGAACCTGTCGCGGAACAGCGGGTTGGAGCCGGGGACAGGGTTGGCCACCGGCTTGGCCGCCATCGCCGGCACGGCCAGCAGCGGCAGCAATGCCGCGAGCAGCACGGTCGCGGCGCGCGCCGTTCCCGTCCTGTGCGGAGCTGCACGCGTAGCGCTCATCGGCTCGCCCCCGCGGTGGTCTTCGCCGGCTCCAGCCAGCCGTGCATCTTCATCCAGGAGGTGAAGTTGTGGAACCACTCGGTGCTGGTGGTGGACTTGGGGTACATGCCGAAGCCGTGGCCGCCCTGTTCGTAGAAGTGGAACTCCACCGGGCGGCCGGCGGCGCGCCAGCTTTCGATCAGACCGAATCCGCTGCCGGCGAACAGGCCGTCGTCGGCGGCGAGGGCGACGAACAGCGGCGGCGCGTCGGCCGGCACGTCCAGCGGTGCCAGCGGGCCGTAGATGTCGCCGATGAAGGCGGGCTTCGCGTCCTCGCCGGCGATGGTGGTGGCGATGGTGAGCATGGCGCCGGCGGAGAACCCGACCATGCCGATGCGGTCCGGGTCGATGTTCCACTCGTCGGCGCGGCTGCGCACCAGCGCGAACGCGGCGCGGGCGTCGGCGATCTGCGGGCCGAGATTGGCAATCGACGACATCGGGTCGATGCGGTGCTTCGGTGGCGGGCCGGACAGCATCTCGCGGATCGACTTGCCGAAGCCGTCCAGGTCCGGCGGGGTCTGGTTGAGCCGGTACTTGAGCACGAACGCGGCCACGCCGCGGTCGGCCAGCGCCTGCGCGACCTGCCAGCCCTCGTTCTCCATCGACAGCGAACGGAAGCCGCCGCCGGGCGCGACGATCACCGCGGTGCCGGTGGCCTTGGCCGGATCGGGGAGGAACGGGGTAAGCGTGGCGACGGTGACGTTGCGCGCGAACACGCTGCCGTACTGGCTGTGCCAGGCTTCGGCGTTCTTCGCATCGGGCAGCGGTCCGGTGCCCAGTTCGATCGCATCCGGCTGGGCCGGGATGGCGATGGGGGTCATCGCATCGTTCTGTGCGGCGGCCGGCGCGGCGACCGTCCACAGCAGGGCGGTCGCCAGCGCGGCGTGGAAGAAATGCGGGAAGCGGAAGTTCGACGGCATGGGATCAATCCGGTGTCGGCCCTGGTCGACGCCGAGTATGCCGGGAAGCGTTTCGCGCACTGATCGCGAAATGGCCCCGCGCGATATGTGTTCGGGTATGGGTCCGGCCCGGCATCCGGGAAGCGCGCCGCGGGCGCGTGGCAACCCAGCATTCCACCGGCGCCCTTGAGCCATGCGCGCGGCGGGAGTGAAATGCACGCCTTCCCCACGAGGACTTCCCCATGGAATACCGCTATCTCGGCCGTTCCGGCTTCCGCGTTCCCGCCCTCAGCCTGGGCACCGGCACCTTCGGCGGCAGCGGCGCGCTGTTCAGCGCCTGGGGCAGCACCGACGTGGCGCAGGCGCGCCGGCTGGTCGACATCTGCCTGGATGCCGGGCTGAACATGTTCGACAGCGCCGACGTGTATTCGAAGGGCGCGGCCGAATCGATCCTGGGCGAGGCGATCAAGGGCCGGCCGCGCGATTCGCTGATCCTCTCGACCAAGGCGACCTTCCGCTCCGGCGAGGGCGAGAACCAGGTCGGTTCCTCGCGCTATCACTTGATCGATGCGGTCGACGCCGCGCTCCAGCGGCTCGGCACCGACTACATCGACCTGTTCCAGCTGCACGGCTTCGACGCGCGCACGCCGGTGGAGGAGGTGCTGTCCACGCTCGACAACCTGGTGCGCGCCGGCAAGATCCGCTACCTGGGCGTGTCCAACTTCTCCGGCTGGCACCTGATGAAGTCGCTGGCCGCCGCCGACCGCCACGGCTGGAGCCGCTACGTCGCCCACCAGGCCTACTACTCGCTGGTCGGCCGCGACTACGAGTGGGAGCTGATGCCGCTGGCCGCCGACCAGGGCGTGGGCGCGGTGGTGTGGAGCCCGCTGGGCTGGGGCCGCCTGACCGGCAAGCTGCGCCGCGGCCAGCCGCTGCCGGAGGGCAGCCGCCTGCAGTCGCAGGCCGCGCTCGATTCCGGTCCGCAGGTGGAGGAGGAATCCCTGTACCGCGTGGTCGACGCGCTGGACCAGGTCGCCGCCGAGACCGGCAGGACGGTACCGCAGGTGGCGCTGAACTGGCTGCTGCAGCGGCCGACCGTGTCCAGCGTGATCGTCGGCGCACGCAACGAGGCGCAGCTCAGGCAGAACCTCGACGCGGTGGGCTGGAACCTCACGGCCGAACAGGTGGCGAAGCTGGATGCGGCCAGCGAGCGGCCGAAGCCGTATCCGTACTGGCACCAGGCCGGCTTCAGGTACCGCAACCCGACGCCGCTGGACTGACCCCGGTCCCGCTCTACGGGGAATGCACCGGCTTGCCGTCCGCATCGACCACGAAACGGGCGCGTTGCTTGCCGTAGTAGAACGAGGCGCGCCAGGTGCCCGCGTCCTCGCCGGTGCCGCGTTCGCACAGCACGGCGATCTTGCCGTCGGCCATCAGCTGCCGGAACGCGGCCACGTCCAGGCCGATCGCGCGCGCGACCAGGGCACCATCGATTTCCAGTGGGGGGGCGGGAGTTCCCATCGCAGCCTCCGTGGGGTCGCATGCAGGATGGCGCAAGGCGGCTGCCGGCGCCTTGACCTGGGTCAGGCCTCGGGGCGGCGCCAGGCACCGCTGTCCATCCGGACGTGGCGCGTGTGAACGGAGCGCGACCTGCCGGACTTCGCCAGGCGCACACCCCGGCCACCCTTCCGCGGCGATAGCGGATAATGGCCCGCCCGTTGCCGCGCGTCTCCGCTTGACCCTCCACGACGATCCCCTCAAGGCCCTGCTGCTGCCGTTCGACGGCGGGGTGCTGCCGTGGCCGGCGCAGGGCACGATCGCGTTCCTGCGCGCCCGCGACGGCTGGCCGCTGCGACAGTACCCGCTGGACCGGCTGCGCTGCGAACAGGGGTTCAAGCCGCTGGCCGACGGCCTGCGCCAGGCCGGGCTGGACGTACAGCCGGAACGGGAGGGCGACGGCGGCTGTGCGCTGGTGCTGGCGCTGCCGCCACGCCAGCGCGACGAGGCCCAGGCCCTGCTGGCGCGTGCGGTCGAACGGGCCGCGCCGGGCGCCCGCGTGGTCGCCGCGGTGGCCAACGACGAAGGGGCGAAGTCGCGCGAGCGCGACCTGCAGCAGCTGGCCGGCCTGGCCGGCTCGCTGGCCAAATACCACTGCCGCGTGTTCTGGACGCCGCCGCTGGACGGCGCGCATGACGCCGCGCTGCTGCAGCGCTGGCGCCGGGCCGATGCGCCGCGGCCGATCCTCGGCGGGCGCTATGCCAGCCGCCCGGGCGTGTTCGCCTGGGACCGCATCGATGCGGCTTCGGCGCTGCTGGCCGCGCAGTTGCCCGCCGACCTGTCCGGGCGCGGCGCCGACCTCGGCGCCGGCTGGGGCTATCTTGCCGACGAAGTGCTCGCGCGCGCGCCGCGCGTGGCCGCACTGGACCTGTACGAGGCCGAGTCGCGCGCGCTGGAGCTGGCGCGCGGCAACCTGGCGCCGCATGCGTCGCGCGTGGCGCTGGGTTTCCACTGGCACGACGTGACCACCGGCCTGCCCGAGGGCGGCTACGACTTCATCGTCAGCAACCCGCCGTTCCACGCCCACGACCGCGGCGACCGCCCGGAGCTGGGCCAGCGCTTCATCGAAGTGGCCGCGCAGTCGCTGCGCCGCGGCGGGCGCCTGCTGCTGGTGGCCAACCGCCACCTGCCGTACGAGGCCACGCTGGCGCAGGCGTTCGCGCACCGGCGCGTGCTGGCCGAGGGCGGAGGATTCAAGGTGATCGAAGCGGTGAAGGCATAGCCATGGCCAAGTCGATGAAACTGGTGAAGCACCTGGCCAACCTCGGCTACGGCAGCCGCAAGGAGGTGGCCTGGCTGTTCCGCGAGGGCCGGGTCACCGACGCCGACGGCGAGGTGATGTACGCCGACGATCCGCTCGAGCACGACAACGTGCGCGTGGACGGCGAGCCGCTGGATCCACCGCAGGGCCTGGTGCTGATGCTCAACAAGCCCGCCGGCTGCACCTGTTCGAGCAAGGACCGCGGCCGCATCGTCTACGACCTGCTGCCGCCGCGCTTCCGCCTGCGCGACCCGGTGCTGTCCACGGTCGGGCGCCTGGACCGCGACACCACCGGCCTGCTGCTGCTGACCGACGACGGCCTGCTGCTGCACCGGATCGTCTCGCCGAAGTCGAAGCTGCCCAAGGTCTACGAGGCCATGCTCGCCCACGACCTGCGCGGCGACGAGGCGGCGCTGTTCGCCAGCGGCTCGATGCTGCTGGAATCGGAGACCACGCCGCTGCTGCCGGCGCCGCTGGAAGTGCTCGGCCCGCGCCACGCACGCCTGACCCTGCACGAGGGCCGCTACCACCAGGTGCGGCGCATGTTCGCCGCGACCGGCAACCATGTCGAGGCGCTGCACCGGCCGCGCGTGGGCGGGCTGGATCTGGGCGGCCTGGCCGAAGGCGACTGGCGCGCGCTCGACGCCGCCGACGTGGCGCGGCTGTTTTCACCGGAGACCGCATGAGTCACGCCGATACGCTCGCGCCGTTGCCGTTCCTGCCCGACGCGGTGCTCTTCGACATGGACGGGCTGATGCTCGACAGCGAGCGTGCGATCAACGCCTGCATGGCGCGGGCCGCGCGCGAGCTCGGCCATGACCTGCCGGACACGCTGTGGCTGCAGATGATCGGTGGCGGCGATGCCCTGTGCCGGCGCCTGCTGTCCGAACGCATCGGCGACGAGGCGACCGGCGTGCTGCTGGACCGCGCCGAAACGATGTACGACGCGGTCGCCGACGCGGGCATCGACCACCGCCCCGGCATCGTCGACCTGCTCGAACTGCTGGTCGCGCGCGCCATCCCGCGCGCGGTGGCGACCTCGACGCGGCGGCCGCTGGCCATGCGCAAGCTGGCCGCCGCCGGCCTGCTGCCGTACTTCGACGCGGTCTGCACCAGCAGCGACGTGGCCCGGCCGAAGCCGGCGCCGGACGTGTACCTGCTCGCCGCCTCGAGTCTGGGCGTGGCGCCCTCGCGCTGCCTGGTGCTGGAGGACTCGCCCACCGGCGTGCGCGCCGCGCTGGCCGCGGGCATGACCGCGATCCAGGTGCCGGACCTGCTGGAACCGGACGACGAGGTGCGCGCGCTCGGCCACCGCATCGTCGTGTCGCTGGGCGAGGCGCGGAACCTGCTGGAGGCGCAGCTGGCCGCGGGCCGGCTTCTGTAGGAGCGGCTTCAGCCGCGACCGCCGGGTGGCCGGGGGAAGCGGTGTTCAGGCGCGCCCTTTGGGGCTTGCGTTGAATGCGGGGTTGGACAGTTGCGTCGGGTCGCCCCTGAAGGGAGCTCCTACAGAAAGCGGTCTTTCGCGTTCGGTGGTGTCCTTCAATCCCCGAGCAGCTTCCGCCAGCCTTCATGGCCCAGCCCGCGCAGTGTGGCGTAGTTGCGCTCCACGATCGCGTCCGGGTCCGGGTACGCCTCCACCGCGCGGCTGACGCTGTCCTCGCGCAGCAGGTGCAGGGTGGGGTAGGGCGCGCGGTTGCTGTAGTTCTCGATGTCGTCCGGGCGGCTGCCGGCGAACTGGTAGTCCGGGTGGAAGCTGGCCACCTGCAGCTCGCCGTCCAGCTCGAGCACCTCGACCAGGGTGTCGGCCTGCTCGAGGAAATCGTTGTAGTCGAGGAAGTCCTGCAGCACGTACGGGTGCACCAGCAGCGTGGTGTCGACCTGTCCGGCCGGGGTGTCGCGCAGCAGCAGCAGCTCCTCGCCCAGCTGCTCGATCAGCTGTTCGGGCGTGGTCGCGTCGCTGAACACGAAGCGCACCTGCTCCTTGGCGTACACCGCCTTGGCGAACGGGCACAGGTTGAGCCCGATCACCGCCTTCTCCAGCCAGCGCCGGGTGGCGGCGATGGCTTCTTCCTCGCCGGGGCCGGCGGCGGTGTCCTGGTCTTCGCTCATCGTCCGTGCGCGCTCAGTCGCGGAAGTTCTCGAACTGCAGCGGGATGCCGAAGTCGGCCTTGCGCAGCACGGCGATCGCCTCCTGCAGGTCGTCGCGTTTCTTGCCGTTCACCCGCAGCTTGTCGCCGTTGATCTGGCTGTCCACCTTGAGCTTGGCGTCCTTGAGCGAGGCGCCGATCTTCTTGGCGGTCTCGCGCTCGATGCCCTGCTTGACCGTGACCTTCTGCCGCGCGCCGGCCAGGTTGGTCTCCACGTCGCCGAACTCCAGGCAGCGGATGTCGATCCCGCGCGCGGTCAGCCGCTGCTTCAGGATGTCGGTCATCTGCTTGAGCTGGAAGTCGCTGGGCGCGGACTGCGAGATCACGTTGTCCTCGAGCTCGAACTTCGCGTCCACGCCCTTGAAGTCGAAGCGCGTGGTCAGTTCGCGGCTGGCCTGGTCGACCGCGTTGGTCAGTTCATGGGTGTCGACTTCGGACACGACGTCGAAGGAGGGCATGGGAAGCACCGTCGGTGGAATGCACAGGCGCGCATTCTAGCGCCCCGCGCGTGGCCCGGCCGCCGATGGCGGGCGATAATGCCGCCATGCCCCCGTCCCGTTCACCGCTGGCCGCCGCCGGCTGGATGCTCGCCGCCGTCGCCAGCTTCTCGCTGATGGACGCGGGCATGAAGCTGCTCGTCGCGCACTACCCGCCATTGCAGGTGACGATGCTCCGCGGCGCGGCCTCGCTGCCGTTCGTGCTGGTATGGGTGCTGGCCACCGCCGGGCCGCGCTCGATCGTGCCGGTGCGCTGGAGCCTGCACCTGCTGCGCGGCGTGCTGGGCATGGCGATGATCGGCTGCTTCGTGTTCGCGCTGAAACGCATGCCGCTGTCCACCGCCTACACGATCTACTTCGTCGCCCCGCTGCTGGTGGCCGCGCTGTCGGTGCCGCTGCTGGGCGAGAAGGTCGGGCCGCGGCGCTGGACCGCGATTGCCCTGGGCCTGGTCGGGGTGATCGTGGTGCTGCGGCCGGGCGTGGACGGGATCATCTCCCTGCCCGGGCTGATGGTGCTGCTGGCCGCCACCGCCTACGCCATCGCCGCGGTGACGGTGAGCCTGCTCACCCGCACCGACACCCCGCAGTCGATGGTGGTGTGGTTCCTGCTGATCATGGCGGTGGGCGCGGGCCTGGCGGCGATCCCGGGCTGGGTGCCGCTGCACGGGGGGCATGCCGCACTGATCCTGGGCATGGGTCTGGCCGGGGCGCTCGGCCAGATCGCGCTGACCAGCGCCTTCATGCGCGGCGACGCCTCGCTGATCGCGCCGCTGGAATACACCGGCCTGGTCTGGGTGATCGGCTGGGACTGGCTGCTGTGGCGCACGCTGCCCGATGCGGCGACCTGGGCGGGTGCGGCGATCATCGTCGCCAGCGGGCTGTACCTGCTGCGCCGCGAGCGCGTGGTCGGCGCGGAGCGGGCGCCGCCGCTGGACCATTCCTGAGCCGACGCCACTGCTAGGCTGGTGCGCCCTCCGCTTCCGCGCACGGACGTCCCGACATGCTGGTGCTGCTGCTCCTGCTCGCGCTGCCGCTGGTCGCCCTGCTGCTGGTGCTGTTGCTGGCACTGCTGCCGCTGACCCTGTGGCAGCGCTACCGGGTCGGCCGTTCGCGCCGGCGTGCCTGGGCCTGGGTATTGGCGCTGGGCTGGTGGGCCTCGCTGCTGTCCAGCGTCCTGTTCGCCGTGTCGGTGGCGGTGGCGGGGCTGTTCTGGCCCAACGCCTGGCTGTACAGCGCCATCGCCTGGCCGGCGGGGCTGCTGCTGGGTGCGCTGGGCCACGCGCTCACCCGGTTCGAGGCCACCCCGCAGGGCCTGTACTACCAGTCCAACCGCTGGCTGGTGCTGGGCCTGACCCTGCTGGTGGCGGTGCGGGTGGGCGCCGGCGTGGTGCAGGCGTTCCGGTTCGGGTTGCACGGCACGCCGTGGCCGGAGGCGGGCTGGCTCAGCCATGCCGGCCTGCTCGGCATCGCCGCCCTGCTGCTGGGATACGCCACTGCGCAGGCGTTCGGCCTGTACCGGCGCGTGCGCCGCTACGAGCGCCACCGCGGCTACGACCGCTCGCCGCGCTAGCGTGATGCCATCCGTGCCCCGGGTCGCCCCGCGGGCGCCGGCCGGTTAGCCTTGCGCGGGGAGCGATACGGAGGGCGGGGATGGCATTGGCGATGCTGGGACGACGGCTGGCGCGGTTCCTGGCCCGCCCGCGCGAAGGCCATGGGCACGGGCCCAGCAGCAGCCCGGAGCTGCTGGCCGCGACCCTGCGCCGCGGCGACGTGCTGCTGGTGGAGGGCACCAGCCGCTTCGCCGGCGCGATCAAGTACCTGACCCAGTCCACCTGGTCGCACGCGGCGCTGTGCCTGGGCGTGCCCGAAGGCGCCGGCGAGCCGTGGTTCGTCGACGCGGACATCAACGACGGAGTGCGCACGGTGCCGCTGGCCGAGTTCGCCGGGCTGCACGCGCGGATCTGCCGGCCACTGGGGCTGAGCGCTGCCGAGACCGATGCGGTGGCCGGCTACATGGTCTCGCGGGTGGGCTACAGCTACGACCTGAAGAACATCGTCGACCTGGCCCGCTACCTGGTGCGGCAGCCGCCGGTGCCCGATCCGGTCAAACGGCGCATGATCGCGCTGGGCAGCGGCGAGCCGACCCGCGCGATCTGCTCGACCCTGCTCGCGCAGGCCTTCGACTCGATCCGCTATCCGATCCTGCCGGAGATCCAACAGCTCGACATGGATACCGACGCCGGCCGCCGGACCCGCGAGGAGATCCTGCACATCCGCCACTACAGCCTGTACACGCCGCGCGACTTCGATGTCTCGCCGTTCTTCCAGGTGGTCAAGCCGAGGATCGAGGCGGGTTTCGATTTCCGGCGGCTGGTGTGGAGCGACGCGGAGGGCGGGCAGCGGCCGTCGGGTCCCGGCGTCCGCCGGGACGACGGGAACCGGGGGGATGGCTGGCGACCGGCCGCGCTGGCAGGCGACAAGCACGAACGGGCCCTGCCGGGCCCGTCCGCATTCGCCATTGCCTCGGATCAGAACCGCGCGCCGATGCTCACCCCGGCGGTCCACGGATCCAGCTTCAGCTCCTCGCCGGTGCCTTCGCCGGCCACGCGCACGTCCGGGCGCGACTGCATGTAGCGCACGTCGGTGCGGGCGAACCAGGTCGGCGTGATGTTGAAGTCCATGCCCACCGTGCCGATCGCGCCCTTGGCATTGGTCAGGCCGACATGGTCGCCGCCGCCGCCGATGTCCTCGTTGCTGAAGTTGGACTCGTAGTAGCCCACGCCGACGAACGGGCGGAACACGTTGTCGGCCTGGCCGAAGTGCCACTGGCCGCTCAGCGCCACCGGCTGCTGTTCGACGGTGCCGAGCTTGCCGAGGCCATCCTGGCGCACGCGGTGGTTGAACTTGTCGGCGGCCCCCCACAGCTCGACGGCGAAATTCCCGGTGGCGTACCAGCTGGCGCTCACGGTCGGCGCGCTGCCGCCGTCGACGCGCAGGCCGTCGCCCGGGTCGCGCGTGTCGAGCAGGGTGAGGCCGCCGGTCACGGCGAAACGCTTGTCGGCCGCACTGGCGGAAGTGCCGTCCTGGGCGAAGGCCGCCGGCACGGCGGTGGCGGACAGCAGGGCCAGGGCGAGGATTCGAATGGAACGCATGGGGGTTCTCCTGTTTCGTTGTTTTTGATGCCCTTGGAGTGGGCGCGGCAGAACCTATCGACGTGCGGATGAACGCAGGCACGCACGCGCGCGCAATCGCCGGCCGGGGTTCAGCCAATCGGCCGCAGCCGGCACCCGTGCTGGATCGGCGCCGGCGCGGCGGTTCACGCACCTGATCGCCGCGTGAGCGGAACGCCGCGCGCCGCGGGCGTGAATGCGCCGTGGAGCGGCGGGTGCGATGCGGATCGCGGGAGGCCATCGCCCCAACATCCGCTTGCGTATCGAGTGGTGCCGGCCGCGGCGATTTGGTCTCCTTTGAAACCTGTCGCGGGACAGGCCCGGCGGGACAGCGCGGTGGCGTCCGCGGAGGTTGGCGGGTGGGGCGCGGATGGCCACAATAGGGGTCTTTCCCCACGCATATCCGCCGGAGTCCAGGCATGGCCGAAATCAAGGAAGCGCGCGTCCCCGACATCGGGGATTACAGCGACGTCCCCGTCATCGAAGTCCTGGTCGCCGTCGGCGACACCGTGTCCAAGGACCAGGGCCTGGTCACGCTGGAATCGGACAAGGCCACGCTGGAAGTGCCCGCGCCCTTCGCTGGCGTGGTCAAGGAGCTGAAGGTCAAGCTCGGCGACACCCTGTCCGAAGGCAGCGTGGTGGCGCTGATCGAGGCCGCCGGCGACGCCGCGCCCGCCGCCCCGGCCAAGGCCGAGGCGCCGAAGGCCGAGGCCGCGTCCGCGCCGGTGGCGACCTCCGAGACCGGCGCCAAGGTCGAGCCCGTCGCGCCTTCGGCCGCCCCCGACAAGCTGGCCCAGCGCGAGATCGCGCAGGAGGACGCGCGTCCCGTCGCCGCCGGCGGCGGCCCGGAGGCCACCCCGCCGCGCACCCCGCCGGTGGAATTCGGCGCGGCCAGCGTGCTGCCCGACCAGGTGCCGTACGCCTCGCCGTCGGTGCGCCTGTTCGCCCGCGAGCTGGGCGTGGACCTGTTCCAGGTCAAGGGCAGCGAGCGTGGCGGCCGGATCGGCAAGGAAGACGTGCAGCGCTACGTCAAGGCCGCGCTGGCCGGCGGCGCGCCGGCGGGGTCCGGTGCGCCCGCGGCCGCCGCAGGCGGCGGGCTCAGCCTGCTGCCGTGGCCGAAGGTCGACTTCAGCAAGTTCGGCGAAGTCGAGACCCGGCCGCTGTCGCGGATCAAGAAGATCTCCGGGGCCAACCTGGCGCGCAACTGGGCGGTGATCCCGCACGTCACCCAGTTCGACCAGGCCGACATCACCGACCTGGAAGAGCTGCGCGTGCAGCTCAACAAGGAGCAGGAGAAGGCCAAGTCCGGCGTCAAACTGACCATGCTCGCGTTCCTGCTCAAGGCCAGCGCCGCGGCGCTGAAGCAGTTCCCGGACTTCAACGCCTCGCTCGACGCGGGCGGCGAGAACCTCACGCTCAAGAAGTACTGCCACATCGGCTTCGCCGCCGACACGCCCAACGGGCTGGTGGTGCCGGTGATCCGCGACGTGGACAGGAAGGGCGTGCTGCAGATCGCCCAGGAGATGGGCGAACTGGCGAAGAAGGCGCGCGACGGCAAGCTCGGCCCGGCCGACATGTCCGGCGGCTGCTTCTCGATCAGCTCGCTGGGCGGCATCGGCGGCACCGCGTTCACCCCGATCATCAACGCGCCGGAGGTGGCGATCCTGGGCGTGTCCAAGTCCTCGTTCCAGCCGGTGTGGGACGGCAAGCAGTTCGTGCCGCGCCTGACCCTGCCGCTGTCGCTGAGCTACGACCACCGCGTGATCGACGGCGCCGCCGCCGCGCGCTTCACCACCTATCTGGCCCAGGTCCTCGCGGACATGCGCCGGGTGCTGCTGTAAGGGGCGCGCGATGGCGAACACGATCGAAGTGAAGGTTCCGGACATCGGCGATTACAGCGATGTGCCGGTGATCGAAGTGCTGGTCGCCGTTGGCGACACGGTGAAGAAGGACCAGGGCCTGGTGACCCTGGAATCGGACAAGGCGACGCTGGAAGTGCCGTCCTCGGCCGACGGCGTGGTCAGGGAAATCAAGGTCAAGGTCGGCGACCGGCTGTCCGAGGGCGGCGTGGTGGTGGTGCTGGAGGCGGCGGGTGCCGTCGCCGCCGCGCCGGCTCCGGCCAAGCCCGCGCCTGCCGCTGCCGCGCCCGCGGCGGCTCCGGCCAGCAAGCCGCCGGTCGCGCCTTCGCACCGCGCGCCCGCCGAGCCGCCGGCACCGAAGCCCGCGCTGGGCACCGGCAGGCCCGCCGACATCGAATGCCGCATCGTCGTGCTCGGCTCCGGCCCCGGCGGCTACACCGCCGCGTTCCGTGCCGCCGACCTGGGCCTGGATACCGTGCTCGTCGAGCGCTACGCCAGCCTCGGCGGCGTCTGCCTCAACGTCGGCTGCATCCCGTCCAAGGCGCTGCTGCACTCGGCCGCGGTGATCGAAGAAGCCGCCCACGCCGGCGAATGCGGCATCGAGTTCCCCGCGCCGAAGATCCACCTGGACAAGCTGCGCGCGTACAAGGAGAAGGTCGTCGGCCAGCTGACCAAAGGCCTGGCCGGCATGGCGAAACAGCGCAAGGTGCGCACGGTGCAGGGCGTGGCGAAGTTCGTGTCGCCGAACGAGCTCGAGATCGCCGGCGACGACGGCAAGGTCCAGTTGCTGCGCTTCGAGCAGTGCATCATCGCCGCCGGTTCGCAGGCGGTGAAGCTGCCGAACTTCCCGTGGGACGACGCGCGCGTCATGGACTCCACCGACGCGCTGGAACTGGCCGAAGTGCCCGGGTCCCTGCTGGTCGTCGGCGGCGGCATCATCGGCCTGGAAATGGCGACGGTGTACAGCGCGCTCGGCGCGAAGGTCACCGTGGTCGAGTTCCTTGACCAGTTGATGCCGGGCGCCGACAAGGACCTGGTCAAGCCGCTGGCCGACCGCCTGAAGAAGCAGGGCATCGAGGTGCATCTCAAGACCCGGGCCGCCGGAGTGAAAGCCGGGAAGAAGGGCATCGCCGTGACCTTCGAACCGGCCACCGAAGGCGAGAAGCCGGCGGTGGAGTCGGGCACCTGGGACCGCGTGCTGGTCGCGGTCGGCCGCGCACCGAACGGGAAGAAGATCGATGCCGAGAAGGCCGGCGTGCAGGTGACCGACCGCGGCTTCATCCCGGTCGACCGGCAGATGCGCACCAACGTGCCGCACATCTTCGCCATCGGCGACATCGTCGGCAACCCGATGCTGGCGCACAAGGCCACGCACGAGGGCAAGCTGGCCGCGGAAGTGGCCGCCGGCGAAAAGAAGGAATGGGTCGCGCGGGTGATCCCGTCCGTGGCCTACACCAGCCCGGAAGTGGCCTGGGTCGGCGTCACCGAGACCGAGGCCAAGGCCAAGGGGCTGAAGGTCGGCGTCGGCAAGTTCCCGTGGGCGGCCAGCGGCCGCGCCATCGGCATCGGCCGTACCGAAGGCTCGACCAAGCTGATCTTCGACGAAGCCACCCACCGCATCATCGGCGCGGGCATCGTCGGCGTGCACGCCGGCGACCTGATCTCCGAACTGGCGCTGGCGATCGAGATGGGCGCCGAGGCGGGCGACATCGGCGCCACCATCCACCCGCACCCGACCCTGGGCGAGACGGTGGCGATGGCGGCCGAGGTGTACGAAGGGACGATCACCGACCTCTATATCCCGAAGAAGAAGTAGCGCGCGTTCCCGGCCCGACCCCGGGCAGACAGCGGAACGCCGTCGATCCGGCGGCGAAAATGGCCCCAAACCGCCGGCGTCGGGCATAAAAAGGCCCCGGGCGGGGCCGGGGCCTTGCGGGACTGGACCGACGAGGTTCTCCGTCCCGGTACTGGATCGACCCGACCCCGCGGCGGAAGTTCCGCCGCGGCGCAGGCAACCTTTGCCGGTTGTCCCCGAAAATGTCCCGCTGCTATACTTCTGCGGCTCGGCAGGGCGCATTTGCGCCCACCTTCCGCTGACTCCCGCAGGTAAACCTCACGTGCTGAACTCCGTTGCCGCAGGCCGGCGACAGGCCGGTCGCGCGATTGCCTGGCAGGTGGCGGCGACGCTGCTGGTCGCGCTGGCCTGCCTCCGGCAGGGCCTGCACGGGTCGGTGGCGGCGCTGGTGGGCGGTGGCGCGGTGGTCCTGGCGGGGTGGTTGTCGGCGCGGATCGCGCTGGGGGGCGGCATCGATGCCGCGGTCCCGGCGCTGGCCCGGCTGGTGGCCGCGGTGCTGGCCAAGTGGCTGGTGCTGGTCGCGGCGCTGGTGGCGGGTGTGCTGGCCTTCGGGCTGCCGCCGCTGCCGATGCTGGTCGCGGCGGTGGCGGTGCTGCTGGCGCAGGTGGTCGCACTGGCGCTGGGCAAGTGATCGTGCCGGACACGTGATCGTGCTGGACAAGATTCGTATCAACAGGTCGTTACAACAGGAAACCCGGAACCATGGCGGCTGAGGCGGAACTGACCCCAACCAGCTACATCCAGCACCACCTGAAGAACCTCACCACCCAGGTGGGCGAGGGCGGCTTCTGGACGCTGAACGTGGACACCTTCGTGACCGCGCTGCTGATGGGCTTCCTGATGGTCTTCATGTTCTGGATGGCCACGCGCAAGGCCACCTCGGGCGTGCCGGGCAAGTGGCAGGCGTTCGTCGAGATCTGCCTGGAGTTCGTCGACCGCCAGGCGCGCGACACCTACCAGGGGACCAGCAAGCTGGTGACGCCGATCGCGATCACCCTGTTCTTCTGGATCCTGCTGATGAACCTG
>CAZBDE010000029.1:11325-19470 GCA_964490415.1 uncultured Pseudoxanthomonas sp. | reverse complement strand
TTCAGCGAGAAGGACTGGGACGACGTGATGAACGTCAACATCAAGTCCGCGTTCTTCATGTCGCAGGCCGCCGGCAGGCACTTCATCGCCCAGGGCCGCGGCAAGATCATCAACATCGCCTCGATGCTCTCGTTCCAGGGCGGCATCCGCGTGCCTTCGTACACCGCCTCCAAGAGCGGCATCGCCGGCATCACCCGCCTGCTGGCCAACGAGTGGGCGAACAAGGGCATCAGCGTCAACGCGATCGCCCCGGGCTACATGGCCACCGACAACACCGCGCAGCTGCGCGCCGACGAGGACCGCAGCAAGGCGATCCTCGACCGCATCCCGGCGGGCCGCTGGGGCGTGCCGGCCGACCTGGGCGGCACCGCGGTGTTCCTGGCCAGCAGCGCTTCGGACTACGTCAACGGCGCGGTGATCCCGGTCGACGGCGGCTGGCTGGCGCGCTGAGGCCCCCAGGGCGACGGCACCTCGGGATCGACCCGGCCGCGGGTATGCGGCCACGCTGCCCATGCAGCGTGCCGCACTCTCTCCGTATCCGCATCCGTGTCTTCCCGATCCAGGCCCCGTCCGGCATCGTTCCACGCCGGCGGGGCTTTTCTTTTTCCGGAGCAGGACCATGTCGACCCGACTGCTGCTGATCGCGCTGCTGGCTTGCGGCTTCGCGTTTCCCGCGGAGGGCGCGCCACGCCGCGTGTTCGTCGCCGGCGATTCCACCGCCGCCGAGTACGGGCCCGAGCGCGCACCGCGCAACGGCTGGGGCCAGCAGCTGCAGTCCTTCCTCGACCCGGCGTACTACGAAGTGCGCAACCACGCCATCGGCGGGCGCAGCGCGCGCAGCTTCATCGAGGAGGGCCGGCTGCAGCCGATCGCGAAGGAGCTGCGCAAGGGCGACGTGCTGCTGGTCCAGTTCGGTCACAACGACGCCAAGGTCGAGGATCCGAGCCGCTACAACGAGCCGCGGCAGGCCTATCCGCAGTGGCTGATGCGCTACGTCGCGCTGGCCCGCGAGCGCGGTGCGACCCCGGTCCTGGTCACGCCGGTGACGCGCCGGGTGTGGGATTCCGGCTCGCTGCTGGATACGCACGCGCACTACACCGAGGCCGTGCGCGAACTGGCCGCGCGCGAGCAGGTCGCGCTGGTCGACCTCAACGCCAGCAGCACCGCCTGGATCCGCGCGCTCGGCGACGAGGCCTCGACGCCCTACTTCGAACACGCGCCCGGACGCGGCGTGCACGACGACACCCACTTCAGCGTCGCCGGCGCGACCCTGGTCGCCTGCCTGGTGGTGCGCGACTGGAAGGCGCTGGATCCGGCCCTGGCCGCGCACGTCGTGCGCGACACCGACTGCGGCGCCCCGGCCAGCGCGCGCGCCGACCTGGCCGCGCAGCCGCATCCGTCCTCGGTGGTGCACGAAGCCGACTTCGTCCGCCAGCAGCCGGGACCGCATGGCGGACCGGGTCGCACCACCGCCTATCCGCTGTTCGCCGATGCGCCGGGGCTGCCGTTCGTGCTGCGCAAGCGGGTGCTGCACAAGGGCGCCGGCATCGGCCTGCACCAGCACCACAAGGACGAGATCTACTACGTGGTCGCCGGCCGCGGCCGCTACGTGCTCGACGGCAAGGCCCACGACGTGGCCGCCGGCGATGCGATGCTCACCCGGCCCGGCAGCACCCACGCGATCGAGCAGGTCGGCGAAGACGACCTGGTCCTGCTGCTCGCCTATCCGGTGGCGTCGCCGTAACCGCGACGCACGTTGCGCAGCGGGGAAGGGCGATCGGGTTCAGTTGCCTGAAATCTTCATCATCCTGAAGATCCCGCGCTTGTCCGGTTGTGCCCCCCCACGGCGTTAGATCGGAGTACAACTGACCATGCGTACCGCAAAGCAGGTACGCCGCGGGGGAAACACCATGTCGAGTCGTCCACACCGTCCACCCTGTCCTGCACGATTCCACGATCGGCGCCCGCGCAAAGCGGTAGCCCGCTGTCGCTGAGCACGCGCGACCGCGGGCGACGCGCCCGCACCAGCGGTGACCCACACCCTTTCGATCAGACCACTGTCACGGAGCGATGGCAGGCTGCGTCGACGCTCGCCCACCGGGCGACCGTCGCGGGGAGTTGTCCCCCGCAGCCGGACGACACATGGAGCAGGGAACTATGGCGGCAGTTCCGGAAGTACGATCCCGTTGCATGATCTGGCTTGGCCGGCCCACCGGCCAGGAGCGCGAAGTGCTTGCCGCCGCGGGCTGGGACCTGCGCGTGATCGAGGACGCGCGCGGCGCGCGCATCGGCCTGCGCGGCGGCGATCGCGTGGCCGCACTGCTCGACCTGCGCCATGCCGGCGACGACTGGATCGCGCGGATGCAGGCGCTGCTGTCGCCGCATTCGGACCTGCCGCTGGTGGCGCTGGGCGACGCGCCCGACGGCACCACGCCCGCCTGCCTGCTGCACCTGCGCGACCCGCTCGACCTGGGCCAGATCCAGCGCCTGGCGCAGATCGTCGATGGCGACAAGCCGGCCCAGGGCTGCGCCGGCATCGATTGCCTGGTCGGCGGCAGCGCGGCGATGCTCGCCGTGCACGCCAGCCTGCACAAGTTCGCGCCGGTGGAACTGCCGGTGCTGGTGACCGGCGAGACCGGCACCGGCAAGGAACTGGCCGCGCGCGCCCTGCACGACATGTCGCTGCGTCGCGGCAAGCCGTTCATCGCGGTCAACTGCGGCGCGTTGCCGGCCAACCTGGTCCAGTCCGAACTGTTCGGCCACGAGAAGGGCTCGTTCACCGGCGCGATGGCGCGGCGCATCGGCCTGTTCGAGGCCGCCGACGGCGGCACCATCTTCCTCGACGAGATCGGCGACCTGCCGCTGGACGCGCAGACCAACCTGCTGCGCGTGCTGCAGGAAGGCGCGCTCGAGCGCGTCGGCAGCCACCACTCGATCCGCATCGACGTGCGCGTGGTCGCTGCCACCCACGTCGACCTGGAGGAGGCCGTGGCCCAGGGCCGCTTCCGCCAGGACCTGTACTACCGGCTGGATGTGTTGCGCCTGCACATGCCGACGCTGCGCGAGCGCGGCGATGACGTGGAGCTGCTGGCCCGGCACTTCCTCGCCCAGTTCCGCGAGCAGCACCGGGTGCGCGCGCGCGCCTTCGACGCCACCGCCCGCCGCCAGCTGCGCAGCCACCGCTGGCCGGGCAACGTGCGCGAGCTGATGAACCGCGTGCGCCGTGCCGCGGTGGTGAGCGAGAACGAGCTGATCGACGCGGCGGCGCTGCAGCTGCACGACGCGGCGGCCACGCCCGGCGACGACGGCCTGGACGAGGTGCGGGTCCAGGCCGAGCGCGAAGCGGTGCTCGCCACCCTGCGCGAATCCGGCTTCAACGTCAGCGAATGCGCACGCCGCCTGCGCGTGTCGCGGGTCACCGTGTACCGGTTGTGCAAGAAGCACCGCCTGGAGCTGGAATCGCTGCGCGTGTAGCCACGCCGGCGCCGCCCTCCTACAGGCTGTACGGGATCTTCAGGCCAAGGCTGAAATCCGGCGCGTCCGGGGTCAGGCCGATGCCGAGGATCCCGACCATCGTCGCTTCCTGGCTCAGCGCATGGGTGACGCCCAGGTTGAACATCGCCGAATTGGCGTCGCTGCCGATCACTTTGGTCCACGGCCCGCCCTCGTAGCGGGTCCGCGCGCGCGCGCTGAGCCGGTTGCTCAGCGACATGCTGAAGCTGGTGCGCTCGTTGAAGGCGAAGGCCACGCCCGCGCCGTAGTAGTACGAATCGCCCAGCTTCACGTCACCCGGATTGACCGTGTCGGGGTTGTTGTCGAGGTCGTCGAAGCTGCCCTCGAACGAATACGTGTAGCCGATGTTGCCGAACAGGATCGCCGGGTCGGTGGTCTTGACCGCCGACACGCCGATGCTGGTCTGCCAGACGCCGTTGCCGGTGGGCTGCTCGGTGGGGACGGCGAAACGGATGTAGTCGTCGTCGTCGCGCTCGAGCACGCGCCACGGGATCCCGTAGGGCTCCTGCCCGGTCGGCGCGGTGACAGCGACGTTGAGCACGGTGTCCGGGCGCGCACCCTGCTCGGCCAGCAGCCGGTAGTTGGCGCTGGCGGTGACGTCGCCGATGCCGCTGCCGCTGGTCTCCTCCTGCGCGATCGCCGCGGCCGCACCGCCGGCGCCCCCTTTCTGGTAGAGGGTCTTGCGCCAGATATAGGGCACGTCCAGGTTCAGGGTCAGGTTCGAGCTGACGCCCCAGCGTGCGGCCAGGTTGTAGTTGAGCGTGTCCGACTCGACGTTCTCGATGGCGATGCTGCCGAGGAAGATCGCATCCAGCGCGAGGAACCCGTTGAGGGTGAGCTGCTTGCGGTCGTAGCGGTTGTAGGTGATCCCGTTCTCGATCACCAGGGCCTGGTTGAACAGGGTACGCGTCTGCTGCTTGACGTCGGCCACGCTGCGGCTCATCGACTCGCTCTTGGCCTTCTCCGCTTCGGCCGCGGTACTGGCATAGCCCGCCTGCGACGGCGGCGGCGGCGCGGCATCGGCGGGCGCTGCGACCGGAGCCGCGATGGTCGTCGCGGCCGCGGGTGCCACGCCTTCGGCGGGAACCTTGCCCGCCAGCCGCGCCTGCAGCGCCTGCACCTGCATATCCAGTTCGCGCAGGCGGCGGACTTCCTCGGCGTAGCTCGCCTTCAGCGCCGCCAGCTGCTCGCTGAGCTGGCGCAGCTGGGCCTCGTCGGCGACGGTGCCTGGCTGCTGCGCCGAAGCTGCCGGTGCGGCCAGCGCGGCGGCGGCGAGCACCGCGACGATGGCCAGGTGCAATGGTGCAACGGATGCGGCCGGGTTCTTCCTGATCACGTGGGTCTCCTTCGCCTGCCCTGGCTCGGGCCTGTCGGTGCGTTGCTGCGGTGTGCCGGCCTGGCGGCCGCCTAGTAGCGGATCGCGATGCCGCGGCTGAGCGCGATCGCCTGGGCGACGTTCTGGCCGACCGGGCCGCGGCTGCCGGGGCTGGATTGCCGGACCACGTCCAGCTCCATCCAGTTGCTGGCCTGGTGGCCGTCGGCGGCGAGCTGGATGGTCTGGCCCAGGCCGCTGCTGCTGATCCACTGCTCGACCGCACCGCGTCCGTCGATCTGCAGGAGCACGCGTGCGGCGTTGTTCTGCAGCGACGCAACGGCGTTCACGCCCGGCGCGCTGGCGACGGCGACCATCGGCGCGGCGGCCTCCATGGCGGCGCTGGCGGCGGCGGTTCCGCCCTCGGCCGACGCAGACCCATGCACGGAGATGCTCGCCGTGTTGCTGGCGCGGTTGCCGTCACCGGCGACCTGCACGCTCTGGACCATGCCGTTGACGTTGGCCAGGCCGGCGTTGTCGATCTCGCGCTTGCCGGACACGGCGGCGGTGGCGGCGGCCGGCATGGCCTCGTCGACACCGGTGATGCTGACATGCGGCTGGAACACCACCTTCGGCATGGTGGGCTGGGTCAGATCGATGCCCACGGTCATGCGGCTCTGCAGCTTCTCCCCGGCGTCGGTCTGCCAGGTCGAAACCATGGTCACGCCGAACCAGGCGACCTTGTTGTCGCCGACCGTGTAGCGGCCGCGCATGTCGCCCATTTCCTCGTCGGTGAGCTCGGTGAGGCCGGTCGCCGGTGAAGCCTGCGCACCATCGGCCGGCGACTGCTGCGCCAGGGCGGGCAGGGCCGCCGGCGCACTCGCCAGGCCGATGGCGACACAGAGGGTACGTTTCGCGTTCATGCTGCGGTCCTCCCTAGAACAGGTCGGCATGGGAGAAACCGAAGTCGAGCAACTCGGCGTCGGTAATCGGTCCCTGCCGCGCGTACAGCGCCCGGGCACTTGGTTTCGTGGTCGGCTCGAGCAGAACCGTGTTGCGGTCGAAGTCGCTGCCGATAACGACGAAGACGGCGCGCGACGGCCACGCCTCCAGGAACTGCTCCATCGGCAGCACCCGGTTGCCCAGAATCGGGTCGCCGATCTCGACCATGTCGTCGCCGCGCACCTGCTTGAGCACGACGAAGTGGCGGAATCCATTCACGTCCATCAGCACCAGGCTGGGCACGCGCAGCGAGCGCAGCCGCTCCTCGTCCACCCGGTAGCCACGCCCGCGCATGCCCAGCGCCTCGACATAGCGCTTGATGTCCAGCAGCGAGAAGCCGCGTTCCTTCACCACCTCCGGGTCGGCCAGGGCGAGCATGCCTTCGATCACGGTGTTCTCGTCGGCATCCAGGTGGTAGGCGTAGCGCAGGATCGTGGCCAGCGAGGCCGCGCCGCAGCTGTAGTCGGTCTGCTGCCGCACCAGGTTGGCGTAGCGCGCCTCGCGCATGCTCTGCACCGGCGTGGTGTACAGCGCGCCGTTGGGCAACACCCCGGAAAAGGCCACTTCGGCCGAGCGCGAGGGCCATGTCGCGAGCGCGGCCAATGACAGCGCCAGCAGCAATCCCACGCGGGGCAGGCTCGGGGACAGGTGTCGCGGCATGGCGGCGGATTCCTGTGACGGATACGTCGAGAGAGAACGCGTCCGGGCGCATCCACCGGACACCGGGGAATGGAAGCCCCGTCCCGCGGGGGAGGCGGGACGGGGCGTTCCGTGATTTCCCGGCCACGGCGGATGGCCGGGAGTCACTCTTTGCCGTCCTTGCGGACGCGATCTGTCAGCCGCCGTCACCGGCGCCCGGTTGCGCGACCGCCAGCGACAGGCTGTTGGACTGCTGGTTGCCGGTACCGGCCGAGATGTTCACACCGATGTTGCCCATCGCGCTCTGGAACGCCGCGCCCGAAAGCGTCGCAGAATTGGACGCGTCGGCCTTGGTCTCCAGGGTGGGCAAGGCCAGCAGGCCGGAGAGCGAGGCGGTCAGGTCCGCGTTGCCCAGCTCGTTGAAGGTGATGTCGCCGCCTTCAGTGGTCTTCCAGGTGCCCTTCTCGTCGGTGTCGAATGCGATGCCGCCGACGCCATTGGCGTACGGGTTGGCGACCGCGTTCTGGATCTCGTTATCCATGTCGAGATGGCCCGTCGTGCCGCCATTGGGATGGTCGAGCGCGCCATTCCAGCTATCCAGATAGAAATTGTCCTTCTGGTAGGCGTTGCCGCGGCCCTCGTAAGTGCCGCTGGCGCGACCACTGTAGGAACCGATCGCGCCACCAAGGCTGCCGGTGACCGCGCCGGTCAGGTTGATCGCGACCTGTTCCAGGCCTTCCTCGACCTTCGGTGCGTTGCTGACCGTGTTGCCGGCGGACACCTGGTTGGTGCTGACCGCCGCCGACGCATAGCTCGCGGTGGCCACGGAAGCCGCCAGCGCGTTCTTCTGCTGGTTGTTGTTGCCCGAGGTGACGTTGACGCCGATGTTGCCGGTCGCGGAGCTGAAGGCGTTGTCGCCGACCGAAGCGGCATTGGTCACGCCCAGGTTCGAGGTCTGGTTGCCCGCCCCGGTCTGCTGCACGAAGATCTTCGAATCTGCGAGACCGAAGGCGAAGCTGGCATCCGCGGCCGAAAGCGCGGCGGCGTTGTCCTGCTGGTTGTTGTCGCCGGCAGCGACGTTGAAGTGCAGGTTGCCCGAAGCCGTAGAGGCGACGTCGTCGGAGATGGACGCGTCGTTGCTCAGCTCGTCATTGGCACCGACGTTGCCGCCATTGGACTGGCGGTTGTCGATCACCGCGATCGCGGCCGAATCGATCTCCAGGTCGCCGGACACGGTCGGGCTTCCGGTGAAGTCGATCTTCGAGGTCAGCGACAGGTCGGACTCGAGCTCGGCCGAAACGCCATGCTCATCCACTTCCTTGTCGATCGTGATGTCGTGGTCGACGAAGACCACTTCATTGTGGTCGATGTCGGTGTCGACGAAGTTGCGCTCCCAGTTGTACGCGATGTTGGCCGAGGCGTTGAATTCCTTGTTCACCTCGGTGTTGATCGAGGTGTTCTTGTCGAAGTTGTCATTGTAGGTCGTGGCGACGTCGTGGGTGGCGGTGGAGGTCCGCTCGAACGTATCGCTGTAGGAGGTGTCCGACGTGAACGTCTTGTCCACTGTGTCGCTGTAGGAGATATCCGATGTGAGCGATTTGTCCACCGTGTCGGTATAGGAGATGTCCGACGAGAGCGACTTGTCCACCGTGTCGGTGTAGGACGTGTCGACGGCATGG
>CAZBDE010000029.1:0-11225 GCA_964490415.1 uncultured Pseudoxanthomonas sp. | reverse complement strand
GTCCGACGAGAGCGACTTGTCCACCGTGTCGGTGTAGGACGTGTCGACGGCATGGTTGGCGGTGGAAGTCCGGTCGAACGCGTCGCTGTAGGACAGGTCGACCGACTTGTTGACGTCCGAGTTGTACGACTTGTCGACAGAATCGTTGTAGGACGTGTCGACGGCATGGTTGGCCGTGGTGGTCCGGTCGAACGTGTCGCTGTAGACCACGTCCACGTCCTTGTTGACATCCGACGTGTAGGTATCGCTGTAGACCACGTCCACGTCCTTGTTGACATCCGACGTGTACGTCTTGTTCGTGGTCAGGTTGGTGGCGATGTTCGTATCGATGTTGGTGTTGATCGCGGTGTTCAGCGTCGCGGTCGGGGTGGGGGTGGGGCCTTCGCTTTCGGCGCTGGCGGCCGTCGCGGCGGTGATCGCCACGGCAAGCACGGTCCACTTCAGGGTCCTTTTCATGGTGTCCTCTCTCTCTCTTGCGCTGGGTTGGGTGATACCGCCTTCACGGTCACGGTGAGACCGACAGCAGCAACTGGTTGCCGGTCGCATTGGCCGAGCCCGCGATCTGGTTGAGCTGCAGCACGCCCTCGAACCCACGCAGCGCGGTGGCTTCCACTGCCACCTTGCGGCTGACGGTCTTGCCCGCCGGGTCGGGAGCGCGTTGACGCTCTGCCGACGCGAAGGCGCTGGCGGACATCGGTCCGTCCAGTCCTTCGCGTGTGCCCTGTTGCGCCACCGCCATCGACACCGCGTTGAGTTCCGCGTTGCCGCTGCCGCTGGCCTGGTTGATGGAAGCGATGCCATTGGCGCCGGACAGGGCCGAGCCGCCGATCACCGCACTGGCGCGCGATGGTGCGTCGAACACGTCGCCACCGCGGCGCTGGCGAGCGTCCACCGTCGCGATGGCGTGTCCGCCGACGGCGATGGCGCGCAGGTTGGCCTGCTGGTTGAGATCACCGGCAGCCTGGTTCACCGCGATCGCGCCGCTGCTGCCCGCCAGTGCGTTCTGGTCGATCCGGGTCTGGGCGAGGTAGCCGAGCATTTCAGCGTAGTCGTCGCGCGCCTGCGCCTGGCCACGGCCGGGCAGCATGAGCAGCAGCAGCGCCGCGGCGACGCACGACGGCAGCCAAGCGGCTGGCACGGACCGGGCGCGGACGGCCGCGGTGCGGCGCGGCGGATGCGGCATGGCGTTCACGGACCCTTGCCCGCGTTGGCGCCGGCACCGGCGCCCAGCGGGAACTGCGAGAGCGCCCCGGTGATGGTCGGCGCGATGCCGCGGGTGGCGCTGGTCACCGCGCCAGTGACGCCGCCGGTGCTGGCGGACAGGTTGGCCCCGTTCAGTGCACCGTTGTCGCCGGTCACCCGGCCCAGTGAGCCGTGCAGCGTGCGGTCGGTCATCTGCTGCGGCAAGGTCACGTTGGCCGGCCCCTGCTGCCCGGACGACATCGCGGCGATGTCCTCGTCCGACATCTCGCCGGTACCCAGGCTCTGGTCGATCTCGCGGTTCGGCTTGGGATTGATGATCAGGGCCATGCCCGGGGGTGCCGGCCGGTAGGCATGGCGTGCGCTGACATCGCGCAGCAGCACGAACTCGCCACCGCTGGGATGCACCGCCGTGTGCGCATCCGCGGCGCGGGCGTGCTGGACCGGGATCAGGGCCAGCAGGAGCAGGCTGGACAGGACTGGAGCCTGGCGCATCGTCGTCATCTCCCGCGTGGATCGGCGGAAGGACAAACGCAGGGCCCGTGCCAACGCCTGTTTCTCTTGTTTTTCAGTAACTTGCCTTGGTGGTCCACCGCTGGGCCGGCGGCCAGGTGTAACACCCCTGTTGCACCTTCCAGGCCGCCCCTCCGGGTGAAGGCCGCGTCACTGCTGGGGATTGGCCCCCTGTTGCAGCCCTGTAACAGCGACCCTCGGCGTTACAGCCCCGGAACGGTTCGCCCCTGCGGCAAGGCCTAGAATCCGGCCATGCCCGAATTCCTGTCGGCGGTCTGGGACCGCATCGCCTCGATCCCGCACCTGGTCCTGTACCTGTTCGCCGCCTGGTTGCTCTACATGCTGTGGCTCGGCGTGTGGATCATCCTGCAGAAGCGCGAACCGGTGGCCACGCTGAGCTGGGTGATGTCGCTGGCGCTGCTGCCCTACCTCGGCTTCCTGATCTACTTCCTGTTCGGTCCGCAGAAGATCCAGCGCCAGCGCCTGCGCCGGGGCCGGTCCCGCCAGGGCTTGGAGCAGTACTCCGGCAGCCGGGACGGCGATCCGCAGGTCCTCGAACTGTCGCGGCTGGGCCAGGCGAGCACGGGCCTGCCGCCCTCCTCGGCCACCTCGGCACAGTGGCTGATCGACGGCCACGCCACCTTCGACGCGCTGCTGCAGGCGATCGCCGGCGCGCAGCACCACGTGAACCTGGAGTACTACATCTGGGAGCCGGACCGCACCGGCACGCGCATGCTCGATGCACTGGCCGCGTGCGCACGCCGCGGCGTGCGGGTGCGCCTGCTGCTCGATGCCGTCGGCGCGGCGCGCATGCGCCGCCGGCACCTGCGGCCGCTGCTGGACGCCGGCGCGGAAGTGGGCTGGTTCCATCCGACCCGGTTCCGTCCCTTCACCCGGCCCTGGCTCAACCTGCGTACCCACCGCAAGATCGTCGTGGTCGATGGCCGCACCGGCTTCATCGGCGGCATCAACATCTGCGACACGCAGGACGAGTCGCTGGATCCGGGCGCCTACCGCGACCTGCACCTGCGCGTGGAAGGTGCGGTCGTGCGCAGCCTGCAGCTGGTGTTCGTGGAGGACTGGATCTATGCGGCCGGCTGCGAGGCGAAGGCGTTCGGCGCACTCGAGTACTGGCCGCCGCTGGAAGCCGGGCCGGTCGGCGCGCAGGTGCTGGTGTCGGGCCCGGATTCGTCGTGGGAGGCGATCCACCGCCAGCACGTGGCCGCGATCCACGAAGCGCGGCGCCGGGTCTGGCTGGTGACGCCCTACTTCGTGCCCGGCGAGGCGGCGCGCATGGCACTCACCTCGGCCGCGCTCGGCGGCCTGGACACACGCCTGCTGGTGCCGCGCTGGAGCGATTCCCGGCCGGTGACCCTGGCCGCGCGTTCCTACTTCGACGAACTGCTCAAGGCCGGCGTGCGCGTGTACGAGTACGGTCCGCGCATGCTCCATACCAAGGCCCTGCTCACCGACGAGGACCTGTGCATCGTCGGCAGCGCCAACTTCGACCACCGCAGCTTCCGCCTCAACTTCGAGGTGTCGATGATGCTGCGCGACCGCGACAGCTGCGCGTCGCTGGAGCGGCTGCTGGAAAGCGAGTTCCAGCGCGCCGTGCCGGTGCGGCTGGACCGTCCGATGGGGCTGTGGCGGCACCGCCTGCCCGAGGCGTTCGCGCGGCTGTTCTCGCCCCTGCTGTGAGGGCGACGGACGGGCGGCCGGGCGGGACGCACGGTGGCCACCACGGTGTCCGAGGCGGCATCATGGCCGCGCCGGCGGCCGTCGCCGCCGGTCCGGGACCCCGGCACACCGTCCGTCCCCACGGGAGGAGACTCGCGATGCACTGGCTCTATCTTCTGCTGGCGCTGGGCGCCCTGCTGCTGGCCCTGACCACCGTCCATGGCTGGCTTCTGCTGCTGTCGCTGCTGGCCGCAGCGGCCCTGTCCGTGGCCTGGGTCCGCGGCTGGTACCGGGAGCGCATCGGTGACGACCCGCGCGACGCGTCGGCCATGATCGATCCGCTCGAGCTGCGCCGCCTCCGCGAACTGGCCGAAGCGCGCAAGCGCGAAGCCGCCGCCGCCGGCCAGACCCGGGATCCGGCGCCGCCCTCGGCATGAGCACCCGGCTCAGCGTCAACGTCAACAAGATCGCCGTGCTGCGCAACTCGCGCGGCGGCGGCGAACCGGACGTGGTGGCGGCCGCCGAAGCCTGCCTGGCCGCCGGCGCGCACGGCATCACCGTGCACCCGCGCCCGGACCGGCGCCATATCGTCGCCGAGGACCTGCCGCCGCTGGCCGCGCTGGCCGCGCGGTTCGGCGTGGAACTGAATATCGAGGGCAACCCGTTCGCACCGCCGCGGCCGGGTTATCCGGGCCTGCTGGCGCTGTGCAGGCAGGCGCGCCCGGCCCAGGTGACCCTGGTGCCCGACGGCGACGGCCAGCTCACCTCGGACCACGGCTTCACCTTCGACGGCAACCTCGCCCCGCTGGCCGCGCAGGTCGCCGCCTTCGTCGCGCTCGGCTGCCGGGTCAGCCTGTTCGTCGATGCCAGCGTGGCCGGGCTCGAGCGGGCCGCGGCGCTGGGGGCCCACAGGGTCGAGATCTACACCGGCCCCTATGCAGAAGCCTTCGCCGCTGGCGATGCGGCCGTAGCGCTGGCTGCCTGCGTCGATACCGCACGGCGGGCGCAGGCGAGCGGGCTGGGCGTGAACGCCGGCCACGATCTCTCCCAGGCCAATCTCGGCGCCTTCCTGGCCGCGGTACCCGGCGTGCAGGAGGTGTCCATCGGCCACGCCCTGATGGGCGAGGCGCTGCATGCCGGCCTGGAGGCCACGGTCCGCGGCTACCTGTCGATCCTCGACCGCGCTTCGCCTGCGCCGTCTCCGCTGTTGTAGGAGCTCCCTTCAGGGGCGACCCGATTCCGTTGGAGGCGCCACGTTCAACGCGCAGCCTCCGGAGCGGTCGCCTTGAACGCGGCTGCGTTCCAGCCCCCTCGGGTCGCCCCTGAAGGGAGCTCCTACACGGGAGGCGGTTGCGTCGCAGGGACGCGGATTCCAGTCGCCACAAAAGGAAACGCCGCCCGGAGGCGGCGTTCCCAACTGCCCGACCCGTGACCCCGCCGCTGCAGGAAGCGGGATCGGCAGGCCTGGCGGTTACTGCTGCTGCACGAAGTTGATCTTCATCATCTGCGCGTTCTTGGCCGCGGCCAGGACCCGGGCGACGGTCTCGTACTCCGAGTCGGAACTGGCGTCGATGCGCAGTTCCGGCTGGTTGGTCGGGTCGCGCTGCACCTCGGTTTCCATCATCTGCAGCAACGCGCCCACCGAAACCGGGCTGTTGTTCCAGAAGACCTGGTTGGTCGAGTCGACGCGCAGGTCGATCGGCGGCGGCGGCTCCTTCAACACCGGCGGCGGGTTGATGACCCGCTGCGGCAGCGCCACGTCGATCGGGTAGGTCATGATCGGCGCGGTCACGATGAAGATGATCAGCAGCACCAGCATCACGTCCACCAGGGGCGTGACGTTGATGTCGGCCATCGGGCCCTTGCCGGAACCGGAACTGAAAGCCATGGCTTAGTGACCTTTCTCTTTGGTGGCGACGAAGCCGATGTCCAGCATGCCCTGCGACTGCGCGACGCGGGTGATGTCGTTGATCGTGCGCATCTTGGTGGTGCGGTCACCGCGCAGGTTGAGCTTGGGCTGCGGCACCTGCTGGGCGACGCTGGACAGGCGCGACTCCATCACCTCGCGGGTGATCGCTTCGTCGTTCCAGAACAGCGAGCCATCCTCCTTCACCGAGATGGTGATGGGCATGACCCGCGGTTCGTCGTCGTCCTTGGCGACGATGTCCGTCTCCGGCAGTTCGATCTTCACTTTGTGCTGCATCAGCGGCGCGGTGATGATGAAGATGATGAGCAGCACCAGCATCACGTCCACGAGGGGCGTGACGTTGATGTCGGCCATCGGGCCGCCGCTGTTGTCGGAACTGAAGGCCATGCGGGCTCTCCGTTAACTTCTTGGTTCGTTCTTCGGGTACCGCCGGCTCAGCGCACGCGCGAGCCGGTGGCGAAGAAGTCGTGCAGATCGTGGGCGAACGAATCGAACTTGGCGATCGTGGCGCTGTTGATCTTGCTGAAGAAGTTGTAGGCGAACACCGCCGGGATCGCGACGAACAGGCCGATCGCGGTCATGATCAGCGCCTCGCCCACCGGGCCGGCGACGGCGTCGATGGAAGCCGAACCGGTCGCACCGATCTTGATCAGCGCGCCGTAGATGCCCCACACGGTGCCCAGCAGGCCCACGAACGGCGCGGTCGCACCGACGGTCGCCAGCAGGATCATGCCCGACTGCAGCCTGGAGCTCTCGCGGGTCACGGCCTGGCGCAGGGCGCGGTCGACGAACTCCGAGCGGGTCAGCGACTCGCCCAGGCCGGCACCGGCACCTTCGGCACGCTGGTGGTGGGCGGCGGCCTGCGCGGCATCCAGGGCGATCTTGGAGAACGGCTCGCTGCGCGGCTGCTCTTCCATCACGCGGATCGCGTCCTGGGCATTCGGAGCTTCCCAGAACGCGCTGACCACGCGGTCGGCGTAGGACTTCAGGCGGGTGTTCTTGATGGCATTGAAGATCGTCCAGTACCAGGACGCCGCCGACATCAGGACCAGGGTGAGGAGCACGATCCAGGAGACGGCGAATTCGCCCGGATTGGCGATCATCTCGCTCAGCAGGTGGTCGAAGCCCATCTGCGTGAGGGCGGAGGCGTTGCCGCCCCCGGCGGCAGCGGTGGCGATGAAGAGTTCCTGCAGCATGACGCTTACCTTTGTTTGTTTGGGTGGAGAAGGAAGGCGGAAACGCTAGGCCCGGTTTCCGTCAGACAGGGAAACGAACGGACTATCAGCCCAGAGTGAAGTTCACCGGGACCCGAACGCGGCCGGCCGCCTTCTGGCCGCCCACATTTGCGGGATTGAAACGCCACTTGCGTGCAGCTTCCATCGCGGCGCGGTCCAGATCGCGGTTGCGGCTGGACTTCTCGACCGACACGTTGGTCACGTTGCCATTGGCATCCACGTCGATGACCAGCACGACCTCGCCCTCGATGCCGGCGCGCGCGGCGGCGGGCGGGTAACGCGGCGGGTTCATGTTCTTCGACGAGATATCGACGCTGGCGCTGACGTCGGCGACCGGCTGCGGCGGCGCCGGGGGTGCCGGCGGCTGGAACACGTCGGTCGGGCGCGGCTCGGCCACGTCGATCGGCGGGGCTTCCGGCGGCGGCGGCACCGGCGAGGGCTTCGGCGGCGACAGGTCCTTGATCGGCGGCGGCGGCTTGTCCTGCGGCGGCGGCGGCGGCGGCGGCGGGGGAGGCGGCGGCGGTGCGTCGACCAGGGTGACCAGGATGTTGCGCTCCTTCTCCACGTCGGCCTTCGGTGCCACGGCGGGGATGAGCAGCAGCATCAGGGCGGCCAGGTGCAGCGCGACGACGAACGCAATGCCGATGATGCGCGGCCAGCTCAGCCCGCTTTCTTCGGTTTCTTCGTAATTCCTGTGGACAACCAGTTGTTCAGCCATGCGCCTAGTAACTCAGGTGTGGGGCCGGGCGCCTGGGGGGAACATCCCCCTGGAACCCAGGTTCTCGCGGGTGACACCGCATGAACCGCCAAGCATATACCAATCCCGAACCCCTTTGCCTAGGGGCGCGGCGTTGTTTCCGTGACTCTTACTTCATGTTGATGATCTTGCGGGCGTCCTCGGGCTTCTTCACGCCCTTGGCCAAGGCCTGCTGGGCCGCCTGCTTGGCCTCGGCGGTGCGGCCTTCCTGCCACAGCACGCGGGACAGGTTCAGGTAGGTCTCGCCGTCCTTGGACAGCGGCGCGGCCTTCTGCCAGTTCTCGATCGCCTGCGGGATCTGGTCGCTGTAGTAGTACGACTGGGCCAGGGCCAGGTAGGTCTGGTAGTCCGGCTTGAGCACGCCCTTCTGCAGCCCCTCGTTGATCACCGAGATGACGTCCTTCTCGCGGCCGTCCATGTTGGCGTAGGTGACATACAGCTGGCGGTACTCGCGCTCCTCGCCCAGCTGGCCGGCGGCGCGCAGCTTCTCCAGCACCGCGGCGGCCTTGTCCATCTGGTCGGCCTGGTTGTAGATCGCGGCCAGGTTGAGCTGGGCCTTCTTGTCGGCCGGGCTCTTGGCCGCCAGGCGCTCGGCCAGGGCCACCGCGTCGGCGGTCTGGTTGGTCTCGGCATAGGAGGCCATCAGCAGCTGGATCCAGCTGTCCTTCGGCTCGGGGGTGGTCTCGACCAGGTGCTTGAGCACCGGGACCGCCTCCTGGTAGCGCTCGGCCTGGTACAGCGCCTGGCCCTTCAGCGCCTGGTCGTCCGGCCGGGTCGACTTGCTCTCGGCCAGGTAGCGGTCGAGGGTGGCCAGGCCGGTGGCGTAGTCGTCTTCGCCCAGCTGCAGCTGGGCCAGCATCAGCATCGACTGGTAGTGCCCGTTGTTGTCCAGGCCGTCGAAATCCAGGGTCTGCTGCAGGTAGGTCTTGGCCGCGGCGGTGTCGTCGAGGCTGTACGCGGCCTGGGCGCCGAGCTGGGCGGCCAGCGCCTTGTCGTAGGCGTTGGCGCCTTCGGTGGCGAGGAGGTCGTCGGCCAGCGTGCGGGTCTGGGCGAAGTCGTCGGTGTTGTACACATCGATCAGCTTCTGCAGCTTCTTGCTCGCCTTGCTGGACGCCTTGGCGTCCGGCTCCTTGCGCGTCGCGTCCGGGTACAGGACTTCGGCCTTCTCCGACTTCTTGCCGGAACGGGAGGACTGCGCGGAGGCATCGGCCACCACCACACCACCGAGCGCCGCGGCGATGAACAGCGACAGGAGGGCTTGCTTGCTGCGGAATTTCATTGGATCACCTCGTCAGGGCCACCGCCGGCGGGCGGGGCGGAACCGGTCGGCAAAACTAGCAGAACCGGGTTTCATTCGGAAAGCTGTCTGTGCTGGCATCCGACCGGGGTTCAGGGACCGCACCTGGGCGTATGGCCGGCCGTGCGCGCCGCCTGGGCGATCGGCTGCAGCGAAGGCGCCCTCGCCCGCAGCGCCTGGATGCGGTGCTGCGGATCGGGGTGGGTGGACAGCCATTCGGGCGAACGGCCGGCGGAGGCGGCGATCATGTTCTGCCACAGGTCCGCCGCCTGCGCCGGGTCGAAGCCGGCCTGGGCCGCCAGGCGCTGGCCGATCTCGTCGGCCTCGGTTTCCTGGGTGCGCGAGAAGGGCAGCAGCACGCCCAGCTGCGCGGCCGCGCCGCCGCCCTGGGTGACCATGTCCGAGGCACCCTGGCCGTAGCGCGCGCCGGCGAGGGCGCCGAGCACGGCCAGTCCGGTGGACGTCGCCGCCTGGCGCGAGACCCGTTCGTTGGTGTGCCGCGCATAGACGTGGCCGATCTCATGGCCGATCACCGCCGCCAGCTGGTCCTGGTTCTTCGCCACCGCGAACATGCCGGTGTTCACGCCGACCTTGCCGCCGGGCAGGGCGAAGGCATTGGGAGAGTCGTCGACGAACACCGCGGTTTCCCACGGCAGGCCGCGCCAGTCGGGGGGCAGCTGCTGGACCAGGGCGTCGACCACGCAGGCGACGTAGCTGTTCTGGCTGCCGGCGCCGACGGTCTTCTGCTTGGACTTCATCTCGGTGAAGGCCTGCGCGCCCGCCTGGTTGAGTTCGCTGTCCGAGTAGGCCATGTACTGGCTGCGTCCGGTGGGCGACGTGGTGGTGGCGCACCCGGCCAACGCCGTCGCCAATACCAGTGCCACCGCGGTCCGCGTCCAACGCATCTGGGCCTTCCCCCCGTTCCGTTACCTGAAGAGGGAGTTTCCTCGCAGCCGGCTTAACTTTTCGTCAAACACGCCGCTCAGCCCAGTGCGTGCACGGCCAGCGCTATGCCATTGTTCAGCGCGTGCGCCAGGATCGGCGCCCACAGCGTGCCGGTGCGCCAGTACAGCCAGGCGAAGGCCGCGCCCATGCCGCCGTAGATCATCCACAGCTGCAGGATCGCCAGCGGCGGATTGGCGCTGCTGCCGGGCATCTCGTGGATCAGGGCGAAGGCCAGGCTGCTCAGGACCAGCCCCAGCCAGGGACGCCCGCCGGCCAGGAAACGGCCGAACAGCACCCGGCGGAACAGCAGTTCCTCGTAGGCCGGCGCCAGCAGCACCGCGAACAGGACCAGGAACACCGGCCACTGGCGCAGGGCCGCGTCGATCATCGCCAGGTTGGACGGTTCCGGATCGATGCCGGCCAGCGAGGCCAGCCAGCCGACCAGCGAACTGCCGAGGAACACGGCCAGGCCCACCGCCGCGGCCCAGCCCCAGGTGGCCGGCAGGCGCAGGCGCCCGAAGGAATGGCGGCGCTCGTCGGCGTTGGCCGGGTGGCGCAGGAAGTACAGCGACACGGACACCGCGGTCATGCCCAGCAGCGTCATCACGATCTGCGCCAGCGCGCCGGGGGCCCCGAGCGCGGCGGCGATCGTGGCGCTGTCCGCGCCGGCGAGCGCGAGCGCGCGCCACAGGCCCCAGCCGAGGCTGGCCAGCAGCAACGCAGCGAACATGACGATGACCGCCAGGACCAGATCGAGCAGGAACCCGCCGACCAGGGTGCGCCGCCGCACGGGCGGCAGGCGCGGCGCTGCCGCCGGCGCGTCCGCGACGGCTGTACTGGCCGCGCGAACGCCGCCGCCGCCCTCAGACATCCAGGTTGGCGACCTTCAGCGCGTTGGTCTCGATGAACGCGCGGCGCGGCTCGACCACATCACCCATCAGCGTGCTGAAGATCTGGTCGGCGGCGACCGCGTCCTCGATGCGCACGCGCAGCAGGCGCCGGCTGTCCGGGTTGACCGTGGTGTCCCACAGCTGCTCTGGGTTCATTTCGCCCAGGCCCTTGAAGCGCTGGATCTGCCGACCCCGCTTCGCCTCCTCCAGCAGCCAGGCCTGCGCCTGGGCGAAGCTGGCCACCGGCTGCGACTTGCCGCCGCGCACCACCTGCGCGCCGTCGCGCACCAGCCCGTGCAGGGCCGCCGCCGCATCGCGCAGCGGACGCAACTCGCCGTGCTCGAAGATCGACAGCGGCAGCACCTGCAGCACTTCCTCGCCCATGTGCCGGCGGGTCACCTGCAGCGCCGCGGGGCGCGATTCGGTCGCCGGCAGCAGCTTCAACGCGAAGCGCGGGCTGCCGAGCTTGCCGCGGTTGAGGCGCGCTTCGAGCGTGTCGAGCTCATGCCGCTCGTCGGTGTTCCGCGCCAGGTGGGCGGCATCGAGCGGGGTGAAGTCGATCAGCGCTTCCAGCAGCAGCGGGTCGAAGCGGTGGCTGTTGCGCGCGATCGCCTCGCGCGCGCCGGCGTAGGCCAGCAGCAGCTTCTCCAGACCCTCGCCGCTCACCGGCGGCTCGCCCTCGGCGGGCACCAGCGCGGCGTTCTCGACCGCGTTGCTGGCCAGGTAGGCGTCCAGCGCGGCATCGTCCTTCAGGTACAGCTCGGTCTTGCCCTGCTTGATCTTG
>CAZBDE010000028.1:0-19472 GCA_964490415.1 uncultured Pseudoxanthomonas sp. | reverse complement strand
AACAGGCGCAAGCGGTGGGCGATGGCTTGGGCCGTCCTGGAGAAGGCGGCGCGCTTGGTTTCGTCGTCGCCTTCCACTTTGGCCGGGTCTGGAAATCCCCAATGCGCCGTCATCGGGGAACCCGGCCAGAAGGGACAAGCCTCGCCTGCCGCGTTGTCGCAGACGGTGATGATGAAATCCATTTTTGGAGCGTCCGGAGCGGCGTAGATATCCCAGCTTTTGCTGGACATGCCATCGGTTTCGCAGCCAAGGGCCTGCAAGGTTTCCAGCGCGAAGGGATTGACCTGTCCGGCTGGATGGCTGCCAGCGCTGAAACCCCTGAACCGGCCATGGGAGAGTCGATTGACCAATCCTTCCGCGATGATGCTGCGGGCGCTGTTGCCGGTGCATAGAAACAGGATGCTGCAGGGCGTCGTGTTCATCGTGGTGTGAGGGCGGTTGGGGGGCGATTAGCCGCAAGCGGGTGTGCCGCATGAGGTGCGGGCGTGGGTAGTCGTGGAAGGGGTGGGCGCGCAGCAAGCGGCCTTGTCCGTTCCGGCCATGCGGTCCGCGCCGTAGACGGGGATGTCGCCCATCGTGTGGAACGCTTCCCAGACGATGCCCTGCGGGTCTTCCAGCCAATGCTTGTCCGACCGCGAATAGCAGCAGTCGGCGCCGGCTTCCGGCTGGCTGGCGATACCTGCGACGCGGGCGCGCTGTTCGATTTCTGCGAGCTCCCCGGCGTCATCGGCCTGAATGCCGAGATGGTTGACCCCGGTGGCTTGCGCGCGCGTTGAAATGGCGAAGTTGACGCGCGGGTCGTCCAGCAGCCACTTGGCATAGTCGTTTTTTTCCACCGTGGGCGCCGTGGCGAACAGTCCCGAGTAGAAGCGGATGCTTTCGGCTAGGTCGCTGACGGAGACATGGACATGGAGGCGTTTCATGGGGCGTTCCTTATTGTTTGCCGGATACGGCACAGGGAGAGGCGGTCGCTTCGCAGGGCGCCCCGGCGCAACAGTTCTCGGTCAGGAACGAAATCAGGCCGTCCATGGTTTTGTAGTTGGCCGAATAGATGACGAAGCGCCCTTCCTGCCGGGCGAGGGTCAGCCCGGCGTTGGTGAGTTCCTTCAAGTGGAAGGACAGGGTGGCCGGACTGATATCCAGCCGGTCGGCAATCTGGCCGGCCGGCAATCCGTTGGGACCCTGTTGGACCAGCAGGCGGAACACGGCGAGCCGCGTTTCCTGGGACAGGGCGCTGAGCAGCAGGACAGCGTTGGCGTTCTTCATATTTCGACATTATTGGAAATGTCAAAATGATACAAGTGCCGGTTGGGGGCTGTGGGGAATGTCCCGTCCACTCCGCCGCTATCCGGAAAGGCCGCTGGGAAACCAGAGGCCTTCTCCTTCTTGCGGGACCGGTCGTGCGTGCGCGGTGGCATGCCGTCACGACTCCCTCCGCCGGCCCCGGGGCGGCGCCCGGCCGCCCGCGACAGGGTAAACTGGCCCGCTTCTTCTTCCGCCGTTTAACGACTGGACTGGCAACAATGCTGCAGAAACTCCGCGACAGGTCATCGGGCTGGGTGGCCACGGTCATCATCGGGCTGCTGATGATCCCGTTCCTCTTCGTCATCGACCAGAGCTACCTCGGTGGCATGGGCGCCAACAACGTGGCCCAGGTCAAGGCGCCGCCGACGTGGTGGGAAGGTGCGCCGAAGTGGTGGCCGGCCTCGATGCTGTGGGAGCACCGCGAGGTCGGCGTGGGCGAGTTCCGCCAGCGCTTCGAGCAGGAGCGCGTGCAGGAGCGCCAGCAGCAGGGCGAGGCGTTCGACCCGCGCGCGTTCGAGACCGTGGAGAACAAGCGCAAGGTGCTGGACCGGCTGATCGACGAGAAGGCGCTGCAGCTGGCCGCCGAGCGTTCCGGCGTGGTGGTCGGCGATGCCGCGGTGCGCGAGTACATCGCCACGATCCCGGCGTTCCAGGCCGACGGCCGCTTCGACGAGAACCGCTACCGGCTGGCGCTGGCGTCGCAGGTGCCGGCGCGCACGCCGGCGCAGTTCGAGGCGCTGGTGCGCGAGTCGCTGCAGCAGTCGCTGATCCCGCTGGCGCTGGGGACGTCCGCGTTCCTGACCGAGGGCGAATTCGAGCGCATCCTGCGCCTGTCGGGCGAGACCCGTGACATCGAGATCGCACTGTTGCCGCTGGTGGAGGCCGATACCGCCCCGGTCAGCGACGAAGAGGCCAAGGCCTGGTACGAGGCGAATCCGGCCGACTTCGTCCGTCCCGAGGCGGTGACCCTGGAATACATCGAAGTCGACGGCGGCAGCCTGCCGGCGCCCGCGGTGGCCGACGAGGCCGCGCTGCGCAAGCGCTTCGAGGAGGAGAAGGCGCGCTTCGTCGATCCCGAGCAGCGGCTGGCCTCGCACATCCTGGTCCGCGTCGAGGCCGATGCCGACGAGGCCACGCGCAAGGCGGCGCAGGAGAAGGCGCAGCGCCTCGCCGACGAGGCGAGCGCGCCGGGCGCGGATTTCGCCGCGCTGGCGAAGGCCAGTTCCGAAGACCCCGGTTCGCGCGACGGTGGCGGCGACCTGGGCTGGGTCGAGCGCGGGATGATGGTCGGGCCGTTCGAGGAAGCGCTGTTCGCGATGCAGGCCGGCGAGGTGCGCGGGCCGGTGCAGACCGACTTCGGCTACCACGTGCTGCAGCTGCGCGAGCTCAAGCAGGGTGCGCAGGTCGATTTCGAGCAGGTGCGCGAGGAACTGGCCCGCGAGCAGGCCCAGGCCGACCGCGAGCGCGGCTTCAGCGACCTGGTCGGGCGCCTGACCGATCTGGTGTACCAGAACCCCTCGTCGCTGGCCCCGGCGGCCGCGGAGCTTGGCCTGCAGGTGCGCACGCTGGGTCCGTTCACGCGCGGGGAGACGGTCGGCATCGGCGCCGCTCCGGAAGTGAAGAAGCTGGCCTTCTCCGAGGCGATGATCGAGGACGGCACCGCCAGCGATCCGATCCAGCTGGGGCCGGAACACAGCGTGGTGATCCGCGTGGTCGAACACGCGCCGGAGCAGCCGCGGCCGCTGGCCGAGGTACACGACCAGGTGGTCGCCGCGGTCCGGGCCGATCGCCAGCAGAAGGCCGCGGTCGCCGCGGCCGACGCGCTGGTCGAGCGGCTGCGCAAGGGCGAGGCGATCGCCGGGGTGGCCGCTTCGGCCGGCGCCGACCTGGCGCCGCTGCCGGGCCTGCCGCGCGGCGTGCCGGCGCCTTCGCCGGAGGGCAACCATGCGATCTTCGCCGTCGCCGCGCCGGAGGAAGGCAAGCCGGCGGCCGGTCGCTTCGAGCTGCAGGGCGGGCGCCAGGCGGTGTTCGTGGTCAATGCGGTGCATCCGGGCAAGCCGGAGGAGCTGCAGGCCGAGCAGCGCGCCTCGCTGCGGACCCAGCTCGAGCAGATGGACGGCAACGCCGCCGCCGAGGCCTACGTGGCCGCGGTCCGCAAGGGCTTCGAGGTGGAGGTCGAGGAAAGCCAGCTGTAACGACCGGATGCCGTGCCGTCGCGCACGGTTCCCGCCTGCGAAGGGCGCGGTGCGATCACCGCGCCCTTCCTGTTTGCGGCGTGCCTGCCGCCTGCTCAGTTCACCCGCAGGACCATGCCGGGGTGGAGCACGCTCTTCGGGCCCAGGCCGTTCAGTTCGAGCAGGCGCCGGGTGCTCACGCCGTGGCGTCTGGCGATGGCCCAGGCCGAATCGCCGCGACGCACGATGTAGGTCGCCGCGTCGTCGGCCGCCTGCGTGGCTTCGGCTGGCGACGGCGCCTGGTCGATCGACGCGGCCGCGGACGCGGACGCGGGCACCAGCGCCAACGGTGCGCCACGGCTCGGCCAGTGCCCCGCCAGTGCGGGGTTCAGCCGGCGCAGCGTCGCCGCCTCCTGGCCGTTGCGCGCGGCCCACTGCTCCAGCGAGCGCGCGCCTTCCAGCGGCTGCGCCTGCAGCCGCGTCACCGGATGGTCGAGCGCGGCGCGCCACTGCGGCTGTTCGCCCGCCTGTTCGAGCAGGCAGGACAGCGCATGCAGCTTCTCGACGTACGCATGGGTGATCGGCGAGAGGCCGCGCAGGCTCTCCGGCGCGGCGTCGGCGCCGCTGCCGCTGCCGCCGTTGCGCCGCAACGCCTGCAGCACGCGGAACTCGCCGGCGTTGTAGGCCATCAGGGTGAGTCGCCAGTTGCCGCCGAAGCGCCGGTGCAGGCCGTCGAGGTAACCCACCGCGGCGCGGGTGGATTCGGCCGGCGACAGGCGTCCGTCATAACCGGGTTCGATGCGCAGGCCGTGGCTGCGTCCGGTGATGGCGATGAACTGCCACAGGCCGGCCGGCCCGGCCTTGCTGCGCGCGCCCGGGGCGTAACCGCTCTCGATGAAGGGGATCAGCGCGAACTCGGTGGGCAGGTCCGCCGCGCGGAGCGATTCGACCACGTGGCCGAACAGCGCCAGCGTGTCGCCGTCCGGATCGCCCAGGCGTTTGGGTGCGTTGGCGAAATGCTTGCGCCAGCGTGCCTCGGCGTTGCCGCACTGCGGCTCGGCCAGGCCGTCGCGGAAGGATTCGAAGACGGCCAGGCCGGTGGCGGGTGCGATGCCGTCACCGGGCGGCGTGGGGGGCGCCGTTGGAAGCGTGGCCGGGGCGGGCGCAACGGGAGCGGCTTCCGCTTCCGGCACAGGCGCGGAAGCGGGGGGAGGCGCGGAGGCGGCGGAGGCGGGTTCGCCGGTCCGTACCGGCGCAGTACCGCATGCGGGCAGCAGCAGGACCGCCAGCAGCGGCAGCAGGACGCGGGGTGGACTCATGCGCGGAACACGTCCTTCCAGGCGCGCAGCGCGGCGAAGGCCTCGACCGCATCGGCCGGGGCATGGCCAAGCCTGCGTTCGAGGGTGGCTCTCACCTCCGGCGCGTCGCAGCGCAGGAACGGATTGCAGTCGCGTTCGCTGGCCAGGGTCGCGGGCAGGGTGGGATGGCCGGCCGCGCGCTGCCGCGCGGCTTCGCCGGCACGCGCGGCCAGCGCGGCATTGCCCGGCTCGACGGCACCGGCGAAGGCGGCGTTGGCCAGCGTGTACTCGTGCCCGCAGCACACCCGGGTGTCGCCCGGCAGCGCGGCCAGCCGCTGCAGCGAATGCAGCATCTGCGCGGGCGTGCCTTCGAACATGCGTCCGCAGCCCAGGCTGAACAGCGTGTCGCCGCAGAACAGGTGGCCGTCGACCACGTAGGCGATGTGGCTGCGCGTGTGCCCGGGCACCGCCAGCACCTGTACTTCGCGCTCGAGCAGCGGGATCCTGTCGCCGTCGCCGACGGGTTCGCAGTCCAGCGCGATGCGTTCGTCCTCCGGCGCGAACACCGGCAGGCCGGGCCAGCGCCGCAGCAGCTCCGGCACCCCGCCGATGTGGTCGGGGTGGTGGTGGGTGAGCAGGATCGCGGACGGCACCAGGCCCGCGTCGGCGGCGGCCAGCACCGGCGCGGCGTCGCCCGGATCGACCAGCAACGCCCGGTTCGCGTCGCGCAGGATCCAGACGTAGTTGTCCTCGAATGCGGGCAGCGCGCTCAGTCGCATAGAATCGCGACCATGCCCGCCGCCGCGTCCAGCCGTCAACCCGGCGCCCCGACCACGTTCAGGGGAGTGGAAGCGGACTGGCTGCTGGCCGAAGAGCGCGCCTGGCTGTCCACCCAGCTGGCCGCGCGCCCGGCGCGGCCATGGCTGTGGCTGGCGCCGCCGGCGTCCATGCCGCGCGACTGGCCCTTGCCGCCGCCGCGCGGCGTGCTGCTGTGCGCGCAGGGCGGAGGCTACGCCGGCACCCTCCGTTGCGGCGCGTCGTTGCCCCTGGCCAACGAATGCCTGGGCGACGTGGTGCTGCAGCATCCGGACCGCGACGCGGAGGCATTGCTGGCCGAGTGCGAACGGGTGCTGGTGGAGGGCGGGCGGTTGTGGCTGTTCACCCTCAATCCCTGGAGCCCGTACCGCTGGCGCATGCACGGCGACCTGGCGGCCGTTACGGGGGGCGCGTGGCAGCAGCGCCTTCGCGCGCTGGGCCTGCAGGTGGATGCGCCGCGGTACATCGGCCCGAGCTGGCGGATGGGCCATGCCGGCGGCGGTGCGCTGGTCGCGCCATTGCGAGCCGGCTGCGTGGTGGTGGCGGAGAAGCGCGGGCTGGCGCCGGTGGCGCCGGTGCCCGTCGCATGGCGCACCGGCGCGGCGCCGGCGGCATGAGCGCACGCAAGATCGAACCGACAGGAACAGGCCGACAAGAAGCACGATGAAGAAGATCGAGATCCATACCGACGGCGCCTGCCTGGGCAACCCCGGGCCCGGCGGCTGGGGGGCGCTGCTGCGCTACAACGCGCACGAGCGCGAACTGGCCGGCGGCGAACCCGACAGCACCAACAACCGCATGGAACTGATGGCGGCGATCATGGCGCTGGAGACCCTGCGCGAGCCGTGCGAGGTGGTGCTGCACACCGATTCGCAGTACGTGCGCCAGGGCATCACCGAATGGATGCCCGGCTGGGTGCGGCGCGGCTGGAAGACCAGCGGCGGCGACCCGGTCAAGAACCGCGACCTGTGGGAGCGCCTGCACGCCGCCGCCGACCGCCATCGCGTCGACTGGCGCTGGGTCAAGGGCCACAACGGCGACCCGGACAACGAGCGCGTGGACGTGCTCGCGCGCACCGCCGCGCAGCAGGTGCGCGACGCCGGCAAGGTACACTGAGCACCGCATGCGCCAGATCATCCTCGACACCGAGACCACCGGCCTGGAGTGGAAGAAGGGCAACCGCGTCGTCGAGATCGGCTGCGTGGAGCTGCTCGAGCGCCGGCCCAGCGGCCGCACCTTCCACCGCTACCTCAGGCCCGACTGCCCGTTCGAGCCCGGCGCGCAGGAAGTGACCGGCCTGACCCTGGAGTTCCTCGCCGACAAGCCGGCGTTCGAGGACGTGGCCGACGAGTTCCTCGAGTTCGTCGACGGCGCCGAGCTGGTCATCCACAACGCGGCCTTCGACCTGGGCTTCCTCGACAGCGAACTGTCGCGGCTGGGCGAGCGCTACGGGCGCATGGCCGACCGTACCCGCACTGTCGACACCCTGCTGCTGGCGCGAGAGCGTTTCCCCGGCCAGCGCAATTCGCTGGACGCGCTGTGCAAGCGCCTGGGCGTGGACAACTCGCACCGCCAGCTGCACGGCGCGCTGCTCGACGCGCAGATCCTCGCCGACGTGTACATCGCCCTGACCTCCGGGCAGGAGGAGATCGGCTTCGGCGAGGTGAAGACGGAAGCGGCGCGCCCGGCGGCGGCGGCCCGCTTCGGGCCGGTCGCCGCCGAACGCCCGCGCATCGGCGTGCTGGCCGAGGAGGAGCAGGCGCACCTGCGGCGCCTGGAGACCCTTCGCAAGAAGGCCGGCCGCGCGCTGTGGGACGAGGCGGTGGCGGTCTAGGGCAGGCGCGTTACTGGCAGCGCACGAGCACGGCGGTGACGTTGTCCGAGCCGCCGCCATCGAGCGCCGCGGCCACCAGGCTGTCCACGCATTCCTGCGCGCTGCAGTCCTGCTCGCCGAGGGTGTCGGCGATGCGGCGGTCCTCCACCTCCTCGGTCAGCCCGTCGCTGCACAGCAGCAGCTGCATGCCCGGGCGCAGGTCGCCGGCCATGGTCGACACGTTCAGGTGGTTCGGGTCGGTCACGCCCAGGGCCTGGGTGACCACGTTGCGGTGCGGGTGCGAGCGCGCCTGTTCCGGGGTCAGGTTGCCCTGGTCGATCAGGTCCTGGACGTAGCTGTGGTCCTGGCTGAGCTGGTTCAGCCTGCCGTCGCGCCACAGGTAGGCGCGGCTGTCGCCGACCCATGCGACCTCGAAGCGCTGGCCCTGCACGCGCGCGGCGACCACGGTGGTGCCCATCGGCAGGGCGTCGTTGCGCCGGCGCGAGACGCGGATGATCTCCTCGTCGGCGATGCGGATGGCCTGGGCCAGGGGGGTGCCGCTGCGGATCTCGCGGACGATGGTCTCGCGGGCCAGGGCGCTGGCGACCTCGCCACAGGCGTGGCCGCCCATGCCGTCGGCCACCAGCCACAGGCCCAGCTCGCTGTCGCCGTAGTAGGTGTCTTCGTTGAGCTGGCGGCGCAGGCCGACGTGGGTCAGGTGTCCGAATTCGATCATGGCGGCCGGCGCGAGGTGTTGCTCAAGGATGCATACGCAATGATCCGGGGGGACAGGCCAGGGGGCAAGGCGATGTTTCCGGAAAGCGGGAGGGCCGAGCCTGCCACGCCCGGCCCCGGCTTGTCGCGCAGGGGCCGGCCCCGTATCATTCACCGCCCCGGCCGCGCCGGGGACCGCTGGAGAGGTGGCAGAGCGGTTGAATGTACCTGACTCGAAATCAGGCAGGCGTTTATAGCGCCTCGAGGGTTCGAATCCCTCCCTCTCCGCCAACGAACTCAGAGGGGTTGCGCCCATGGCGCAGCCCCTTTCTGTTTGACCTCGTCCCGGGGCGGTAGACTGGCCGCATTCCCGCCCTGTGTCCCGACCATGTCCGAAATCCTCGTGCCCGTGTCCTTCGGCGAACTGCTCGACAAGATCGCGATCCTGCAGATCAAGTCCGAACGCATGTCCGATCCGGCCAAGCTCGCCAACGTGCGCAGGGAGCTGTCCGCGCTCGAGCACACCTGGATGCAGCATCCGGCTGCCGGCGGCGACATCGCCCAGCTGCGTGCGCAGCTCAAGGCGGTCAACGAACGCCTGTGGGACATCGAGGACGACATCCGGGTCAAGGAGAAGGCGCAGGAGTTCGATGCCGAGTTCGTGCGCCTGGCGCGCAGCGTCTACTTCGAGAACGACGAGCGCGCGCGGGTGAAGAAGGACATCAACCTGGCGCTGGGTTCGGCCTACGTCGAAGAGAAGTCCTACCAGGACTACCGCACGGGCGCGACGCCCTGATCCATGCCCGGCGCCGGTCGCGGCGCCGGCGCAGCGGTTTCGGCCGGTTCCAGCGCGCGGATCCTGACCAGGTGGCGGACCATGCGCAGCCGCGGGCTGTGCGGGATCGCCACGCCATAGCCCTGGTGCAGCCGCTCGACCTCGTCCCGGCGGGCCAGGCCGATCGCGCCCAGCTGGGCGACCAGCAGCGCCTGTTCCTGCACGTCCAGTGGCAGGGCCTGCGGCAATTGCAGCACGGCTTCGCCGCTGGTGTGCATCGCCGCGGGGTCGCGCGCCGCGGCGGCCGCGTACAGTGCCAGCAGGCGCTGCACCGGTTCCGGCTGCGTGGCCGGGTCGATCCAGGCCGGGTCGATCCAGACGCCGCGCAGGTCGGTGGCCGGCAGGTGGCCGATGGTGGCCATGGCCACCGCCGAAGCCGCGTCGATCCAGGTGGCGGGGTCGGCGACGGTGCCGTGCGACAGGCCGAGCAGGGCCTGCAGCTGCGGTTCGGCCGCGGGCAGGTCGGCCGCGCGCGCGCCCAGCGTGCTGGCGTGCCCGCCTTCGCGCAGTGCCCGCGCCAGGGCGATGGCGCGTGCCCGGCCCAGCAGCAGGCTGTGGCCGGCCAGTGCGGGCAGGTCGGCGGTGGCCGGCGGTGGCCGCCGGCCTTCGAGCAGGTCCAGCACCGGCAGGCCGTTGTCGGCCAGGCGCTGCAGGGTGTCGGCGCGGTCGGCGCGGAAGCGGGTGCGCGGCCCCTGCAACGCGACCACCGGGTGGAAGTCGCTGTGCGGTGATGCGTGCAGGGCGCGCACGTAGGTGTCGAGCAGCGCGCCGCCGCCGATGCGGCGCAGGTCCAGCGCCGCATCGCCGGACAGGCCCACGCGCTCGGTCTCGCGCGCCAGCGCCGCGCTGGCGCGCAGCCGGGCCGCGTCGTGCGCCGGGCAGCGGCTGCGGCACGCGACCACGACCAGGTCGTTGTCCTGGGCCAGGTACACCACCGCGTCGGGGAACTGGCCACGCAGCGCGGCGACGATCCGCGCCAGCAGCGCGTCGTCGATCTCGTAGGTCTGCAGCCACTGCACCAGCACGCCGTCCTCGGCCAGGTGGTCGTGCAGGAAGCGGTAGAACTCGGCGGTGAACAGGCCGGCCACGCCGCTGACCCAGGGGTTCGACGGCTCGGACACGATCACGTCGTAGCGCCGGCGCCCGCTGGCGTAGAAGCGGCGCGCGTCGTCGAAGTGGACCTGCGAGCGCGGGTCGTGCAACGCGCGGTCGATGCGCGCCGCGAACAGGCGTGCGCCGGCGGCGTGGACCACCGGTTCGATCTCCACCGTCTCCACCCGCTGCACGCGGTCGCTGCCGAGCAGGGTATGGGTGGACAGGCCCAGGCCCCAGCCGATCACGCCGACCTGGCGCGGTTGCGGATGCAGCGCCAGCGGCAGCGCACCGAGGCTGACCATGGTCAGTTCGTCGCCGCCCGGCGGGTCGGCGAGGCTGTTGGCCATCGCGCCGTCCGACTTGCCGTTGGTCAGCAGCGAGACGGTGCCGCGCAGCGGCGAGCGGGCGACCCCGATGGTCGCGGTCTTGCCGTCGCGCAGGAACGGCACCTCCAGCGAGGGATCGAGCCGGGCGAAGCCGCTGCGGAACGCGCCGGACAGCTGCGCGCGCGGATCCGGCCGTCCCCATTCGATGGACACGGCCAGTGCGCCGGTCGCGCCCAGCACCAGCAGCGCCACCCGCAGCGGCGACAGCTCGCCGCGCGCATGCGCCAGCAGCCAGAAGCCCAGCGCGACGTCGCCGGCGGCGGCGAGCAGCAGGCCGCCGCGCACGCCGAGCAGCGGGACCAGCACGTGCATCATCAGCAGCACGCCGGCGATGGCACCGATCGTGTTCGACGCGTACAGCCGGCCGATCGCCGCTTCGCCGGCGCCGGCGCGGAGCAGGGCCAGGGTGAACAGCGGCAGGGTCATGCCGGCGAAGAACGCCGCCGGCAGCATCACCGCCATGGCGATGCCGGCGCTGCCGAGCAGGAACAGCCGGTAACCGCCGTCGGTGCGCGCGAGCGACTGCACCAGCGCCGCGGTCCAGTCGAAGGACTGGGCGAAGGCCAGCAGCGACAGCATCGCCGCCACCCCCATCGCCACCTGCGCCAGCGCCGCGGTACGCAGCGGATCGGTCAACGTCGCCGCACGCCGGTGCACCCAGGCGCCGCCGAAGGCCAGGCCGAGCAGGAACGCGGCCAGCATCAGCTCGAAGCTGTGCACGGTGGTGCCCAGGGCCTGGTTGAGCAGGCGGATCCAGCCGATCTCGTAGACGAAGGAGCAGGCGCCGGAAAGCAGCGCGATCCACAGCACGCTGCGGGCCAGGCCGGGATGCGCGTGCAGGGCGGCGACGGGCCTGATGGCGTTGCTGGCCGGTGCCGGTTCGGCCTCCGGCGGCCGCGGCGGTATTGCCTGCGGGGTCGCCGGCGGTGGCGCGACCCGTTCGTGCCGCCACGCCAGCCACCCCGCCGCCGCGGCCACCGCCAGGTTGACCACGGCCGCCACCGCCATCGCCCCGGGCATGCCCAGCCGCGGCAGCAGCAGGAAGGTCGCGCCGAGCGCGCCGAAGGCCGCGCCCAGGCTGTTGGCGAAGTACAGGCCGCCGAGCACGCGCGCATCCTGGTCCGGCGCGGTGCGCAGCCAGCCGGCGCTGAGCAGCGGGAAGGTCGCGCCGAGCAGCAGGCAGGCCGGCAGGATCAGCAGCGCACCGCTGAGCCACGGATAGAGCTGCCCGGCCACGCCGCCGCCGAGTACCGGCAGCACCGCTTCGGAGGCGCCCATGTAGCCGGCGAACAGCGGATGGAACGCCAGCCCGAGCACGCCGATGGCCGCCTCGGCCAGTGCATAGGCGCGCAGCAGCCTGCGCCAGCGCAGGCCCAGCCGCGAGGCCAGCCAGGCACCGCCGGCCATGCCGCCCATGAAGATCGCCAGCACCAGGCTCTGCGCGTAGGCCGCATGGCCCAGCACCAGCCCCAGGTAGTGGGCCCACAGCGACTGGTAGATGAGGCCGGCGAAGCCGGACAGCACGAACAGGAGCAGGACCGCCGCACCCGGCAGCGGCCGCGCGCCGGCGCGCGGCAGGGGAGGGTTCGCCTCGAAGGCGCGAGGCAAGCCGCTCATGCCACGGGTCGCCCCGCGCGGTGCGGCTCAACGGCCATGCGCGGCGCAATAGCGTTCGAAGGCCTCGACCGCATCGTCCACGGTAACCAGCTCCATCACCCCGTCGTGCTCGATCTTGGTGCCCCACCCGAGCGCGGCGGCGGGCTTGCCCAGGTACCTGCGCGCGGCATCGTCGTAGCGGTCCACGCAGTAGCGCCGGTCCGAATAGGGGCCGCTGCGCGCGGGGTTGCTGGCCGCGTGCAGGCCCAGCACCTTCGTGCCCATCGCGTTGGCGATGTGCATCGGGCCGGAGTCGGGGGTGACCAGCAGGCTGGCGCGTTCGAGCAGGGCCGGCAGCTGCTTGAGCGTGTCCTTGCCGACCAGGTCCAGGGCCGGGGCGCGCATCGCCGCCACGATCGCGTCGGTGGTGCCGCGTTCCAGCCCGCTGCGCCCGCCGCACAGCACCACCCGCCAGCCGCGGGAGGCGGCGTGGTCGGCCAGGGCGGCATAGCGGTCGGGGTACCAGTTGCGGCGCACGTGGCTGGAGCAGGGCGAGACCATCAGTACCGGAGTGCCGTCGTCGGGCCACTGCGCGCGCGCCCATTCGCGCGCGGCATCGGGGACCGGCAGGTCCCAGGCCACCCGGTCCTGGACCAGGCCCAGCGGCTCGCAGAAGCTGCCGATCGCGTCGAGCACGTGGATGCCCGGGCGGTCGGGGATGCGTTCGTTGATGAAGAGTCCGTGCAGGTCCTTCGAGCGCGAGCGGTCGTAGCCGACCCGGCGCCGGGCCGGGATGAAGGCCGAGAGCAGGTTGGCGCGGGCCGCGACCTGCATCTGCAGCAGCACCTCGAAGCCGCCGGCGGGCAGGCTGCGCCGCAGCGCGCGCATCCCGGCCAGGCCGCTGCGCTTGTCGTAGGCGTGGAACACCACGCCTTCCAGGCCGTCGAGCAGGCGCAGGCCGGCCGGGTCGATCACCCAGTGCAGCGGCGCGGCATCGGGCCAGGCGCGCTGCAGGGTGCGCACCAGGGGAACGACGTGGGTCACGTCGCCGAGTGCGGACAGGCGGAGCAGGCAGAGGGATGGGCGCATCGCTTGCGGCTGTTGTTAGACTCGTGCGGATGGTCGCCTTCGACGCCAGCGAAGCCTTGACGCCGTACCGCGCTGAGAGCGGATACGGGGCCATTCTCTTCGACCGCGAACGGCTGCGGCAAGCCGGCGCCGAGCTGTTCTCGCCGGCGGCCTGGGCCGAGCACGCGCGGCCGGTGGGTTCGGGCGGGCGCGGGGGCGCCTGGTTCGTGGACGCGCCATTCGGGCCGAGCGTGCTGCGCCACTACCTGCGCGGCGGCATGGCCGCGCGCTTCAGCCGCGACCGCTACCTGTGGCGCGGCGCCGCGCACACGCGCAGCTTCGCCGAGTTCCGGCTGATGCGCGAGCTGCTCGTCCGCGGCCTGCCGGTGCCGCGGCCGCTGGCCGCCAGCTACGCCCGCGACGGATTGGGCTACCGCGCGGCGATCCTGCTGGAGCGGCTGATGGAGGTGCGTTCGCTCGCCGACCGCGCCCTGGTCGCCGGCAACGGCGCGCCCTGGGAGGAGGCCGGGCGGCTGATCGCGCGCTTCCATCGCGAAGGCCTGGACCACGCCGACCTCAACGCGCACAACCTGCTGTTCGACGGCAACGGCCGCGGCTGGATGATCGACTTCGACCGCGGGCGCCTGCGCATCCCCGCCACCCACTGGCGCGAGGAGAACCTGCGCCGGCTGCTGCGCTCGCTGCTCAAGCTGCGCGGCGAGCGCGCCTCCGGCGAGGTGGAGGCGGATTTCGCCCGCCTGCGCCGGGCCTACGACCTGGCCTGGAAGCGGGGCTGCTGATGGCCGACTGGTCGCTGCGGCTGCACGGGGTCGGCAATGCCTCGGCGGTGGAACTGGGCTCGGCCATGGCCAGCATCGAACGCGACGGGCGGCCGTGGCTGACCATCGACTGCGGCGCCGAGGGGCTGACCGCGTACGAGGCGCGCTACGGCGGCCCGCCGGACGCGGTGTTCGTCACCCACGTGCACCTGGACCACGTGGCCGGGTTCGAGCGCCTGTTCGTCTCCAGCTATTTCGATCCGCAGCGGCGCGGCAAGGTGCGGCTGTACGTACCCGCGCCGGTGGTGCCGCTGCTGCAGCGGCGGGTCGGCGACTATCCCAACGTGCTCGCCGAGGGCGGCGCCAATTTCTGGGACGCGTTCCAGCTGGTCCCGGTCAGCGACGCGTTCTGGCACGACGGGCTGCGCGTGGACGTGTTCCCGGTGCGCCACCACTGGCCCGACACCGCCTTCGGCCTGCGCCTGCGCGGCAGCGTGGTCTGGAGCGGCGACACCCGGCCGATCCCGGAAATGCTGGCCCGCCACGCCGACGCCGGCGAGCTGGTCGCGCACGACTGCGCGCTGCATGGCAATCCTTCGCATACCGGCGTGGACGACCTGGAGCGCGAATACCCCGACGCGCTGCGCAGGCGCATGCTGCTGTACCACTATGCCGGCCATGCCGATGCCGCGGCGATGCTCGCCCGCGGCTACCGGGTGGCCCGACCGGGCGAAGCCTGGCCGCTGGCCGCGCCGACGGCGATGCAGGCCCTGCCATGAGCGTGGCGCGGCTGCCGTGGGGACGGGCATGAGCACGGTACGGCCGCTGCCGGCGCTGCCGCACGACCGCCTGGGGCGGCCGCTGCACGACCTGCGGCTGTCGGTGATCGATGCCTGCAATTTCCGCTGCGGCTACTGCATGCCGGCCGACCGCATTCCCGACGACCATGGCCTGGACGCCGCGGGCCGGCTTTCGTTCGACCAGATCGAGACGCTGGTGCGCGGCTTCGCCGCGGTCGGCGTGCGCAAGCTGCGCCTGACCGGCGGCGAGCCGTTGCTGCGCAAGCGCCTGCCGGAACTGGTCGCGCGCCTGGCGCGCATTCCCGGCATCGACGACCTGGCCCTGACCACCAATGCCTCGCTGCTGGCCCCGCAGGCGCGGGCGCTGCGCGAAGCGGGACTGCGGCGGGTCACGGTGAGCCTGGATGCGCTGGATCCGGTGGTGTTCCGGGCGATGTCGGGCGGGCGCGGCGAGGTTGGCGCGGTGCTGCAGGGGATCGCCTCGGCCGAGGCCGCCGGCTTCCGGGCGCTGAAGATCAACTGCGTGGTCCAGCGCGGCGTCAACGAGGACCAGGTGCTGCCGCTGCTGGAGCACTTCCGCGGCAGCGGCCACGTGGTCCGCTTCATCGAATACATGGACGTGGGCACCTGCAACGGCTGGGCGCCGGCGCAGGTGGTGCCCTCGGCCGAACTGCGCGCGCGCATCGACGCGCGCTGGCCGCTGCGGCCGCTGCAGTCGCAGTACACCGGCGAGGTGGCCGAGCGCCACGCCTTCGCCGACGGCGGCGGCGAGGTCGGCTTCGTCAGTTCGGTGAGCGCGCCGTTCTGCGGCGACTGCCACCGCGCCCGGGTCTCGGCCGACGGCCGGCTCTACACCTGCCTGTTCGCCGCTGGCGGGTACGATCTGAAGGCGGCGCTGGCGCGCGGCGAAGTGGCGCTGGCCGCCGAAGTGGCGGCGCTGTGGACGCGGCGCGGCGACCGCTACAGCGAGATCCGCGGCAACCCGCGCGCGCCGCGCAAGCACATCGAGATGTACCTGATCGGAGGTTGAGTGGCGACATCCAAGTTTTCCAGCGGTGGCAAGTCTTCCATCGCCAGGCTGACCCACCTGGACGCCGCCGGGCGCCCGGCGATGGTCGATGTCTCGGACAAGGCGGTGACCGCGCGCAGCGCCACCGCCGAATGCCGGGTGAAGTTCCCCGCCGCGGTCGCCGCGCAGCTGCGCGCCAGCGGCCTGCGCGCGGCCAAGGGCGGCATCGTCGAGACCGCGGTGATCGCCGGGACGATGGCGGCCAAGCGCACCCACGAATTGATCCCGTTCTGCCACGCGCTGCCGCTGGACGGCGTGCGCATCGCCATCGACTGGCATGGCGAGCGCGAACTGCGGATCGAGTGCACCGCGCGCACCACCGCCCGCACCGGGGTGGAGATGGAGGCGCTGACCGGCGCGACGGTGGCCGCGCTGACCGTGTACGACATGAGCAAGGCGCTGTCGCACGCCATCGTCCTCGGCCCGGCGCGGCTGCTGGGCAAGCGCGGCGGCAAGCGCGATTTCGGGAAGAAGGGCTGATGGCGCGGGTACGGCTGCTGTATTTCGCCAGCCTGCGCGAGGCGGCCGGGCGCGACGGCGAGGCGGTGGACAGCGCGGCGGCCGACCTGGCCGGGCTCTATGCCGAGGCGGCGGCGCGCCACGGCCTGCAGTGGCCGCGCGAGCGGCTGCGGGTGGCGGTGGACGGCGCATTCGCGCAGTGGGGCGATGCGTTGCGCGAGGGCAGCGAAGTCGCCTTCATCCCGCCGGTGTCGGGAGGCTGAGATGGAACGCGATGCGCAAGCCGTGGTGCGCTTCGAACTGGCCGATGCCGGCTTCGCGATCGAGCCGTTGCGCGCGCGCCTGCTCCACGCAGGGGCCGGCGCCTATGCCAGCTTCGAGGGCTGGGTGCGCGACCACAACGACGGCCGTCCGGTGCTGGGCCTGCACTACGAAGCCTATCCCGCGCTGGCCGCCGCCGAAGGCCAGCGCATCGTCGAGGAAGCACTGGCGCGCTTCGCCATCGCCGGCGTGCACTGCGTGCACCGCACCGGCGAGCTGGCGATCGGCGACCTGGCGGTGTGGGTGGGCGTGAGCGCGGCCCACCGCGATGCCGCCTTCGCCGCCTGCCGCTTCGTGATCGACGAGGTCAAGGCGCGGGTGCCGATCTGGAAGCGCGAGCGCTACGCCGATGGCCAGCCGCAGTGGCTGCATCCCGAGCCGGCAGGGGCCGGCATGGCGGGGAAGGAGGAGCCACGATGAAACGCATGCATCTCCCTGCCGGCCTGGCCCTGGCGCTGCTGGGCGCGCAGGCGACGATGCCGGGACTGGCCGGCGAGCTGCTGGTCGGCGCGATCGCCGACCCGTCCGGCCAGCGCATCTACGTCGCCATCAGCGGCGGCAACGAGATCGCGGTGGTCGATACCCCCAGCTGGACGGTGGTGGAACGCTGGTCCACCGGCGACGAGCCGGACGCGCTGGGGATCGTGCCACGCGCCCCGGAGAGCCCTTTGTAGGAGCCCCCTTCAGGGGCGACCCGGGATGGCCGGCACACCGCCGCGTTCAACGCACCGCTCCCGAAGATCCCGCGCAGCAGCGCAGCGCCTTCCGGCCTCCTCGGGTCGCCCCTGAAGGGAGCTCCTCCGGGCTGCCCTCCCCGAAAAGGTGGCGGCCCCGCCGGCTGGCCTCGGCGCCCGCGTCGATCGATACCGTTGCTGCCTTCCGGCCCTGGCGGGATTTTCGATCTAGCGTCGCGAGGGGCCGACGGGGCCACCATAGGATTGGAGCGCGCCGGGGCGATCCAGGATTCCGGCGGGCGGGGCGGGCCAGCTGAAGCGGCCGCCGCGCGAGCGGGACGCGAATTCTAGCCGATCCCCGCGACGGGCCGCCATGGCGGGCTTGTCCGGGCGTCCGCGGGGGAGCGGTGCCGTCCGGGCCGGCGGCGGCGCGTGCAGGGCAAATCCGAAGCGCAAACGGATTCCTCCCACGTCACGGGTCCGCTTTTCGCTGTCGTATTCGGCCGAGGACCTGGCCGCGCTGGATGCCGCGCTGCTCGTGGTCGAGCAGAAGCTGGCCGGCCTGGTGTCGCTCACGTCCGCGGAAGTGCGCGGCCTGGCCAAGATGGGCGAGAAGTCGGAAGTGCTCTGCCGCAGCGTGCTGCAGGTGCTGGAGCAGTACCCGCAGGTGGTCACCCCGGCTCTGGGCCTGCCCGCGGCCAACGGCGAAGCCGGATGGAGGGGACTTCGCCCGGCTTTTTCGTGGGTGCGGGGGCGGAAGCCAGGCGGGGCGGGGGGGGGGCGATCACCGGCGGGCCAGTGATGGGGACTGGGGCGCAGGTGGTTGGCGCTGGCAAGCCAGTTTCAACCATTCGCTGGCGCATGGAAATCACTCGTGGGCCAGTGTTCGGGACTGGCGGGCCGGCGATTGCACCATCGGATGCCTGAGCCACGCATCGAGGTCGCGGATCCGGAGCCGCGCACCCGTCATGGGACCAAGGGGCAGTGGTAATGAGTGCGGCGGCAGAATAGCCTGAACAAACCTGAACGGCGGAGCGTCCCTCCTCTGCAGGTTGCGCCGGCAAGACGGCCCTCGCGGCGTTCATGTCGGGTCTCGTGTGCATTTGCTCCCGCGAAGGCATCGCGGAAATGGAGAATCTTCATGATCTCTCGAATTGGAATCCTGGCTGCAACCATCGGCTGCCTCGTCGCTCCGGCGACCTTCGCGACCGAGATCGTCACAAAGCGTGAAATCGCCAATGGCGTCCTGAGGACGGAGCAGCTGATAAAGGTCGCCGACAACGGCATCTTCCTGCTCGACACGTCATCCTCGACCAATGATATCTACCCTGCCTCCGGCAAGACGATCGTCGAGACGATGAAGAGCGAGCTGAACGACCGGAACACCTGGTTCCCTGACCTCGGCCACCAGATCGGCATCTACACCTACACCGGCTGGCAGGACAACTACCCGGTGGCCTTGTACAACCGCGACAAGGTCGGCGCGGCGTTGGCGGGACTGCCCGTCAAGGGCAGGGGACCCACGCCGCTCAAGTCCGCGCTTGAGAAGCTCGATCCGATCCTCGGGGGACTGCAGGGCCGAAGCGCCGTGTTCCTGTTCTGGGATGGCGAGTACACCGGCAATGACCCCGTCAATGTCGCGCTCGAACTGTCCAAGAAGCACGACGTGTGCTTCTACGTGGTCAGCAGCGCGAAACCCGAGCGCCAGGCCACACTCGCCAAGAACGTCGCGACCATCAACAACTGCTCGCGCGTGATCCCGCTGGCCGACTTCTTCGCGCATCCCGAGTACTCGAGCAGCGCGTTGTGGGACGTCAAGGTGACCGAGGATCCGGTTCCGCAGAACGCGCTCAACTTCACCTTCAACGGGACTGAACTGGACGACGCGGACAAGGCGCACCTGGACAAGATCGCCGCGTTCATGGCCACGCACAAGGACGTCCACCTGGTTGCCGCCGGTTACACCGACGATGTCGGCGACCGCAACTACAACGAGGGGCTGTCCAAGAGGCGCGCCGAGATGGTCGGCAAATACCTGACGGGCAAGGGCGTCGAAGCCTCCCGTATCGTGCTGCTGTGGCACGGCCTGACCAACCCGATCGTACCGAACGACAGCGAAGCGAACCGGGCCAAGAACCGTCGCGTCGAGGTCAAACTGTCGCTCGCGGAATAATCGCCTGGGTGTCAGGAACGGCTGTGCAGAAAACCCCGCCAGATGCGGGGTTTTTTGTTACAGAGGCGCTGCTCTGATCGCGGAGAGAGGGGGATTC
>CAZBDE010000027.1:12908-20081 GCA_964490415.1 uncultured Pseudoxanthomonas sp. | reverse complement strand
ACCGAGCTGCAGCGCCGCGTGCGCAAGCAGCATGAAAGCCGCAACCAGGACGAAGCGCTGGAGGAGACCTTCCCGGCCAGCGACCCGGTCTCCCCCTTCGTCCCCGCCAAACTGCCGAAATGACCAGCGTCGCCCGCTGCCGTTTGTAGGAGCTCCCTTCAGGGGCGACCCGACGAATCTGGAAGGCGCCGCGGTCAACGAGAGCTGCCCGGATCGATCGCGTTTACCGCAGCCAGTCCAGACGCCCTCGGGTCGCCCCTGAAGGGAGCTCCTACAAAGGAGCAAACGGTGCGGCGTCAGCCCCGGCTCACCGCCGCGATCGCCTTGGCCACGTATTCCAGGTTGCCCTGGTTGAGCGCGGCCACGCAGATGCGGCCGGTGCCCACCGCGTAGATGCCGAACTCGTCGCGCAGCCGGTCCACCTGCGCCTTGCCCAGGCCCGAGTACGAGAACATGCCCGCCTGCCGGTCGATGAAGGCGTACTCCGGGTGGCCCTGCTCGGCCAGCTTCCGGACCAGGCTGCCGCGCAGGGCGTGGATGCGCTCGCGCATTCCGCGCAGTTCCTCTTCCCACAGCGCGCGCAGCTCGGGGCTGGTCAGCACGCCGGCCACCAGCGCGGCGCCATGGGTGGACGGGCTGGAATAGATGGTGCGGATGATGCGCTTGACCTGCGACTGCACCGCCCTGGCCTGCTCGGCGGTGGCCGCAACGACCGACAGCGCGCCCACGCGCTCGCCGTACAGCGAGAACGACTTCGAATAGGAACTGGCGACCACGAAACTGTCGATCCCGGCCTCGACCAGGATGGCGATCGCCGCGGCGTCCTCGGCGATGCCCTTGTCGAAGCCCTGGTAGGCCATGTCCACGAACGGGAACAGTCGGCGTTCCTTGAGCAGCGCGGCGACCTGCCTCCACTGGGCCACGGTCAGGTCGGCGCCGGTGGGGTTGTGGCAGCACGCATGCAGGAGGACGGTGGTGCCCGGCGCGAGCCTGCCCAGGTCGGCGAGCATGCCGTCGAAGTCGACGCCGTGGCTGGCCGGGTCGAAATAGGCGTAGTCGACGATGTCGAAGCCGGCGGCGCCGAACACGGCGCGGTGGTTCTCCCAGCTCGGGTTGCTCAGCGCCAGGGTGGCGTGCGGCAGCGTCTTGCGCAGCAGCTCGGCGCCCACCCGCAGCGCGCCGCTGCCGCCCACGGTCTGGGTGGTGGCGACGCGGCCGGTGGCCAGCAACGGCGAATCCTTGCCGAACAGCAGCTCGCGGGTGGCCTGGGTATACGCCGGCAGGCCGTCGATCGGCAGGTAGCCGCGCGGGCGCGCGGCGGCGGCCAGCGACTGCTCGACCTGCCGCACTGCCTCGAGCAGCGGGATCCGCCCCTGTTCGTCGTAGTAGATGCCCACGCCAAGGTTGACCTTGGTGCCGCGGGGGTCGGCGTTGTAGGCCTCGGTCAGGCCCAGGATCGGGTCGCCGGGGACCAGTTCGACGCTGGAGAAGAAGGACACGGCTTGGCTCGGTTTTCGTTGGGGGAAAAGGGGAGTTCGCGCGGGGCGCGCGGGCGGGTACGAAGCCCGCGAACCGCGCGCGCAATGCTATCAGGCCGCCGTCGCGGCCTCGACCGTTTCTGCCGTGACCGAGGGGGGGGCTGGCTGGGACCGCGGCGGCGCATCGCCGCCTTGAACGCTCAGAACCGGTACAGGACGCCCATGCGCAGGCCGCTGTTGCGCAGCTCCAGGTGGCCCCTGAACGCGTTGCGGTCGGTCCGTGCGTCGATGTCGCTGAGGGTGTAGTCCAGCATCAGGCCCACGCGCGGCCAGGGATGCCATTCGACACCGGCCCGGGCGTAGGTCACGTTGCCATCGATATTGTTGATCTCGGTGGAGAACCAGCCGGCGTCCGCCACGATCCGCCAGTCCTCGGCGGGGGTCCAGCGCCAGGCGGCGCCGAGCGTCGGCGCCGGCAGGTCGGCGTTGACCGAATTTTCCAGTGTGCCGTCGATCACCGGGTTGCCGTTGATGTCCGCTTCCAGCTCCAGGCCCAGCTCGATCCGGTACCAGGTCACGCCCAGCCGCGGGCCGAGCGCCCAGTTCTCGTTGAGGAAGCCCCACCAGGTGTAGTAGGCCTCGACCGCATCGAGGTCGTAGCGGCCGCGTACCGTGGCCGATGCGGCATAGACGTTGTCTTCGAACACGATATCGCGCTGCAGCTTGCGCTCGCCGCTCACGTCGTTGCTGAAGTAGGCCAGGCCGATCTCGTGCCGCTCGAAGGGACGCCAGGTCACGCCGGCGAAACCGATCATGTCGTCGGAATCCACGCCCAGGTCCCTGGACAGGTCGATGCTGGTGCCGCCGAGCGCTTCGCCGTCGGCGCGGATCCGCGTATCGAAGCGGGTGACATAGCCGCCGAGGCTGACGCTGAAGGTGTCGAGCGGCTCGATGGCGGCGGCGGCGCCGGGTGCGGTGGCCAGGATCGCCGCGACGGCCAGCAACGTGTTCCTGCAACGAACCGGATGCGTCATGCGATTCCCTCGGTACAGCGGCGGCGCCGGCCCCGTGGCGAGTACGGAAGGTGCGGCAGATGGGCCGACTATACCGCCGAATCCGATTCACGCAGCTAGGGCTGCTGCCACTCCAGCCCGACCAGGAACGCGCGTCCCGGGCCGGGCTCGTAGTAGCGGCCGTTGGCTTCGTTGACGATCATCGAGCCGATGTACTGCCGGCCGGCCAGGTTGTCGATCCGTGCGAATCCGCGCAGCTGGCCGCGGTGCAGCGCCCAGCCGCGCGCCAGTTCCGCGTGCAGCAGCCCGTAACCGGGCGCCGAGGCCGAGCCGCGGTCGTCGGCGGTCACCGCACCGGCGGCGGACGCTTCCAGTGCCGCCTCCCATCCCGCGCCGCGCCACTGCAGCCGCGCCTGGCCGAAACGTTGCGGCACGCCGGGGATCGGCGTGCCCGCGGCCACCGCCGCGGCGGGCGCCGGACAGGTGCCGACGCAGACCGGGAAACCATCGCGGAAGTACGCGTCGAGCCAGGTGGCCGCCAGCTGCAGCGACCAGGATTCGCCCAGCGGCAAGCGCGCCGACAGCTCCGCGCCCTGGCGGCGCGCGCGGCCGGCGTTGCGGTAGCTGCTGCGTCCGCCGCTGTTGCGCGCCACCGCCAGCTCGTCGTCGGTGTCGGCGCGGAACAGCGCCGCTTCCACCGCGGCGCCGGCGCCATTCCGCCATTTCATGCCCAGCTCGAGGTTGCGGCTGACCGCGGGGCGCAGGTCGAAGGCCAGGCCGGCGCCGCCGTCGGCGCGGTAGGCCAGTTCATTGAAGGTCGGCGTCTCGAAGCCGCGGCCGGCCGACAGGTACAGGCGCAGGTCCTCGCTGGCGGCGAACGCCAGCCCGGCCACCGGCGTGGTCTGCGAATACTCGACCCGGCCGCTGTCGTCCGGATTGGCCGCGGTGACGTAGTGGTCGTCGGAACGGAAGCGCACCACGCTGTGGCGTGCGCCGGCCTGCAGCGACCAGCGCGGCGCGAACGCCCACCAGGCCTGCGCGTACTGGTCGAGATTGTCGACCACGTCGCGCTGGTCGCGGCGCAGCGCGCCGCGCACGCCGAGGGTGGGGCCGCCGGCGTCGTCGGGGCGGAAGTTCTCGTAGCCGCGCCGCCACTGCCGCTGCCGGTCGGCGCTGGCGCCGAGGGTGAATTCGAGGTCGCCGCCACCGGCCTGCCCCTGCCAGGTGGCGCGCGCGTCGGCGCCGCCATAGCCGTTGTCCAGGTCGACCACGCCGCCGGCGCTGAGCGGGCTGGCCTGCGCGGCCACCGGCACCGCCAGGTACTGGACCACGTCGCGGGTGCCGCCGTAGCCGGTCAGCCGCAGCTGGCCGGCATCGCCCAGCGGCTGCCGCCAGCTCGCGCCGAGCTGGTCCTGGCCGACCGACTTGCGGGTGTCGAACTGCAGCGCGACCGCCGGCGCCTGGCGCGGGTCCTCGCCCACCTGCGCCCAGGTCAGGCCGAGCGGATCCTGCGCATCGGGCGCGCGGAAATGGTTGCCGACCAGTTCCAGCCAACCGCCGCCGGCGAAGTCGCGGTGCAGTTTCAGGTTGGCCGATTCGCGCCGCGCCGCGCTGTGTTCGCGGTAGCCGCCGGTGTCGGACAGCGACGCGGCCAGGTGGTAGCCGGTGCCGGCCGCGACCCCGCGCAGGCGCGCGCTGGCCGACATGCTGTCGTGGCTGGCGGCGGTGGCGCGCAGGTCGGTGCGGGTGGGATCGCTGCCGTCGGCGCTCCACAACTGGACCACGCCGCCGGACGAATTGCCGTACAGCGCCGAGAACGGCCCGCGCATCACCTCGACCCGGTCGCCGGCGGCCAGCGCGAAATGCGAGAGCTGGCCCTGGCCGTCGGGCATGGTCGCCGGGATGCCATCGGCATACAGGCGCACGCCGCGGACGCCGAAGGTGGCGCGCGCGCCGAAGCCGCGGATCGACAGCTGGGTGTCCTGGGCATGGTTCTGGCGGTCGCGCGCCAGCAGGCCGGGCACGCCGCCGAGGACTTCGGACAGGTTGACCTGCGGGCGGGCCGAGGCGCCAAGGTCGATCACGTCGATCGAGGCGGGGAGGTCGAAGGCGGGGACGGCTTCCACGCGTGCAGTGACCGAGACCGGTGGGAGCGACACGGTCTGGGCGTGGAGGGCCGGCGGCGCGCAGCATGCCGCGGCCAGCAGCGCGCCGCCAGCGGCGGGAAGGCGGGGAGGGGAACGCATGCGGGCGCCAGTCTAGCGGCACGGTCGCAAGGAACTGTGAGGCAGGCGCCTGCGTCCTGTAGGAGCTCCCTTCAGGGGCGACGCGAGGCACACGAACGCCGCCGCGTTCAACGCGACCGCTCCGGGAGGCCCCCGTTGAACGCCGCGTTTCCCAGCGGATTCGGGTCGCCCCTGAAGGGAGCTCCTACAAAGGGTTGCTTCTACACGTCGCCGTCGCTGGACCAGCCTTCGCCGCTGCCGCGCTGGTGCACGCGGTCGTTGCCGCGCACCTCCCCGGCCGGGATCGCGTCCTGCCGCGCCAGCCGCGCGTAGATCGGGGTGAAGTCCGGCGCGGTCGCGTCCATCAGCTGCCCGAAGCTGTCGATCACGAAATAGGTCTTCTGGAAGGTGTCGATGCGGTAGCGGGTGCGCATGATCCGCTCCAGGTCGAAGCCGATCCGGTTCGGCGCGGCCGATTCCAGCGAATGCAGCGACTCGCCCTTCGAAGAGACGATGCCGGCGCCGTAGATGCGCAGCCCGTCGGCCTGGCGGATCAGGCCGAACTCGACCGTGTACCAGTACAGCCGGGTGAGGTGCTGCAGCGCCTCGGGCCCGATCGCGTGCGCCTTCACCCCGCCGGCGCCGTAGGCCTGCATGTAGTCGGCGAACATCGGGTCCATCAGCAGCGGCACGTGGCCGAACAGGTCGTGGAACAGGTCCGGTTCGGCGATGTAGTCGATCTGCTCCGGACGGCGGATCCACCAGGTCACCGGGAAGCGGCGGTTGGCCAGGTGGTCGAAGAAGTCCAGTTCCGGCAGCAGGCCCTCCACCCCGACCAGGGTCCAGCCGGTGGTCGCGCCGAGCACCTCGTTGAGCTGGTCGAAGCGCGGGATCGCGCGCGCGTCCATGCCCATCGCGTCCTGCGCCTGCAGGAACTCGTCGCAGGCACGGCCGGCCAGCAGCTCGCGCTGGCGCTGGTAGAGCGTGCCCCAGGTGGCGTGGTCGTCGGCGCTGTAGTCCAGCCACGGCTGTTCGACCACCGAGGTGGTGTAGACCGGGACGTAGCCCTTGTCGGTCTGGTGGTGTTCGACGCGGCGCGGGGTGGCGGCTTCGGCCATGGCGGTGGTTCCGGCGGGTGAGGGTCCAGCGTAGGGCGGAAACGGCGCAACGGGGTTGCAAAGTTGCACGGTCCAGGCCTTCGGGCGCAATCTTGTTGCGCACATCAGATGTTGCGGGGCAACAAATGGCCGCCAATCCGGTATTCGACCGCACCGACCTGCGCCTGCTGGCGCTGCTCCAGCGCGACGGCCGCGCCAGCAACGCCGACCTGGCCGCGCAGGTGAACCTGTCGCCCTCGGCCTGCCTGCGCCGGATCCAGCGGCTGGAGGCGACCGGAGTCGTGGCCGGCTACGCCGCGCGGCTGGATCCGCAGGCGCTGGGCCTGGGCCTGCAGGCCTTCGTCCGGGTGCAGCTGGAGAAGCACGACGCGCCCGGCATCGAGCGTTTCGTCGAGGGCGTGCTCGGCTGGGACGAGGTGGTGGCCTGCCATGCGCTCACCGGCGACATGGATTACCTGTTGCACGTCTACGTGCAGGACCTCGAGCACTTCTCGCACTTCCTGCTCGACCGCCTGCTCAACGCCTCGGGCGTGGCCGACGTGAATTCGAGTTTCGTGCTGCGCACGGTCAAGGCGTCCGCCGGATTGCCGCTGCCCAGGACATGAGAGCACAGCGTGCTTCAACGGCTGGGCGTTACCGCTAATACCTGTTCCGTGATACGGCTTGGTCAGGTTTGTGACGGCGAATTTCGCGGGAGTTCCCCGGGCAAGTATTGCGATATCCGGCTTGACAGTCTGGGGGGCGGGCAACTATCTACATGCCATGGCATACGGGTGACCGCCGCAAGTGCGCGCGGTTCGGGGGTGGAACATCACCGGGGGTGCCAGGACATTCCAGGGTGATGCGGTGACATGGATGGTCCGCGTTTCTGAGAAATCGAATGCCGTCGTCACAGGTGCCGCGACGGGTCGCGGACCGCTGCGCATGCCGCATGGCCGCATGGGCTTTCCGTATTGGGGTAGACATGCGCACGGCGACGGCCGGGCGCAATGCTTTTCGCATACTTGATTTCCGTACTGCATGCGGCCGGTCCCCCGGTCGCAGGCAAACTGACCGGCCGCACCTGTACGTATCCGTGCAGGCGCGTCGGGAATAAGAACAGAACCGGGGTCGATGCGGATGCGGGCGATGCAGGGATTGCGTTACCGGAGGATCGCCAGGACGGTGGGCCTGGTCCTGCTGGCACTCGGTTGCGTGCCCGCGAACGCGCAGACCCAGGTGCAGAACGCCGCCCAGGTCACGCTCCCGGCAGGCGTCGGCGATACCGATCCAGGCAACAACAGCGACAGCGTCACCGTCGACGTCTATGCCGTGGCCCTGGCCAAGTCCGCCAGCCCCG
>CAZBDE010000027.1:11462-12808 GCA_964490415.1 uncultured Pseudoxanthomonas sp. | reverse complement strand
TCGGTGGCGCTGGCCATCAGCGGCCCGGGCGTGGCCGGTGCGGTGGACGGCAGCTCGGCGGCGAGCGGCGCGACGACGCCGGCGACCGCCGCCGCCGCGGCCGGTTCGACCGTCACCATCGCCGAGGCGTTCACGCCTTCGGGCTCGGCGGCCAACTACACCACCGCCCTTTCGTGCGTGCGCGACGCAGGGGGCGGTGCGGTTCCGGTCAGCGGCAGCGGGCTGTCGGGCACGTTCACCATGCCGGACGACAGCGGGGTCAGCTGCACGATCGCCAATACCCGCATCGCCGCCACGTTGCGGCTGGACAAGACCTGGGTCAATGCGCGCGACGGCGAGACTGCCACGGTCTCCACCGACGGCTTCGACAACGAGGCCAGCAGCGGCCTGTCCATCTCCACCGGCGACAACACCACGAGGGGCACCGCCGTCACGGTGTTCGCCGGCGAGACCGGCACCATCAGCGAAGTCCTGAGCAACGCCGGGGACTACGACGCCACGCTCGACTGCACCGGCAATTCGGTGGCGCTGGCGGGCAACAGCCTGACCATCGGCCCGGCCGACACGGCGATCGTCTGCACCCAGACCAACGCCCGCCGCAGCGCCAGCCTGATCCTGGAGAAGCAGTGGGTGGCGGCGGCCGTGGGCGAAGAGGTCCAGATTTCGGCCAGCGGCAGCCTCACCGGTGCCATCACCCTGGACTCGGTGGCCGACACCGCGTCCGAAGTCGACGCGGCGGCTCCGCAACCGGTCTATGCGGGCGAGACCATCACCCTGTCCGAGGTGTTCGCGGTCGCCGGCAACGACGCCAACTACGCCACCACACTGAGCTGCAGCAGCAACGTCACCCCGCTGGCGGGCAGCGTGCTGACCGTCAGCCCGTCCGATACCACCATCACCTGCCGCTACGTCAACACGCGCCGGCAGACCACATTGCGGCTGAGCAAGGCGTGGGGCACCGGCAGCCGGGTCGGCGACCAGGCGCAGTTCGCGGCGACGGTCGGCCTGCAGAACAACACCAACGCGTTCGCGTCGACCGCGACGGTCGGTGCGGGCAGCACGACGGTGACCGTATACGCGGGCGAGACGGCGACGTTGCCGGCCGAAACCATGTCGGGCGCCGCGCTGGCCGACTATACGGTCGACCTCGCATGCAGTGGCGGCGACCTTTCGGGGAGCGATGGCAAGGCCGCCAACACCCTCGCGGTCCTGCCGTCGGACCAGGGCGTCCCGATCCAGTGCGTCTACACCAACCAGCGCAGGGCCACGACGCTGCAGCTGCAGAAGACCTGGCTCAACGGCCTTCCGGGCGACACGGTGTCGCTGGTGGCCTCGGGCCTGGGCAG
>CAZBDE010000027.1:0-11362 GCA_964490415.1 uncultured Pseudoxanthomonas sp. | reverse complement strand
TCCAACGGCCTGACGATCCCGATCGCCGATGCCGGGAAGACGATCACCTGTACCTACAGCAATGTTTTCGTCCCGCGTTCTTCCATCGACGTGGAGAAGACCACGCCGACGACCTCGGTGACCGCGGTCGGCGAGGTCATTTCCTACACCATCACCATCACCAACACCGGCAACGTGCCCCTGGCCAATGTCGATGCCGACGACAGCCTTACGGCGCTGGCCTGCACGCCTGCGCTGCCGGTCGCCACGCTGGCGCCGGGCGCCACCGTCGACTGCACCGCCTCCTACGCCGTGCAGCAGGCCGACATCGACCGCAATGGCAGCGGCGATGGCGTCAACGACGACTACATCAGCAACGACGTCACCGCCAGCGGCACGGATCCGGACGGCGCGACGCTTACCGACAGCGATGGCGTGGACGTACGCCTGCCCGACCAGCGCTACCAGGTCGATTTCACCAAGAGTGGCGCACTGGCCGACAGCAACGGCAGCGGCGCGGGCAGCGTCGGCGAGCAGGTCGAGTACACCTTCACGTTGACCAACAACGGCAACAGCACGCTCCAGTCCGTCGACATCGACGACCCGCTGCTGCCGGGCCTGCAATGCGGTCCGGTGCCGCCGATCCCGCCGGGTACGACCGTCACCTTCGGCACCTCGCCGCCCGCGCAGGTCCCGTGCACCGGCAACGTGCTCACGATCCCGCAGGGCGTCATCGACAGCAACGGCGACGGCAACGGCTCCCTGGACAACATCGCCACCGGCACCGGCACCTGGGCCGACGGCCAGAGCAGCAGCGGCGGCGCCAGCAGCAGCACGCCGCTGGACCCGCCGGTGCCGCGCATCAACATCGACAAGACCGCCAGCCCGGACCGCGTGTCCCAGGCCGATGACGTCGTCACCTACACCTTCGTCGTCAGCAACCCGGGCAACGTGACGATCAGCGGGATCGAGGTCACCGATCCGCTGGCCGGCCTCAGTGCGATCACCTGCCCCGGCGGGATGCCGTTCACCCTGGCGCCGGGCGCCAGCGTGACCTGCACGGCGACCTACACCGTGACCCAGGACGACATCGACGGCCGTCCGTCCATCGACAATACGGCGACCGCCAACGGCGACGATCCGTCCGGGAACCCGGTCACCGATGCCGACAGCGCAACGGTAATCATCAATACCGGCCCGGCCAGCGCGCGTCTGGTCAAGACCGGCGACAGGACGTTCGTGTCGGCCGTGGGCGAAACGGTGACTTACACGTTCGTCGTCGAGAATCCATCCGACGTGACGCTGACGGACATCACCCTCGCCGACTCGCTGCTGGCCGGGCTGTCCTGCGACACGATCCCGTCGCTCGCACCGGACCAGAGTGCCACGTTCACCTGCACCGGCAACACCTACACGGTGCAGCAGTCGGACATCGACGAACAGGGCAAGCCGACCGACAGCGGCCATATAGTCAACACGGCGACCGCCACATGGGAGTACCAGATCGGGGGTACACCCGGCGTGGGCACCTCCAGCGACAGCTGGGACGTCGAGCTGCCGCAGCGCGCGCCGGGCATCTTCCTGACCAAGAATTCCGACGTGGCGTCGGTCAGCGGCCCCGGACCGATCACCTACTCGTTCCAGGTGCGCAACACCGGCAACACCACCCTGACGGCCGTGACCATCAGCGACACGCTGCTGCCCGACCTTGAATGCCCGGAGATCGCGAGCCTGGCGCCGGGCAGCACGGTCACCGTGCCTGGATGCACCGGCAACACCTATCCGGTCACCCAGCACGACATCGATGTGGGCAGCGAGGACTTCGAGCCCGGCGATGGCCAGATCGACAACCGTGCCACGGCGACGGGAACCGTGGCCGGCACCACCGGTACGGTCAGCAATACCGACCTGAACGAGGTCAACCTGCCGGTGCGCACCCCGCGCATCGAATTGCTGAAGCGCGCCGACACCACCCGCGTCACCACCCCGGTCGAGATCACCTACAGCTTCGTCGCCAGCAACACCGGCAATGTCACCTTGAACGATGTCGCCGTGACCGATACGGACATCGGGCTGGTCTGTCCGACGACCACGTTGGCGCCGGGCGCCTCGGCGATCTTCGGCGGACCCGGTTCGGACGTGGTCTGCACGAACTACACGCGCACGGTCACCCAGGCCGACATCGATACCCGGGACGACATCCAGAACGCGGCGCTCGTGTCGGGCACGACCGTGCCCGGTGCGGTGCTGACGGCCACCAGCACCCTCTCCATCCCGGTGACGAAGAACCGGTCGCTGGCGTTTGCCAAGACGGCGGATGTCGCCACCGTCAGCATGCCTGGCGATCCGATCGTCTACACCCTGACCGGCACCAACAACGGCAACCTCACGATCGAGAATGTCCGCATCATCGACCCGATGCTGCCGTCGCTGGACTGCGACCCCGCGACGCCGATCGCAACCCTGGCGCCGGGTGAAGGCTTCACCTGTACCGGCACGTACCTGGTGACCCAGAGCGACTTCGATACCGGTGGCGGCGGCGACCAGGAGGTCGAGAACACCGCCGCCGTGCTCTACACGGGTGGACAGACGAGCGACGATGCGGTGGTCGGCCTTCCCGTCCCGGCGCAGTCGTTGACCGTGGAAAAGGTGCCGAGCGCACCCAGCATCGACCAGGGCCGCGACCCCACGGTCGTCGATGCAGGGGACTACATCGCCTATACCTTCACGGTCACCAACACCGGCAACCAGACCCTGAGCCTGCTCGGGATCAACGATGCCCGGCTCGACGCCACGGCCATCTGCGACCGGACCACGCTGGCCGCGACCGGGCCGACGAGTACCGCCACCTGCACGGGGCAGCACACCCTCAGCCAGGCGGAGATGGATGCCGGGGTGGTGATCAATACCGCGACGGCTTCCGCGACGCCGCCCAACAGCGCGCGGGTGACGTCGCCACCGGATACGGTGACGGTGAACCTGGACGCGGTGCCGGTCATCGAGCTGGACAAGACCGCCGCGGCGCCGACGGTGGCCCAGGGTGCGTTGCCCGCCGTCACCGATGCCGGCGACACCATCGCTTATTCGTTCGTTGTCACCAACACCGGCAACGTCACCCTCGAGGACATCGCGGTCAACGACCCGCAGCTGAGCCCGAACCAGGTCAACTGCCCGCCGGGCCAGCTCGCGCCGGGCGCGTCGATGACATGCGACAGCCGCACGCGGGTCATCACCCAGGCGGACATGGATGCCGGCCGGATCACGAATACGGCGACGGCATCCGGCACTTCGCCGGGCGGGACGACGGTAACGGACGACGACTCGACCGATGAGCCGTTGACGAAGGCGCCGTCGATGACGCTGGTGAAGACGGTGGCGCCGGCGGTCGTATCGACGCTCGGGCAGGTGGCGACCTATTCCTTCCAGGTCACCAATACCGGCAACGTCACCCTCGATACGCTGTCCGTCAGCGAGGATGTCTTCAGCGGCACCGGTACCCGGCCCGTCGCCGACTGCCCGGTGACGACGCTGGCGCCGGGGGCCGCCACGACCTGCACCGCCACCTACGCGGTGACCCAGGCCGACCTCGATGCCGGCGAGATCACCAACACCGCCACGGCCACTGCCCGGGATCCTGAGGATGCGTCGGTTTCCAGCGATCCGGACGACGCCGTAGTGACGGTCGACAAGGCTGCCGCGCTGACGTTGGCGAAGTCCGCCTCGCCGGCGACGGTGACGGCGGTCGGGCAGACGGTGACCTACACGTTCGAGGTGACCAACAGCGGCAATCTGACGGTCAGCGGCCTGGCCATCGATGAGGACACGTTCACCGGCACGGGCACGTTGTCGGCGATCGTATGCCAGGCCACGACGCTGGCGCCGTTGGCGAGCACGAGTTGTTCGGCCACCTATGAGGTGACGCAGGCGGACCTGGACGCCGGCGCGATCGACAACAGCGCCACCGCCATCGCCGAGGACCCGGACGGGGGTGACGTCGCCAGCCCGCAGGCCGATGCGGTGGTGACGGTCACCCAGAATGCCGAGCTCACCCTGGTGAAGACGGCTTCTCCGCTCGTGGTGACGGCGGTGGGCGACACGGTCACGTACACGTTCGAGGTGACCAACGACGGCAACGTCACGATCGACAACCTGACGATCGACGAGACCGCGTTCAGCGGCACCGGCACGGCACTGGTGATCAGTTGTCCGGTGACCGAACTGGCACCGACGGAGAGCACGAGCTGCACGGGCACCTATGCGGTGACCCAGGCCGACCTGGACGCCGGTCAGGTGACCAACACGGCCACGGCCAACGGCACCGACCCGGGCAATGCGCCGGTGGTCAGTCCGCAGGCCGATGCGGTGGTGACGGTCACCCAGAATGCCGAGCTCACCCTGGTGAAGACGGCTTCTCCGCTCGTGGTGACGGCGGTGGGCGACACGGTCACGTACACGTTCGAGGTGACCAACGACGGCAACGTCACGATCGACAACCTGACGATCGACGAGACCGCGTTCAGCGGCACCGGCACGGCACTGGTGATCAGTTGTCCGGTGACCGAACTGGCACCGACGGAGAGCACGAGCTGCACGGGCACCTATGCGGTGACCCAGGCCGACCTGGACGCCGGGCAGGTGACCAACACGGCCACGGCCAACGGTACCGATCCGGGCAACGGGCCGGTGGTCAGCCCGCAGGCCGATGCGGTGGTGACGGCCACGCAGACGCCGGGACTGTTGCTGGACAAGAGCACCACCGCCACCGGTTACGACTCGGTGGGCGACCTGCTGCCGTACAGCTACCTGGTGACCAACAGCGGCAACGTGACCATCACCGGTGCGATCACGGTGGACGACGACCGGATCGTGGCGCCCAACAGCGTGAACTGCCCGGCGCTGCCGGCCGGCGGCCTGGCGCCGGGCGCCGCGATCACCTGCACGGCCATGCACATCGTGACCCAGGCCGACCTGGACGCGGGCAGCGTGACCAACATCGCCACGGCCACCGACGGCACCAACGTGTCGCCACCGGACAGCGAGACCGTGGACGGCACCCAGACGGCCCTGTTGACCCTGGTGAAGAGCGCTTCGCCCACGACGGTGGCCGCGGCGGGCGACACGGTCACGTACACATTCGAGGTGACCAACGGCGGCAACGTCACGATCGACAACCTGGTGATCGACGAGACCGCGTTCAGCGGCGTGGGCATCGCGCCGGCGTTGCCGACGTGTGTGGCCACCACGCTGGCGCCCGGCGACGCCACCACCTGCACCACGAGCTACACGATCGTCCAGGGCGACCTGGATGCGGGCCAGGTGACCAACACGGCCACGGCCAACGGCATCGACCCGGGCGCTGCGCCGGTGGTCAGCGGCCCATCCAGCGCGGTGGTGACGGCCACGCAGACGCCGGGCCTGACCCTGGACAAGAGCACCACCGCCACCGGTTACGACTCGGTGGGCGACCTGCTGCCGTACAGCTACCTGGTGACCAACAGCGGCAACGTGACCATCACCGGTGCGATCACGGTGGACGACGACCGGATCGTGGCGCCCAACAGCGTGAACTGCCCGGCGCTGCCGGCCGGCGGCCTGGCGCCGGGCGCCGCGATCACCTGCACGGCCATGCACATCGTGACCCAGGCCGACCTGGACGCGGGCAGCGTGACCAACATCGCCACGGCCACCGACGGCACCAACGTGTCGCCACCGGACAGCGAGACCGTGGACGGCACCCAGATCCCGACGATCGTCCTGGCCAAGACCGCCAGCCTGGCCGACAGCAACGGCGACGGCGTGCTGGGCGATGCCGGCGATACCATCACCTACGCCTTCTCGGTGGAGAACACCGGCAACGTGGTGCTGGCGCCGGTGATCGTGACCGATCCGCTGCTGCCCGACCTGTCCTGCGCCATCGCCACGCTCTCGCCCGGCGACACGGCCGCCTGCGTGGCCAGCGGCGACACCTACGTCATCACCACCGCCGATGAGGTCGCCGGGAGCGTCGACAACACCGCCCTGGCCACCGGCGACGCACCGGGCACCGCCCCGGATGCGACCGACGACGACACCGCCAGCACGCCGACCCTGCCGACCCCGGCGGCGACCACGGTGGTCAAGTCGGCCAGCCCGGCGTCGGGTACCGAGATCGCACCCGGCGACACCCTCACCTATACGGTCACCGTGACCGTGGCCGACGCCAGCCTGCACGAGCCGGTGACGCTTACCGACACGCTGGGCACCGGCCTGACCTTCGGCGCGGTGACCAGTGCCGGCGCCTTCACCTGCAATGCGGCCAATCCGCTGGTGTGCACACTGCCGGCAGGTACCGCGCCCGGCAGCTATGCGGTGGTCTACACCGCCACGGTCGATGCCGATGCCAGCGGCACGGTCGGCAACAACGTGGTCGCCGACAAGCCGGCGGGCATCGATCCGGATCCGGTCTGCACGACCTGCGACACCGATCATCCGGTGGTGCCGTCGACCAGCACCGTGTCCAAGTCGTCCACGCCGGCCAGCAACGTGCCGGTCAACCCGGGCACCACGATCGCCTTCACCCTGACCACCGTGGTGACCGGCTCGGTGACCACCGAGCCGGTCACCCTGGTCGATACCCTGGGGCCGGGCCTGACCTTCGTCACCGTGACCGATCCGGGCGCCTACGCCTGCAGCGGCACGCTGACCTGCGTGCTGCCCGCCGGCACCCTGCCGGGCAGCTACAACCTGGTGTACACGGCCACGGTCGACATGGATGCGGCCGGGGTGCTGACCAACACCGTCGTGCCCAGCAACCCCGACGGCGGCGACCCGGAACCGGTCTGCACCGCGTGCGACACCGTGCATCCGGTCAGCCGTCCGGCGGTGGAGCTGGAGAAGGAAGTCACTGCCAACGACGATGCGGACGGCAACGGCGAAGTCAGCGTCGGCGACACCCTCACCTACACCGTCACCGCGACCAACACCGGCAACGTGCCGCTGGCCAACGTGACCATCGTCGACGAGCTGGTCACGCCCGACAGCGTCACCTGCGCGCTGGTGCAGCCGGGCGGGCAGTGCGCGCTGGTGGCGACCTATGTGGTCACCCAGGCCGATGCCGACGCCGGCCAGGTGCTGAACACCGCCACCGTGCAGACCGAGGCCCCGCCCGATGTGCCGCCGCTGCCGCCGCAGGCCTGCCCGACCGGCTCGACCGATCCGGCCTGCACCACCGACAACGTGACCCCGGTGGTGCAGCGCCCGGCCATCGCCACCACCAAGACCGCGGTGCTGAGCGTGGATTCGGCCACCCCGGGCAAGGGCAACATCGGCGACGTGGTGACCTACTCGGTGAACGCGACCAACACCGGCAACGTCACCCTCACCGGCGTCACCGTGAACGACACCTTCCAGGGCGGCGCGCCGGTGGCCCTGTCCTGTGCGCCGACCACGCTGGCGCCGGGCCAGACCGCCACCTGCGCCAGCTACGACCACACCATCACCGAAGCCGAGGTGCATTCGGACGAGGGCCTGCTGGTCAATACGGTGCTGGCCGCCGGCGATGCCGGCCTGGCCAGCGGCACGATCCAGGTCACCGCCAACGCGGCCGCCCAGGTCGAGGTGCAGAACGAACCGGCACAGCTGTACCTGACCAAGGTGGCCAGCGTGCGCCAGGTCAACATCGGCGACCTGGTCCGCTACACCCTGACCCTGGAGAACACCGGCGAGATCGACCTGGTCGACGGCTATCTGATCGACACGCCGGCGCCGGGGTTCACCTATGTCGAAGGCTCGGTGCAGGGCGGCGACGACGACAATTTCGTCACCGCCTCCGGTGCCTCGCCGCTGCGCATCTCCGACATCGACATCGTCGCCGGCAATACCGCCACGATCACCTACCTGATGCGGGTCGGTGCCGGGGTGCGGCCCGGGGTGCAGATCAACCGCGCGGTCGCGTTCGATCCGGCCTACGACGGCCCGGCCTCGAACGTGGCCACGGCCGAGGTGGTGCTGGGCAGCGATCCGCTGCTCGACGAGAGCCTGATCTCCGGCACCGTGTTCAACGATCGCGACAGCGACGCCTGGCAGGACAGCGCCGCGCTCACCGGCGTGCGCGTGCAGGGCGGCTTCGCGCCCGGCGCGTACATCGCCGGCTCGACCACGGTCGACCGCGGCGAAGGCCCGGAGGCCGAAGCGGACGCCAGCGCGCCGCTGCTGCACGGCATCGCGGTCGGCCGGATCGCCGGTCGCCAGTCGCAGGCCGATCCGGCCAGCGCGCACGAAGTGGTCATCCGCCAGCGCCTGCGCGAACTCGACTTCACCGGCGACTTCGTGCTGACCAGCGAGCAGGGCGCGACCGTGCGCATGGCCGCCGACGGCAGCACCACGGTGGAGGCCAAGGGCGACGCCGCCAAGGGCCTGACCGCGGCGGCGCCGACCGTGCAGCGCCAGGTCGCGCAGGCCGGCGACGGCTACCAGGTGGACTACGTGGTCCGCAACGAGGGCATCGACGAACGCGGCATCCCGGGCGTGCGCATCGCCTCGGTCGAAGGCCTGCTGGTCGAGACCGACCAGTACGGCCGCTACCACCTGGTCGGGATCGATGCCGGCCAGGCGGCGCGCGGGCGCAACTTCATCCTCAAGGTCGATACCGCCACCCTGCCCAAGGGCGCGGAGCTGACCACCGAGAACCCGAAGGTGCGCCGCATCACCGGCGGCGTGCCGACCCGCTTCGACTTCGGCGTGCGCTTGCCCGAGCAGGTCATCGAGGGCCGCAGGCAGGTCGAGATGACGCTGGGAACGGTGGTCTTCTCGCCGGGCAGCGCCGAGGTCCAGGCGCGTTACCTGCCGGTGGTCGACAGCATGGTCGAGCAGATCCGGCGCAATGGCGCCGGCGAAGTGGTGATCAGCGCCGACGGCGAGACCGAGGCGCTGGCCTTCGCCCGCGCCAGTGCGGTGCGCGCCCTGCTCGACGAGCGGCTGGACCCGGCGCTGCGCCCGCAGGTCGTGCTGAGCGTGCGCGCCGATCCGGACGACCCGGCCTCGCTGCTGGCCGGCATCGGCGAGGGCGGTCCGGTGCTGGGCACGCTGCTGTTCGATACCGACAAGGCGACCATCCAACCGCGCTTCGACGGCCTGCTGGACCAGGTCGCGCAGATGCTGGCGGCCAGCGGCGGCGGGTCGGTGGCGATCATCGGCCATGCCGACCGCCGCGGCAGCCGCGAGTACAACGCCGCGCTCGGCCTGCGCCGCGCCAGGGCGGTCTACGACGCACTGGCGCCGCGCCTGCCGCCGGAGGTACGGGCCAGGCTCACCGTGCAGGTGGACCCGGACCCCGATGCGCCGCTGGCCGTGCCGCCCCCGCAGGAGGGCCAGCCATGACCCTGCGGATGAAACTGCTGGATGCGGCCCTGCTGCTGGCGCTGCATGGACTCGCCGCCCCCGCGGCCGCGCAGGCCGTCGACACCGGCGCACCGGTGCCGGAAGCCGATGCCGCGGCGCCCGTGGCGGCCGGCGGGGAGTACGTTCCGTCGCCGTTGCCCACGCCACCGCCGGAGTGCACGGAGGACGGCTGCAGCAGCGAGGAAGGCATCCTGCTGCGGCTGCGCACGCGCAGCGAGGACCAGCCGGTCACCCCACCGGGCACCCCGGCCTCCAGCCAGGCGCTGGCGCCGGACCGGCGCGTCACCATCGAACGCCAGCGTCCCGGCCAGGCCACGGCCCTGGGCAGGTTCTCGGTGGCCCTGCCGGACGGTGGCGTGATCTGGGCCACCGAAGATCCGAACCCGGGCATTCCGGAACTGGCGATCTCGGCCACTTCGCTGCTTCCGTTCGATGGCCAGCGCGTCACCCGGCCGGTGCGGTTCTATGCCCGTGGCAACTACAGCGCCTTCGTCGAGCGCTACGAGATAGCGATCTACCGCGCCAGCGACGCCGACCTGATCGAGCCGATCGCCACCGTGCCACTGGAGGTGGCCGCCGTCGCCGAGGGCGAATGGGACGGCACGCTGCCGGAGCGCTACCGCTTCCGCACCGGTGACGAACTGGTCTACGTGCTGCGCGCCTACGGCGCCGCAGGCGCGGTCGACGAGACCTGGCCGCAGACCATGCAGCTGGTGCTGCCCGAGGAAGCCGAAGGCGGCAACCGGCGCCTGCGCGAAGCCACCGAACGCTCGCTGGGCATGGCCATGAGCGCCGAGCAGGCCGAGGCGCAGCGCCTGCTCGACAGCGTCTTCGCCGGCAGCGGCCTGCGCCGGCAGAACATCGCGCTCAACGGCTCGCGGGTGCGCATCCAGGGCCGCGACCTGCCCGACCAGGCCAGCCTGTCCATCGACGGCGACAGCTATCCGGTGGACATGGACCGCAAGTTCGTCGCCGAGTACCTGATGCCGGTCGGCCAGCACGACTTCGAAGTGGCTTTGAAGGGGCCGGAAGGCGACTACGCGCACACCCTGTCGGTGGACGTCAGCGGCGAGTACTTCTTCGGCGTCGGCCTGGCCGACGTGACCATCGCCCGGAACAAGGTCGGCGGTTCGGTCGACCGCGCGGCGGTAGACGCGCGCTACGCCGACGACGTGATCAGCGACGGCCGCCTGGCGTTCTACGGCAAGGCCAAGTACAAGGGCCGCTACCTGGTCACCGCCCAGGCCGACACCACCGAACGCGACCTGGAGCACCTGTTCGACGGCTTCGGCAACGCCCATCCGCAGGACATCTTCCGGCGCCTGGACCCGGACCTGTACTACCCGGTGTACGGCGACGACTCCACCACCTGGCGCGACGTCGACACGATGGGCCATTTCTACCTGCGGGTGGACTGGGACAAGAACCAGGCGCTGTGGGGCAACTACGCCACCGGCTTCACCGGGACCGAATACGGCCAGTACGTGCGCTCGCTCTACGGCGGCGCGCTGGCCTGGCGCTCGCTGCGCACCAACGCCTGGGGCGATCCCGGCACCGAACTGCGCGGGTTCGGCTCGCAGGCGCAGACCGCGCCCGGGCACACCGAGTTCATCGGCACCGGCGGCAGCCTCTACTACCTGCGCCACACCGACATCCTGCCCGGCTCGGACGAGGTCGTGCTGGAGGTCCGCGACACCACCACCGGCCGGGTCGAGCGCCGTATCGTCCTGCTGCGCGGCGCCGACTACGAGATGGACGACATGCAGGGCCGGCTGCTGCTGACCCGGCCGCTGGCGCAGATCACCCGCGAGAACGTGCCCACCCTCACCCGCGACGCGCCGCTGGACGGCTTCGAGCAGCGGCTGCTGGTGGACTACGAGTGGATCCCGACCGATTTCGACACCGACGACATCACCGCCGGCGTCCGCGGCAAGCACTGGTTCGGCGACTACGTCGGCCTGGGCGTGACCTACGTGGACGAGAACCGCGCCGGCCAGGACTACAC
>CAZBDE010000026.1:0-21175 GCA_964490415.1 uncultured Pseudoxanthomonas sp. | reverse complement strand
TCTTTAATGTCTGGTGACGAATCTTTAATTTCTGGTGACGAATCTTTAATTTCTGAAGATGAATCTTTAATGTCTGGTGACGAATCTTTAATTTCTGAAGATGAATCTTTAATGTCTGAAGATGAATCTTTAATTTCTGGTGATGAAGATGAAGATGAAGATGAAGATGAAGATGATTCTTTATATTTTTATACTAAGGATGCATCTTTGATTTCTGAAGATGATGAAGATTATTATGATGATGAGGATGATGATGATAGATATGATGAAGATGGGTTACTTATTTTTCAAGATAATGATTATGCATCTTGAGAAAAAGAACCTTTTGAAGTATTAGAAGAAGAGGATGATTCTTCTTCTAGTGAGGGAACATTTATTGTTGATTTAAATTATGAAGATTCAAGGTTTCCTTTAGATTTAACACATCCAATATCTCGTTTTATAATGGAGCCATTAAGTAAGGAAGTAGATGATAAATTAAATCGTATTCTTGCAAAAAAAGAAGAAAAAAAAAAATTAAAAAAAGAAGAAAAATTAAAAAAAGAAGAAAAATTAAAATTAGAATTAAAAAAAAAATTAGAATTAAAAGAAAAAGAAAAAGAGATAAAAATTAATAAAGAAATTTCATGTGAAGAATATGAGCAAGAATTATTAAAAAATAAATTTTTTTATGCAGAGTCTAGTAAAGATTTTAGTAGAAAATTATTTGGAGGAGTTAAATTAAAAGTTATTTATGAAGCTGAAGATATAAAATTAAAAGAAGCTATGGAAGAAAAACAAAAACGACAAGAAATTTTAGATAAAGAAGAAATTTTAATTGATGAATTAGATGATGATTTTGATATTAATAAATTATATCCAAAAAATGAAGATGATAATTTTAAATATGATGAAAAAACAAAAAAAGAAATAATATCAACAGTTGAAAATTATTTACATAAATTAAATACAACTGATTATTATGGAAGATTAGATAAATATAAACGTTATTATGATTTAAAATTTCAAGAAAAAATTGGTATTAGAAATATGGAGTTAATAGAAGAAAGACAATTAGATACTTTAAAAAAAAAAGCTGAGGAGCATAAAAATAAATATTTAAAAGAAAAAAAATTAATAGCTAAATATAAAATAATGCGTTTTGATAAAAAATTTAATAATTATATTGAACAAAATAAAGAAAAAATAAATAAAAAAGTAGAACGATTTGAAAAAAAAAAACAATTAAAATTAGAAGAAAAAGAAAAACAAAAGCAATTAAAATTAGAAGAAAAAGAAAAACAAAAACAATTAAAATTAGAAGAAAAAGAAAAACAAAAGCAATTAAAATTAGAAGAAAAAGAAAAAAAAAAACAATTAAAATTAGAAGAAAAAGAAAAACAAAAGCAATTAAAATTAGAAGAAAAAGAAAAACAAAAACAATTAAAATTAGAAGAAAATAGTTATAAGTTTTTTTATACTAATAATATATTATGAAAAAAAACTTATATTAAAAATTTAAAAAAAGAAGTTAATTTAAGAAAAAAGTTTCAAAAAAAACAATTTAAATTATTAAAATGAGAATTAAATAGTAGAAAAAATTTAAAACAAGAAGCAGAAAATTTTTTAAAAAAAAATTTAACAAAAATGTCTTTTTTTGAAGAAAAAATAAAAGGAATAAGTATTGAAAAAGAATTTTATTATAATTTAATAAAAAAATTTTTAAAATATGATATTTTAAGTGAAAGTAAATTAAACAAATTAATATATTATAAAAAAAAATTATTATTAAAAAAAAAAAAACAAATTTTAAATAAAATTTTTTTAGCGCAAAAAATGGAAATTAATATATATATGATTATTGAAATTATTTTTTTTTATAGAAAAAATTTAGAATTATTATTTAAAAAAAAATATTTTTTTTTAAAAAAAGAAAAAAAAATATTTTTTAATTTTTTAATATATATATTATTTTTTTTTAAAAAATTTAAAATATTATTAAAATATTCTTTAAAAAATGAATTTAATTTTTTACAAAGAGTATTATTATTAAAAAAAAAATTTATTTTTTTAAAAAATAAAAAATATTTTTTAAATGATATAAATATAAAAACTTTTATAATTGAATTAGATTTAATTTATGAAAATTTTTATATTTTTTTTAAAAGGTATTTACAAAATGCAAGTATAGATTTTTATGTTACAATTTTAAAAGAAAATAAATTTTTAAATAATTTAACAGTAAAAGAACATAATTATTTTTTTAAATTAATATTGAAAGAATATATTTTAAAAAATATAAATGAAATTATAAATATATTTAATTATATTCCACAGTTAATTAAAATTTATTATAAAGAACATGAAGATTATTATTATTATACAGATTATGAATATATGTATAAAAGATGTGTATATGATGAATATGATTTTGGAGAAAAATTTATAGATTTAAATGAATGTTTTAAAAAATATAATAATCAATTTATATTAGAAAAAGAATTAAAAGATTATAATTATTATGAAAAAAAATTTGAAGAAGATAAAAAAAAATTAGATAAATTAATTGAAGAATTTTTAAATGAAAATAAAGAATTATATGATTCTAAAATTTTAATAAAAAATGAAAATGTGTGTAATGAATTTTTTGGTTATTATAAAAAATATATATCTATTTATAAAAAATTAGTTATATATAAAATTTTAAGAGAACTATAATAAAAATTATAAAGTTAACCTTAAAAAAAAAATGGGGATATGATGGAAATGGTAGACATGTTAGATTTAGGATCTAGTGCTTTAAAAGCGTAAGGGTTCAAATCCCTTTATCCTCATTTTAAAATAAATTAATAAAAGATGAGTAGCATAATTGGTTAATGTATTTGATTGCAAATCAAAGGATAAAGGTTCAAGTCCTTTCTCAGGCTTTTATTTTAAAAGTAGTGGTGTAGCCAAGTCTGGTAAGGCGATAGATTTTGGATCTATTATACATGGGTTCAAATCCCATCACCTGAAAAAAAAATAAAATGAAAAATGTGGCAGAATAGGCTAATGCGGTAGATTGTAAATCTATTCCTTAATAGGGTTGTGGGTTCGAGTCCCACCATTCCCATTTTTTTTTAATATGTAGTTTAAAAAAAAACATTAATTTTTCTTTATAATTAAGATATAAGTAATAAAAATCTTATCATATTATTAAAAAATTTATATATTAATAAAGTTTAAAATGGATGCCTTGGTATTAATTAAAATAGACGTTTTTTTACGAAAAGTTATAGGTAGTAATGTGAAAACAATAATCTATAAATTTCTATAAATGAAAACATATAAAAATATATTTTATATATTTGGTGAACTGAAACATCTAAGTAACTAAAAGAAAAGAAAAAAATAAAAATTTTGTGAGTAGTGGTGAGCGAAAGCAAAAGAGATCTGTATGTAAATTTTTATAAATTAAAATATAAAAGGTAATTAAAAGTCCTGTATACATTTAATAAAAATTTATATAAAGAGTATAATGCGGTATGTGAAATCGTGTTAGAAGAAAGTAGAGCCTCCTACTAAATCTAAATATAATTAATAACCAATAGTGAATAAGTACTGTGAAGGAAAGGTGAAAAAGAAATCTTTTATTATGAAATATTAAAAAGAACTGAAATTTTAAACTTGTAGCGGTTGGAGTTTTTTTTTAAAAATGACAGCGTACCTTTTGCATAATGGGTCAGCGAGTTAATTTAAATAGCAAGCTAAAAATTTATTTAAAAATTTTAGGCGTAGTTAAAGCAATAATGAAAAAATTATATTAAGTTATTTAAATTAGACCCGAAACCAAATGAGCTAACCATGAACAGGTTGATATATTTTTTTAAATGTGGAGGACCGAACCTGTGTCTGTTGCAATAGATTAGGATGATTTGTGGTTAGGAGTGAAAAGCTTATCGAATTTGGAGATAGCTGGTTTTCTGCGAAATTTATTTAAGTAAAGCATTAAATATAAAATTTGTTAAGGGTAAAGCACTTTGTAATCTAGGGGATTGTCATTTGACGTCTTTAAAATTATTAAAACTTAGAATATTAATAAAATATATTTGGTGGTGAGACTGTGGGCGATAAGGTTCATGGTCGAGAGGGAAATAGCCCAGATAATTAGTTAAAATCTTAAAATTATAATTTAGTGTATTAAGATTTTTTATGAAAAAAGCAATTAGGAGGTTAACTTAGAGGCAGTAATCCTTTAAAGAAAGCGTAACAGCTCACTAATTATATATATATAATAAAAAATCGAAAATGTATGAGTCTATAAATTATATATTGAAACTATTAGAAAGAATAATTTCGGTAGCAGAATATTTTGTAAGTTGGAAGATAATTTGTGAAAATTGTTGGAGATATCAAAAGAAAGCATGCTGGCATGAGTAGCGTTAATAATGTAATATATGTATTTTTATACATATTATAAATCATTATCACCGTATGATTAAAGGTTTCTTAGAAGAGGATTAACCACTAAGAGTTAGTCGGCCCCTTAGAATAAAGAGAAATCTTAATTTGATGGGTAAAATTTTTAAAATTAATTTACTATTATAAATAAAAAATGACTTAAATTATATTTTTTATTTATTTATTGATTTATAAATAATTAGTATAATTTTATGGAAAATAGTTTATATAAGAAAACCGTACTTAAAACCGTCACAGGTAATCGGGCAAAGTATGCTAAGGTGATTGAGAGAATAATATTTAAGGAACTCGGCAAATTAACTCTGTAACTTCGGGATAAAGAGTGTTTATTTTTATGTTAAGTAAAAATGAATGTCACAAAATAGAGGATGGCGACTGTTTATCAAAAACACAGGATTATGCTAAATTTTAATAATGATGTATATAATCTGACCCTTGTCCGGTGCTGTAAAGTGAATGCTAATTGTAAAATTGCTTTTGGTATAAGCTTCAGTAAACGACGGCTGTAACTATGACGGTCTGAAAGTAGCGAAATCCCTTGTCAATTAATTGTTGACGTGCATGAATAGGGTAACGACCTTCCTACTGTCTCAAATATTAACTCAGCGAATTTGAAGTCTTCGTGCAGATGCGAAGTATTTATGGTGGGACGGAAAGACCCCATGCAGCTTTACTGTTTATTTATATTGTGATTTAAGATTAAATGCGTAGAATAGGTACTAGCTTATGATATCTTTATTTTCGAATAAATTGTGGAGGCTAAAATGAAATAGTATTCTTTTAATTTTTAAATTACTAATTTTTTTAAAAAAAAGAAATTATAAAAGTGTCAGTTTGACTGGGGCGGTCGCCTTCTAAAAGGTAACGAAGGTGTACAAAGGTAAATTTAATTTAATATTTTTATTAAATTAAAAATATAATAGTTAAAATTTGCTTGATTGTAAAATTGACAGATTGTACAAGAACGTAAGTTGGTTATAGTGATCCAATAGTACTTTGAGGTAGGACTATTGCTCAACGGATAAAAGTTACGCTGGGGATAACAGGCTGATGGTTCCTGAGAGTCCAAATTGACGGGACCGTTTGGCACCTCAAATCGGGGTGGGTCTATAGTAATATAGATAAAGGAATTTGGCTATATGCGGGAATATCTGTTCTTAAAAGGATGAAGTATCTAATATCTCTCAAATTGCTTAGTATTAGTAATTGTTTATTTTAAATAAAGAAAAAGTATATTAGTGCAGACAATCCGCAGGAAACTTTTTTAAAAAGGATCCTCAACGACTACACGCCAAACTTCCTACTTTTAAAAAAGAGGAAGAAGATATAGTCTAATCTAATTAGCGATAATTAGTTTAATTTTTAAAATATAAATATGTTAAATGAAAAATTAAAAGGTAAAAGTTTAGAAGTTTATAAAAAAACATTAAAATTTACAACAATACAAAAACAAATAATAATTGGTACTTTATTAGGTGATGCTTCAATACCTAAACAAAAAAATAAAAAAACTTATAATATTAAATTTGAACAAAAATTATTAAATAAAGAATATATTAATCATTTATATTTTATTTTTAAGGATTTTGTTGGAACTGAACCTAAGATTAGAAATATAAAAGGAGGTAATGCTCAAGATAGACAATCTTTTTGATTTAGAACTTATAAACATAATTCTATTAATTATTATTATCATTTATTTTATAATGGAGGAAAAAAAAAAGTTCCAAAAAATATTAAAAAATTAATGGGTCCTAGAATTTTAGCATATTGATTTATGGATGATGGAAGTAAAGTAAAGTCTGGTTATAAGATAAGTACGCATTCTTTTTCATTAGAAGATAATAAATTATTAGTAGAATCTTTAAAAAAGTTAAATTTAAATCCTTTTATTTATAAAGATAAAAATTATTATTATTTATATTTTTATTCTTCAGATATATTAAATTTTACAAATTTGGTTAAGCCATTTATTTTAAAAAGTATGTTGTATAAATTACATAATATTTAAAAAATTAAAAATCTGAGCGATGTCGGCTTTTCTCATCCTGGACAAGGAGGAAGGTCCAAGGGTTCGACTGTTCGTCGATTAAAGAGGAACATGAGCTGGGTTCAAAACGTCGTGAGACAGTTTGGTCCCTATCTACCATAAATTAAAAGAATTGAAGTAGTTTTTTCCTAGTACGCAAGGAGTGGATTATTAAAATATTATAATAATATTTTATTAAAAAATTATTAATAAAAAATTTGCCTCTGGTGGATTAATTGTTATATCAATAGCATAGTTAAGTAGCTACGCAAATTATACATAATTGCTGAAAGCATATAAGTAAGATTGTATTTACAAAATAATTCTTTTTCAATAATATTAGATTAATATTTAGATAGGTTAAGTGTGTAAGTATATATATCTAAAAATATTTAGCATATTAATACTAAACATTGATATGTATATAAATTTTTTAATTTTAAAAAAAATTTAGTTAGTTTATTTAAGATTATAATGAAATTTAAATTTAATAAAGTTAATTTTTGTGAAGTTTTTAAAAAATTTGTTGTAATACCGTTTAAAAAAGTGTTAAAATTAAAAAATAGAATTACAAATACTTTAGGTTTTTTTCCTTTAGTAGAAATTTATTTTTTAACTTATATAGTTTTAAATAATAATTTATATTTAGAAATTATTATTATTATTAATAAAATTTATTTATTAATAAAATTTTATTTTAGTTATTTATATGGTAAATGAAATAATTTAAGTAAGGAAAATAAAGAATTAATTTTAAAATTTTTTTATTCATTACTTATTTTAATTTTTAGTCATTTAATGTTAAAGTATAGTTTTCATTTTTTTTTATTTGATTTTCTTTTAACTTTAGCTAAAGCTAAAAAAAAATTATCAAAAGAAGAAGAAGAATTAGAGCAAAATATTGCTTTTTTTACCGTTTTAAGTAGAATCTTTTTTTCTCCGTTTTATTTATTATATAATGTTTTATCTAAAACATTAATTGGGTTTCATAAAATTTTTTTTTGAAGATATCATAGAGATGTAAGAAGAGAAAGGGAATGAAAAGAAGAAGTCAGACATGCTAGGGAGGCAGAAGAACAATTTTACCAAAATTTAGATTTAATGGGAGAATTTGTACAACTTGATCCAAATGATCCTTTTTATGTACCTAATGTTAATGGTACAGAAGAAATATTAAATGATATTATTATGGGGTGATTATTAGATGATATAACACCAGGTAGTAATAGAAAAAAAGGTAAAATTTATTTTTCTATTTTAAAGCAACGTTATCAATATATGTGTAAGTATTCAAAAGTTTTAGGAGGTGAAAAAAAAGTTTTAGAATATATTTTAAAATATCATGGTTTATTTCATTATTTTAATTTACGAAATATAAAAATGAGGGATGATAATGATTATGATAAATTTATGTTAGATATATTATATGATTTATTTAATGATAATGATTTAGAACAAGCTAATAAAAATAGTAGAAAAAAATTTTATGAAGAACAGAAAAAGGAAGAACCTTTTCATTAAATGTTTAAAAAAATAAAAGAGTTACTTATTCTTTTGTTTGAAAAAATTTTAAAATATTTAAAAGATTATATTTCTGAATTAGAATATGATGTTCGTTTTTTTATAAAATGTGAAAAAGAAAATATTTTTTTTGATAAAGATGGTAATTATGATGATTTAAAAGTTATTGTATATGCTGTTGTTTTTTCTATAGTTTTTTTTCGAATTTTTGTATTGTGTATTAATATTAAGTTACGTTTAACAATTGGATTTACTTTAAATGATTTTTATTTTATTTTACATAGATATCATTATGCTCATTTTGATTATATTGAGTTTGATGATCCATGAGTTATGGATTTAGTAATGTTATTTGTTATGATAGCTACTATGTTTTTACCTTTCGAATAAAAAGTTATGGTTAGAGTTTTTTCTTATGCTTATTGTTATGATGACACTGGTGTATATTTTGTAAAAATGTTTCGTAGTGCTGATAATTATATGAAAAAGGATTTAACAATAGGAGATAAAGTTTTAGTTACTGTAAGGGGTGTTAATTTAAATTCTCATTTTTTAAAAGATAATGAACGTAAACAACGAAGGTATAAAAAAGGAAGTATTCATTATGCATTAATTATTCATGTGGCTGAAAAATATAAAAGAAGTAGTCGCACTTTTATTTGATTTAGAAGAAATGCTGTTGTTCTTGTTGGAAAAAAAAAATATTTTCCAATTGGTAAAAGAATAAAAAGAGAAATTCCTAAAGAAATAGTAAAAGCTCATCCTTTTTTTGGTTTAATTGCTACAAAAATTGTTTAATGTTTTTTTTAAATTATAATGAAATTAATTTAAATTTTGTTTATAGAAGTAGTTTACGTTTTATTATTTTAAAACAAAATAATAAAATAAAAAATAGTTTTATTTTGAAATTACCAAAAATTCAATTTTATTTTATTATAAAAAAAATAATTGAATTAAATAGTTTAAAACTTTTTAATAATATTATTTTTTTATGATTAATGACAAATAATAAGTTATTTTTAAAAAAATTTAAAGTAAATTTGGATAAAGGAGTAAAATATAATAGCTTTTTATTAATAAATCAATTAAGTAAAAATTTTGAACTTTTTTTTAAATTTTTAGATTTTTTTTTAAATAAATTAACAGTTTTATTAACAAAATCTTTTTTTAAAAATTTTAATAACGATAATTTTTGTATTTTTCAATTAAAAAATTTAGATATTTTTTCAAATATAAAAATTTTAAATAATTTTTATATTCCAAAGATTAAAGATATTTTATTTTTTAAATTTATTTTATTTAATTATCAAAAAAAATATTTTAATATTAAATATTTTTTAAATTTATTTAAAATAAAAATTGGGTAGTTTTTATAAAAAAAAAAAAGATAAAAATGTAAGAGAAAATTTTAAAAAAAGTGAAGTAAAATTACTTTTATTTAAATTTTTATATTTTAGTAATAATAATAAAAATCATAAACAATTTTATGCTTATGAATTTATAAAAAAATTTCATTTAAATTCAAGCTCATCAAGAATAAGAAATAGATGTGTATATACTGGACGATCTAGATGAGTTTTAAAAAGATTTAAAATTTCTAGAATTAAATTTAAGGAGTTGGTTGATTATGGTATATTACATGGGGTTAGAAGATCTTCTTATTAATTAATGTCAAATTTTATTTTTGGAGATTTTATTTCTTGTTTAAATACAGCAAAACGATTACATTTAAAAACAGTAAAAGTTTTAAATACTAAATTTCATTTAAATATGTTAATTATTTTACAAAAAATAGGAATAATAAGAGGTTTTACTTTTTTTGAAAATAAAATTGAAGTTTATTTAAAATATGTAAATAACCGGTGTGTTTTTTTAAATTTAAAACTTGTTTCAATTCCAAGTAAAAAAGCTCAGTTTAATTTATTAAAATTAAGCAAAATAAAAGAAAAAAAAAATACTTCTATTTATATAATTTCAACAAATCAAGGTTTAAAAACTGATTTTGAATGTTTATTATATAAGTTATCTGGTGAAGTTATTTTAAAAATAGATTTATAAAATAATTTTTTGAAAGTTAAAATATTATTTAATAATTTATTATTTTTAAAAAATTTAAAAATAGTTTTTTTTAAAAAATTAAATTTATTATTATTAAAATCTAAAATGGGTTTAATTTTTTTAAATTTACCTAATTATTATTTTTTTTTTTCAAATGAAAATTTAATAAAATTTATTTTTTTAAATAAATATAAATTTTATTCTTTTTTTAAACAAATTTTTTTTTTTTATTCGTTATTTTTTAAAATTTTTTTTTTTAGAATAAAATTAAAAGGATTAGGTTATAGAATAAAAAAAATAAATAAAAAGTTATTAAAAATTTTTATGGCTTATAATCATTTTTTTTATTTTTATATTCCTGATAATATTTTTTTTTGACGAAAAAAAAGAAAATTATTAATTATTTCTTTTGATAAAATAAAATTAAATAATTTATTTTATCAATTACTTATTTTAAAAAAAATGGATTTTTATGAAAAAACTAAAGCTTTTATTGTTCCTAAAAAAATTTTATTTATAAAAAAATAAAGAAAAAATTTTATGCCAATTTTATATAAAGAAAAAAATATATTTGTTGGTAATAATTTTATTTTTAATATTTCTAAAGTTGTTTTTGGGGTGGGTTATCAAAAAATAACTTATATTGGATCTTTAATTGGGTTAGCTAAAGATATTTCTACTAAATTTTTAAATAAATTTATGTTTGAAGCTATTTTTTTAATTATACGTGTAAATTATTTAACTGATGATAGATTAAAAGAAATTTGGGTTCAATATGTAAAATTTTTAGAATTTAATAAAATAAGAAGAGGTATTCGTTTTTTTAAAAGGTTACCAGTGAGGGGACAAGAAACTCATAGAAATGCAAAACAAGCAAAATATTTAAGAATTTTTTTTGAAGTATAATAGATTAAAAAAAAATAGTTTTTTAAAATTTTTTTATTTTAAATATAAAAATTTTTATAGTATATATAAAATTTATTTAAAGAATAAATTTTTATTAAATAATATAAATATAAATTTATATTTATATAAAAATATAAATTTAAATAAACTTAGAGTAAAAGTTTATTTTTTAAAAAATAAACTTTTTAATTTATTAAAATTTTTATTATATTCTTATTTTTTTTTTAAAAATAATAAATTGGTGTATATAAAAAAACAAACAATTGATTTAATGGAAAAAAAAGTTAATAATTATATTTTTAAGGATAGTAAAAAAAAATTTTATAAGTTATTATTTATAAAAAAAATGAATATAAAATTAAAAAAAAAAAAAATTTTAAAATTAAAAAAAAAATCATGTTTTTTAATTTTAAAAAAAAATAATAATAATTTTTTTTGTATTTTAAGTGATTTTAAAGGTAAAATTATTTTTTATAATTGGGTTGGACAATTTAATGATAGTCATAATATAAAAAATAAAAGATCTTTTTATTTAATTTTTAATATTGCTAAAAATATTTTAAAAAAATTAAAAAGATTAAAAATAAATAATTTAGTTGTAAAAATAAGAAGTAATATTACTTCTCAAATGTATGGGTTATTAGGTTTTTTAAAAAATTATAATATAAAAGTAAATAGAATAATTTTTCGAAGACCAATTCCTCATCATTTAGGACAAAGAAAAAAAAAATTAAGACGTATTTAATTAATTTAAATTTATTTTTTGGAGATTTAATTTTTTTTTTCAATGATATTTTTTTTATAAGTATTATTATTATTATTTTATGTTTAGGTTTATTTTTTTCAAATAAAATAAAATCTTTAAATTTTACAAAATTAATTATAGAATTAATTTTACCATTTATAATTTTAACTTTTTTTTTTATATATTATTTAATTGATCTTGATTTAATTTTTTTTTTTAATTTTAAATTAGATAATTTTTTTATTTTTTTAAAAATATTATTATTATTATTTTTATTTTTTTGTTTATATTTATCTAAATATTTTTTTATTTTTGAAAAAGTAAAAATATTTGAATATAGTATTTTATTTTTATTATCTATTCAAGGATCTTTTTTTATTATATTAACATTAAATTTATTTATTATGTATATAGCTTTAGAAATTCAAAATTTATGTTTTTATGTTTTGGCTTCTTTAAAAAGATTTAATAATTTTTCTGTTGAAGCAGGACTAAAATATTTTTTATTAGGTTCTTTTTCTTCTAGCTTATTATTATTTGGTATTTCTTTAATTTATGGATTATTAGGTACTTTAAATATTTTTGATCTTTATTTAATTTTAATAAATTTTAATTATGAATATATTTATATATTTTTTTTTTTAGCATTATTCTTTTTTATATGTGGTTTTTTTTTTAAATTAGGGGCAGTTCCTTTTCATTGATGAGTATCTGATGTTTATGAAGGATCTCCTACAATTATTATGATGATTTTTTCTATTTTTCCAAAAATAGTATTATTATTTTTATTAATAAAATTTTATTTTTATTTATTTTTTTTTGAATTTAATTTAAATAATTTTTTTTTAATTATAGGTTTATTTTCTATAGTTATTGGTGGTATTAATGCTATGTATCAATTAAAAATAAAAAGATTTTTAGCATATAGTACTATTGTAAATATTGGATATATTTTAATTGCATTAAGTATTTTTTCATTAGAAGGTATGTTTTCTAGTATTTTTTATTTATTTTGTTATTTATTTTCTGTTTTTATTTTTTTTTGATTTTTTTTATTTTTTAGAAAAAATAAAAAAATTGAATTTTTTTATTTAAATGAATTATCTTTAATTAGTTATAATTTATTATTATTGTTTTTTATTTCTATTTTATTTTTTTCTTTTATTGGTTTACCTCCTTTTATGGGTTTTTTTGGTAAATTTTTTATTTATTTAAATTTATTGTTTCAATTTAATTATTTTATTTTAATTGTTTTATTAATATTTAGTGTTATTATAGGATTTTATTATTTAAGAATTATAAGATTTTTATATTTTTATAATTTTATTATAGAAAAAAAAAATATAACATTTTTTTATATTAATAATTTTTTTATATTATTTATTTATATAAATATTTTTTTTTTATTTTTTTTTGATTTTTTTTCAGAATATATTTTAAATCTTTTAATTTTTAGCTTTTTAATTTTATAAATATATGGATAATTATTTAATTATAAAAATGTCTAAAGTAAGATCAAAATCAAAAGATGTAAAATCTAGAGTAATTATTTTAACTTTAAATACTGGTAAAGTTCATGGTGGGTACCGTTATGATAAATTAGGTATTATAAAGTTAATTAAAGGAACTTTTTTTTGTTATTTAAATTTGTATAAAATCGGGTATTGATTAAATTCTGGTGCTTTTTTAAAAACAAAAATAAGTTGATTAGTTGGAATTCTTGGTAATTATGAAATTAAATTGAAGTAAATTATTATTTTTTGAAGATAAAAGTTTAAAAAAAAAAAAAAAAATAGTAGGTTCAAATTTATTTTTTTATTATCGTCATAGAGGTAAATTTTTTATAGCTGATGGTATTTGTATTTCAATAAGGAAAAAATCACAAGGGCTTTTAACTAGTTCTTTTGAATTAAAAAATATTAATAATGCAGAATATTTTTTAAATATTCCTTTTTTTTTAAGCGGTATGTTAAAATATAAAATACAAGGAAAAACTTATGGTTATAAAGTAAATGCTTCTAAATTATTAAAAGGTAGATTTAAAAATAAAAAATAGAATGTTTTTATTTTTTAAAATAAAAATGGTAAAGTTATGTTGTGAAATAAATTATTTATATAATTATGGTGAAGTGGAACAGTTGCAAAAAAATGGGAATACATTTTTATTTATTCTAAAATTAATTAATTTTTTTTTAAAAAATTTAGAAATGTTATTAAGTAAAAGTGAGTTAATAAGAATAATGCAAATTTTTTTAGGATTAAATATATTATTAATAATACCTTTTTTAAGACGCATGTTTTTTAGTAATTGAGGAAAAAAAGGGCAAGTTAATATAAAAAAACGGTATTACAGTGATTTTTATAAAACAAGTAATAAATATCAAAAAGAAATTTTAAATAAAATTGATAAAATGTTTAAAGATGGCGATATTTCTGAAAATAAATATAAATTATTACGTAATTATATTGAAAATAATTTTAAACATGTTAAATTTGGAGAATATGAAATATTGGAGAATGGAAATGTAGTGTTTGAAGCTTATGATATAACAAGTAAGAATAAGGGGCGAGTTTACATAAATTTTGATAAAGAAAAGGATAAATATGTATATTTATTTATAAATGAAAAAGGAGTTAAAAGTTATGTAAATGAAACAACAATAAAAAATACATTTTCATCAGTGGACGAATTTAATAGTAAAATTAAAAAAATGGGTAGTAAAGAAGTTAAAAATATATTAAATATAAAAGAAAAAGACCAAAAATTAATAGGTGAAAAATTACAAACAATACAAAATATAAATACATCTGAAGAAGTAAAAAAAAGTTTTATTTTAAGTGATTTAGAAGTAAAGAAAGGGAAAAGCTTGCATTTTAAAGAGATGGATAAAAATAAAGATGATTTTATAGATTAAAAAAATGAATGAGTGGGTAAAAAAACAATTATTAGAAAAAGGGATAGAAGTAATTATGTTATTATTTTTTTTTTTATTAGTATATTTTGAATGATTAACAATGAGAAGATTGATATTATTGTTAGGGATAATATTAATAATAAGTAGTTATTCGTTAATGTTTTTTTTTTTAGAAAATTTGTTAAAAAAGAAGATAAAAGAATGAGAAGATTTAGAAGAAAGTAAAAAAAAAATAATAAAAAGAAGGATAAGAATAATAATTGTGATATTAGGAAATATAGCATTATTATTAAATCCATTATTATTTATAATAATATGATTAGATATGAAAAAATTTTTTGTATTTAGAAGAATAAATTTAAAATTAATAAGATATTATAAAATAAGAAAATGATTATTAATTTTTATAAAAAATTTATTTTTTAAACCAATATATTTAATATATTATTATTGATATGTGTTATTAAAAAGATGAAAAAGTTTAACATTGGTGGAAATATTATTTAGAAGAATAGAAGGATTAATATTGTCGATATTAATATTTTCAGATATATATAAAAGGTTAATTTTTATGTTTGGGTGAAAATTAGTAATAATTGTGTATATATTATTGGTAATAATAAGTATATATGAAGATTATTTATTTGAAAATTTTTTTAAAGATTTAAGATTAAATTTTTCAAATATAAGATCTTTAAAAACGGAGAATACAATAATAGGATTAATATTAGATAATTTAGTTAAATATATGTCTGAAGAAAAGGAATATATGTTTTTTAAATTTTTTTATATTTTTAGTATTGATCATCATTTTTTAAGATTTTTTGAAAAAAGTTATTTTTTATCTAGTTATTTTAGTCATTTAAATTTAAATGAATATTTATTAAAAGAAATAAAAAATAAGCCATCTTTTTCTATTTATTTAATGTTATGAAATTTTATGTGGGTTGATTATTTTTTAGATTTTTTTAATGTGAAGTATAAAATAGAAAATTTAGAAGAAAAAAAAAAAATTGAAAAATTGTTTGAAGAATATAAGCAAGCATTTAAAATAAGATTTTTTTTAATATGAGAAATTGATGAGTATATTGGGATAAAAACTTACCAATATATAGAATTTTATGATGAAGATTTATATTTTACATTAAGTTTTTCTGATAATTTTGAGCCTTGAAATGTAAATAATTTTAAAATTGAAGAAAATAATAAAAAATTTATAGATGTGGAAGAGAATATAGATTTTTATATTAATTTTTTTAAGGAAGTGGATGGTAAAATTAATAAATTATGAGAAGAAGGTGAAAAAATAAAAGAAGAAAATGAAGTATGAGATTTTACATATTCTTATGAAAGTGAAGAATTTGAAAATGCATTAAAAAAAGAATTAGATGTATTAATACCTGAATGAAGGGAAGAATTTGAAAATATTTGAAAAAATAAAGAAAAAAATTTTTCATTTCATGGAGATATAAAATTGATTAAAAAGTTAATAAATGAAAAAAAAGAAAAAGAAAAAAAAAAATTTTAAAATATCCTATTTTAATAAATTGTTATTAAATAAAGAGATATGATATATTTATATAAGAGGATTTTGTGCAATGTTATCATTTAGTTTATATGTAATGTGAATACTTGGATTATATTATGGAGTTCCTTTTTTTTTGTTATTGTGGGGGGATATATTAATTATAAGTATATTTATTTTATTAATAAAAGATTATTAGTTATTTTAAAAAGGGTATAGTGTAGTGGTAACATGTAAGACTATAAATCTTAAGACATGAGTTCGATTCTTTTTGCCCTTATTATTTTTAAAAATTTTAGATGTAGTGTAATGGTAACACAGTTGGTTTGGGTCCAATTAATGTGGGTTCAAATCCCACCATCTTGAATTATATGGTATAGTTTAATTGGTAAAATATTAGACTTCAAATCTAAAGTTGAGGGTTCAATTCCTTCTACCTGCGTGTTTTTTCTTTGTTTTTTTAAAAAAAAAATGGAGGTGGAAGTTATAGTTTAATTGGTAGAATATCAGTTTTGCAAATTGATGGTATCTAATTTTTTACTATAAATAAAATTTAATTTACACATTTTTGTATAATAATAATTTGAAAAATATATTTCACATTAAATAAATAGATAAATAGGTAATATTTTAAATTAAGTGTTTAAAAATTTATACTTTTTTAAAATATAACGGCTTCTTTCAATATAAATTTTATGTAAAAATGCCCAAGATTATATAGTATAATTTACTTAGATTCACCATAAAATTATATTACATGTCTTTAAAATTAACTTTTTTTTTTTATAAAAAAATTAAGATTAAAGAAAATAAAATTATATTTTGGTGTTAGGCAATGAAACTTTAGTTTCATTGCGACAAAGGTTCTAAGACTTTCCTTTTCTTTGAAAAGGAAAGGTTTAAATTAAAGAGAATAAAGTTAATTTAATATTGTTAATAAAAAATATAATTAATAAAATAACGAATTGAGGTAAGAAACTATTTTCAAAAACGTACAGAAAAGAAGCTAATGATGTAAATAAAGATTTTATATTTTTTGCAATAGAAAATAATATAATAACAAAAGATGATTTAAAATCTTATATAGTATTAAGTTTATGAACAAAGCATCTAAAAGAAGAAAAAGAAAGTGAATATTGAAGTTTCTCAAATTTAAAATTTGGAAAATTGTATAATGGATTTTGAGAAATAAAAGATGGAAAACGATATATTTATTATAAAGATTCGTGTATAACATTAAATAAATCACAAGAAAGATTTATAGATGATTTAGTATATAAGTTTATAAAAAGTTTAAAAACTAAATATACATATGATATAAAATATATTTATAGTATTGAATGTAGCAGTAAAATTCATATAAATGTATTAACAAATATACCTTTTGATTATAGATTACGAAGCGTAGTAAGATCAATTTGATGTAAAAAGTTAAATGAAAAAGAAGATTTAGCTTTAACTTACACAAAAAAATTATGATGATTAGAAGAAAGTAAACCCGAAGAAATAATAGATTATGTGACAAAAGGGTATTTAAAGTTGAGTGTAAGTATAAATTTAAAAAATAAGATAAGTGAAAGTAAAAAAAATGTGAAATAATTTATATTTTATTTTTGGTTTAGGTGTAGTAATTTTATTATTTAGTATTTGATATATGATAGTAGTAAGTCAGATTATTCCAAAATATTATAAAGTAATGAGAAGCCGTGTATGATATGAAATTTATTTATGAAAAAAAGTAAATAAAAGTGAGTATTGAACAATGTTATATATAAAAGATAGTAAAAAAATGTATATAATAATGTTAATATTATTATTTAGTTTGATAATGTGAAATATATTTGAATTAAATATAATAGATGTGAGTTATGCAGAAGAAATATCTGGTAGTAAAAATTGACAAAATTATCAGAAATGAAGTGAATCAAATGTACCTAAAAATTATGATCCTTCTGTTTCATATGAAATAAAAAATCCAAAAGAATTATCATATGAGGAAGGATTAATAGAATATTATAAAACTCATAAAATTCCAAATTATGATATGTGATTACGTGTAAAAACATTAACGTTTTTTGAATCATTTAAATTTCATTCAAAATGATGAGTAATAGGAGGATTGGTATTGCATACATTAAGTGAACATCCTTTAATAAAACCTATAAAAATATTATTTCATTTATTTACAATGTTAGGAAGTTTTTTATTATTATATTGAATATTATTTATATAATGGGAAATAAGAATAAACAAAAACGTAAAATAGGAATGGGTTGATTAATATGGGGAACACATATGGATTTAAAAAAAGATATAAAAATGATAGATATTAGTTCTTATGTAAATAGAAAAGAAAAAGAACAAATGAAAAGTGAAAACTATTTACAAGAATGAAGAGAAGAAATAATATATGAAGATTCTTCTACTGGAGTAGAATGATATGATAAAAGAAAAAAAGAAAGAGAAGAAATGTTAAAAGCTTTATCAATTGTTCCAAAAGAAAAAGTAGAAGATGGTTTAGGAATGTTTTTTAAAAAAGGATTTTATTTAACATGAGCTGGATTAAAATTAGTATTTTGAAAAGGGTCAACTGCTGTATTAAGTTCATTAATGGCTGGTGGACATGGTTATAATGTACCAAATGTGCCAAAAATAGGAGAAACTGATTTAATGAAATATAGTGGGTCAATGGCAGTATCAGCAGTTAAATTTGGTGGTGCTGCATTAGTGCAAACTACAGCAAAAATATGAAATGAAACACCATTTTGAGTATGATTAGCATTAGGAGGATGACAATATAGTGCTTTTAAAATAAATGAAAAACTTCCGTTATTAAAAGATGCAAGACCTTATTTAAGATGAATTACTAAAATACCAATAATAGGAACATTAACTAAGCCAATAACAATGCCTTTAATATATGCAGCAAATTTTAAAGTACCAACACCTACTTCAGTAGCATTTGGAATAGGAAAAATGGTAATGAATGGAGCAATAAATAAAATAGGTGGAGCTGGTTCTAAATTATTAGGAAGAGAAGGGAATATAGCATTAATGAATGATCCTAATGCTCAATTATTTGTAATGAAAGTAAATGATCAAAAATCAGTATATTTATCACCAGAACAATTCGAAAAAGTAAAAGAAGTAATACATACAGTTGGAATTGATAAAATAACTGAAGCTGAAAAATTGAAATTATTAGAATTTGCTCCTTCAGTAAGTAAAGAAAATTTATTAAAGGCAGTAACAAAAGTAGTAAGTAATAGAAATGAGATGTTATCTTCAAAAAAATATGAAATAAATCAACAAAATTTAGAAGATTTATTAAGAGATAGCGAAATACCTAAAATAGCGCCTGAAAAAATAGATTTACCTTCTTCAATACCAATAGAAAAATTAAATGAACAATTTGAAATGTTACAAAACGAATTAAATAATGTAAATGAACAAGTAAGTGGAAGTGGTATAGGTTCATGAATAGTATATACTATAATTGGTACAGTAGTAGCAACAACAGTATTTATTTTAGCACATAGCTTTTTAGAAAAAAATTTTGAAATTAATTTATTTGATAATTGTAATAAAGTGTTTAAATATTCTTCTGAAAAATTAGGATATGGAGCAAATATAATTGGTAAATATTTTAAAAGAATGTGAAATCGTGGAGAACAAAGTACAATAGAAAATTTAACAAAAACTGGTTGAATAAAAGATGGTGGAGATAGTCCTGAATTAAAAGAATTAAAAAAAGATGTCTTTATTGAATCAGTAGATGATTCTTCAATTGGTGAAGGGAGGCAAGAATTAGAATTACAATTACAATTAGATAAAATTAATATAGAATTAGAATTAATGGAACAAAAAAAAGGGAGGAATAAGAGCATGGTGAAAATAAAATATTCTTTTTTTTATTTATTTAGGTATAACATATCATTAAATTTTTGATTAAAATTATAACCTTATTTAGGATTATTTTTTATATCGTTTTTTAACATATTCCTATATTTTTTAGTTTTAAAATTTAATAAAAATAATAGTAAAATGTGTTATTTATTATAAAATTAGATAAATTAAAAATATTAAAAAAAAACGGTTTTTAATCTTTTCCGTATAAAAAAAAGTAAAGAAATAATATTTTTTTTAGTTAATTTATATTTAAAATCATTAATTAGAGGAATTAAAAAAAGTTTTATTTCAAGATTATGGGATTTTTTTAACTAAATATTATAGTAAAAATATTAATTATTTTATATTAGCACGAAATGAGATAAAAATAATTAATATATAATTATTATTAGAATAAAATACATAAAAATGTTATTAAATATATTTAAATTACGGTGATTGTGAAGTAGTGGGTTATTAAAAGTAAAACAAGTAAGAACATATTTAATTAAACCTTTTATAAAAGCTTTTGGAGGAATGGGATTATTAGTAGGAACTTGAAATATAGCAAAAATAGAGGCTTTAACAAATCCAATAAACGAATTGTCGGTAACTGAAGTAAATAAATGAGAAAAAATTTATTATTTTTTATACGAATTTAATCCTTTAACATGATTAAATTATTTAGGAAAATGATTAGCTTATTGATTTCAATTACCATTAAATATAGTAATATATAGTATAATGGTGTTAACATTATTATTAATATTATGAATAATTTGACAAATAAAAAAAAAGATAACAAATACAATTTTACAAACAGATCCTGCAAAATTAGAATTAGGGAATAAATTATTACAATTAAATAATGTAGTATATGAAGAAAAAAAACGTATGGATAATGAGAAAAATTTATTGGAAAATGAATTAAAAGAATTAAAAAATGAGAATAAAGAAAAAATGGATTTAATAACGTCTTTAAGAAATGAAGTAAACTCTTATGAAAAAAAAGAAAAACGTAGAGAATATGATAAAAAAAGACGTATTAAAGTTGAAGCTGAAAAAAATAAAAAACAAGAACCGAAAAGAAACCAAACTAAACAAAAAAGAAAAGGAAATTAAAAAGTTTTTAGATTATTTTAAATTAA
>CAZBDE010000025.1:0-21246 GCA_964490415.1 uncultured Pseudoxanthomonas sp. | reverse complement strand
GCCGAAGCCGAAGCCGAAGCCGAAGCAAGTGCAACAGGCCAGCAACCGCAAAGGCGTTGAGTTGCGTCGGCTCCGGAGGGAGTCCGCGCCGTGCGGTTCGACGAACAGCCAACGCCAGACCGGGATCCGGGCTTTCCCGCTTGTTGTAGGAGCTCCCTTCAGGGGCGACGCGAGGGCGCCGGAACGCAGCCGTGTTCAACGCACCCGCTCCGGAGAACATGTCCTGGCATGAGACAGCACCTTCCAGCCTCGTCGGGTCGCCCCTGAAGGGAGCTCCTACGGAAAAACTCCAGCGGCGGTGAAGCTGCCTGTCCGCTGTTGCTTCTTGAACCGCAGGCGCAGACCCCGAAGCGCCCGAAGGCCGCGCAACCCAACGCTTTTGCGGTTGCCGGTCGAAGCTGTCGCGCCGAGATCAGAGCGCCCCCCGCCGCGCCGCCCAGCCGTGGATGATCGTCGCGATCGCTTCGACGCCATCGGTCAACGCCGCCGGGCCGGGCTGCAGGATCAGCGGCGACTTGATCTCGTGCAGCTCGCCGTCGCGCACTGCCGGGATGGCCTCCCAGCCGGCACGTGCGGCCACCTGCTGGGGACGGAATTTCTTGCCGCACCACGAGCCGAGGATGATGTCCGGCGCACGCGCGACGACCGGATCCCCGCTGGCCAGGATCCGCGCCCGCGCCAGCGGCTCGCACGACAGCTCCGGGAATACATCCTCCCCGCCCGCGATCCGCACCAGCTCGGCCACCCACTGGATGCCGGTGATGATCGGCGCGTCCCACTCCTCGAAGTACACCTTAGGCCGGACCGGCAGCGCCGCCGCCCGCCGCTCGACCGCATCGAGCCCGCGCCGCAGCGAACCGGCGTACGCCGTCGCCCGGTCGCCGGCGCCGACCAGCGCGCCCAGCCGCCGCACGTAGTCCAGGATTCCCTCCACGCTGCGGTGGTTGGCGATCCACACCTCCACCCCGCGCCGCACCAGCTCGGCGGCGATGTCGGCCTGGATGTCCGAGAACCCGATCGCCAGGTCCGGCTGCAGCGCGACGATCGCTTCCACCTTCGCGCTGGTGAACGCGCTGACCTTCGGCTTCTCGCGCCGCGCCTGCGGCGGCCGCACGGTGAAGCCGCTGATGCCCACGATCCGGTCCTGCTCGCCGAGCGCATACAAGGTCTCGGTCGGTTCCTCGGTCAGGCAGACGATGCGCCGCGGGCCCATCAGGCGACCCGCCCGCTGTGCGCGCGCACGCCTGCTTTCACGGATACAGCATCCGCTTGGACCAGTGGCCCTCGAGCTCGTGCTGGTAGCACCAGCGCTCGTGCAGGCGGTAGCCGGCGCCGTACCAGAATTCGATCGTGGCCGGGACCACGCGGAAACCGCTCCAGCCGGGCGGACGCGGCACGTCGCGACCTTCGAACTCGGCTTCGACCTCGGCCAGGCGCGCGTCGAACGCCTCGCGCGACACCAGCGTGGCCGACTGCCTGGACGCCCAGGCGCCCAGCTGGCTCATCCGCGGCCGGCCGGCGAAATACGCGTCGGCCTCGGCGGCATCCACCTGGACCACCGCGCCTTCGATCCGCACCTGCACGCCCGCCTCGCGCAGGCCGCGCCAGAGGAACAGCAGCGCCGCGCGCGGGTTGGCCTGCAGGTCGCGGCCCTTGCGGCTGTCCAGATGGGTATAGAACGCGAAGCCGCGCGCATCGAACGACTTCAGCAGCACGGTGCGCGCGGATGGCCGGCCGTCCGCGCCGGCGGTGGCCACGGTCATCGCGTTCGGTTCGAGCTGTCCGCTGCGCCCGGCCTCGTCGAGCAGCCTGGCGAAGGTATCGAGCGCCTCGGCGTACAGCAGGTCGGTCATGGCGGCTTCCACAAGCGCAACAGGGGCGCTTATTGTGGACCCATGACCGCGCAGGCGCACGCAGGTTTTCCCGCATCGCTGGTGCGCGACGCGCTGGCGGCAAGCGGCGCGCGCGCAGGCACGGCGATGCGCGTGCTGGGCATCGCCGGCGTGCAGGGCAGCGGCAAGAGCACGCTGGCCGCACAGGTGGTGGCCGCCGCACAGGCGGCCGGGCTGTCGGCGGCGGTGGCGTCGCTGGACGACTTCTATCTCACCTCGGCGCAGCGGCGGGCGCTGGCGGACGAAGTGCACCCGCTGCTGGCCACGCGCGGCCCGCCGGGCACGCACGACGTGGCGCTGGCGCTGGCGACGATCGATGCGCTGCGCGCCGGCGGCACGCCGCCGCTGCCGCGCTTCGACAAGCTCGGCGACGACCGCCTGCCCGCCGCGCTGTGGCCGGCGCCGGCGCGGCCGCTGGAGCTGCTGGTGTTCGAAGGCTGGTGCCTGGCGGTGCCGCCGCAGCCTGCCGCGGCGCTGCGCGAGCCGGTCAATGCGCTCGAACGCGACGAAGACCCCGACGGCCGCTGGCGCCGCTTCTGCAACGAGGCGCTGGTCCGGGACTACCCGCCGCTGTGGACGCGGATCGACGCGCTCTGGTGGCTGCAGGCGCCGGGCTTCGAGGCCGTGCCCGGCTGGCGCCTGCAGCAGGAGCAGGCGCTGCAGGCCGCCGAGCCGCGGCGCGCCGGCATGGATGCGGCGCGACTGGCGCGCTTCGTCCAGCACTACGAGCGGGTCAGCCGCCACGCATTGCAGACCTTGCCGGACCTGGCCGATGCGACCGTGCCGCTGGACGCGCAGCGACGGCCTGGCGCCATCGCCCGGCGCCGCATCGGCGACCGAGCGCCACGCCGTCGCGCCTTCGGAGCCACCGATGAACCATGACCCCCGCCGCCCGGACCACGGCGCGGCCGCGGGCAACGCCTACTTCCTGCATTTCGCGTAGGGCGATCCATCCAGCCAGGCCTGGTAGCGCGCCGGCATCGGCGGCCCGCCGTCCCAGCCGAAGTCGTGCCCGCTCATGTCCGTCAGCGTCACCGCGCCTGCCGACGCTGCACAGGCCAGCCCTGCGACCACGGCAATGCCGGCCAGCGCCGTCCTGATGGAGGAAATCCCGTGCATGTCGACTCCCGTCCGGTGCGGCCTCACCCCGCGGAATGGCGGCAGGCCGGAACCGGGCGTGGTTCCCGCGCGCGCCGCCTGACCGGAACAACGCAGGCCCGCATGCGCGGCGGCCAGCCGTGGATCGCGGCGCCGGCGCTACTGGACGATGAAGGTCACCCGCAGGTTGACCCGCCATTCCACGATGTTGCCCTCGCCGTCGGTTTCGACCTTGACCTCGCTGACCCAGGCGCCCTGGATGCCCTGCACGGTTTCGGCGACCTTCTTCAACCCGTGCCTGACCGCGTCTTCGACGCTGGTCTTCGACGAGGCACTGATCTCGATGACTTTGGCGACCGACATGGTGCGTCTCCTGTTGATGGCGCATGCGCCGGGAGCCGCAGTCTGTGTACGGCGGCGTTAACGCCACGGCACGGCAGCGTGAGTCCGGCGGGACGGCGTACCGTTGCAGCGGTGACGGTCGTCCGCGCGCGGGCGCGGTGCTAGCATCGCCAGCCATGAATCCCGCCCCCAACCTCGTGCTGGTCGGCCCGATGGGCGCCGGCAAGACCTCGATCGGACGCCGCCTGGCCGAGCGCTTCGGCCTGCAGTTCGTCGATGCCGACCACCATGTCGAACAGCGCACCGGCGCCACCATCGCCGCGATCTTCGAGCATGTCGGCGAAGCCGGCTTCCGCGAACGCGAGCGCGCCGCGCTGGCCGAGCTGCTCGCCGGCCGCGGCCAGCTGGTCGCCACCGGCGGCGGCGCGGTGCTGGACGCGGAGAACCGGCGGCGGATGCGCGAGCGCGGTTTCGTGGTCTACCTGTGCGCCGGGCTGGAGTCCCAGCTGAAGCGGCTGCAGCGCGACCGTTCCCGCCCGCTGCTGCAGCGCGCCGACCGCGAGGACGTGCTGCGCGAACTGGCACGCGTGCGCGAGCCGCTGTACCGCGAGATAGCCGACCTGGTGATGGACACCGACGGGTCGACCGCGGCCGATGCGGCCACGCGCCTGGCGCTGCAGCTGGCGGCGCGCTGGAACGCCGGGGCCGCGGCATGAGCCGGATCCGCCGGGTCGAGGTCGGGGGCGCGACCCCGTATGCGATCGACATCGGCCCGGGCCTGATCGACGACGGCGCGCGCCTGGCCGTCCATGCCCGTGGCCGCCACGTGCTGCTGCTCAGCGACAGCCATGTCGCACCGCTGTACGCCGCGCGCGTGGCCACGGCGCTGCGCGGCGCGCGGCCGGAACTGGACGTGGCCACCCACGTCATGCCCGCCGGCGAATCGCACAAGACCCTTTCCAGTTTCGGCGCGGCGATCGATGCGCTGGCCGCGCTCGGCGCCAGCCGCGACGCCACGGTGTACGCGCTGGGCGGCGGGGTGGTCGGCGACCTGGCCGGCTTCGCCGCGGCCTGCTGGATGCGCGGCATCGACTGCGTGCAGCTGCCCACCACCTTGCTGGCGATGGTCGATTCCTCGGTCGGCGGCAAGACCGCGGTGGACATCCCGCAGGGCAAGAACCTGGTCGGCGCGTTCCATCCGCCGCGCGCGGTGTTCGCCGACACCGCGGCGCTGCGCACGCTGCCGCCGCGCGAACTGCGCGCGGGCCTGGCCGAGGTGATCAAGTACGGGGCGATCCGCGATCCGCTGTTCTTCGGGTGGCTGGAGGCGGAACGCGGGGCGCTGCTCGCCGGCGACGACCAGGCGCTGGCCGAGGCGATCGCGCGCAGTTGCGGGCACAAGGCGGGGATCGTCGAACGCGACCCGCTGGAGAAGGGCGAGCGTGCGCTGCTCAACCTGGGCCACACCTTCGGCCATGCGATCGAGGCCGAGCAGGGCTATGCCGGCGGCGACGCGGAGGCCGGCGCGCTCAACCATGGCGAGGCGGTGGCGGTGGGCATGGTCCTGGCCGCGCGATTGTCGGCGCGGCTGGGGATGGCGCCGGAAGCGGACACGGAGCGCCTGCGCACGCTGCTGGAGGCGTACGGGCTGCCGACCGCGCTGCCCGCCGGGCTGGCCCCGGAAGCGCTGCTCGGGCGCATGCGCCTGGACAAGAAGAACGTGGCCGGCCGCCTGCGCCTGGTCCTGTGGCGCGGCATCGGCCAGGCCGAAGTGGTCCCGGACGTGGACGAGCCGCAGGTGCTGGAGCTGCTGAAGGGCTGAACAGCGGCGACGGCGGCAGCGGCGACGGCTGTATCGGCGTCATCAGCCAAGAAGAGCGGTCGGGGCGCTGGCTTCGGATCCGTGTCGGAAAGCACCTGCCGGATCGTCTGGCGGGAACACGACGAGGCGCTGCTGCTTCTTGTAGGAGCTCCCTTCAGGGGCGACCCGACGACGCTGGAAGGTGCTGCCTGATACCAAGCATGTTCTCCGGAGCGGGTGCGTTGAACGCAGGCTGTATTCCAGCGTCGTCGGGTCGCCCCTGAAGGGAGCTCCTACAACGAACAAAAGCCCAGACCCTGGTCGGAATGGTTCGGCCTGGCTGTTTCCCGAACCGCAGGCGCGAATCCCGAAGCGCCCGAAGGCCGTCGGCGCATGGGGGTATGGCCCGAGTGGCACAGGGATGTGCCAGGGCCCTGAGTAAAGACAGGATGTCGTCCCGAAGGGCGGGCCATACCCCCATGCGACGGCGGACTCCCTCCGGGGCCGGCAAGCCCCCCACTGTTGCTCCCGCGGTTGCGGTTGATCCTGCACCGGCCGCCTCCACCGGGTTTCCCACGCCCCCGGCTACAATGCCCGCCCATGCGCATCCTCCTGCAGCAGCGCCCCGCCCCGGGCGAAGCTCCCCGCTACCTGCAACTGACCCTGCATCCGGACCTGTTCGGCGGCTGGGAGCTGCTGCGCGAGAGCGGGCAGATCGGCGGACGCGCGCAGCTGCGGCGCGAGCAGTACCTGCTCCAGGCCGAGGCCACCGCCGCCTTCGAGAAGGCCCGCGACACCCAGCTCAAGCGCGGCTACCAGCTCATGTTCGTCAGCGGCGCCGAGCCGCCCAAATAGCCGGCTGCCGGCCGCACGCCCCCTTCCCCGCCATAGGTTTCCCGTGTCCGATACCCCCGCCAACGACCGCCTGCTGCGCGCCCTGCGCCGGCAGCCCGTGGACCGTACCCCCGTCTGGCTGATGCGCCAGGCCGGCCGTTACCTGCCCGAGTACCGCGCCAGCCGCGCCGCCGCCGGCAGCTTCCTGGCCATGGCCAAGAACCCGGACCTGGCCTGCGAGGTCACCCTGCAGCCGCTGCGCCGCTTCCCGCTGGACGCGGCGATCCTGTTCTCCGACATCCTCACCGTGCCCGACGCGATGGGCCTGGGCCTGTACTTCGCCGACGGCGAAGGCCCGAAGTTCCAGCGCCCGGTGCGCGACGAAGCCGACGTGGCGAAGCTGGCCGTGCCGGACATGGAGACCGAGCTGCGCTACGTGATGGACGCGGTGCGGGTGATCCGCCGCGAACTGGACGGCTCGGTGCCGCTGATCGGCTTCTCCGGCAGTCCGTGGACCCTGGCCTGCTACATGGTCGAAGGCGGCGGCAGCGACAACTACGGGAAGATCAAGGCGATGGCCTTCAACCGGCCCGAGCTGCTGCACCGCATGCTCGGCGTGGTCACCGATGCGGTGATCGCCTACCTGGCCGCGCAGCGCGCCGCCGGGGCGCAGGCGCTGCAGGTGTTCGACACCTGGGGCGGGGTGCTGTCGCCGGCGCTGTACCGCGAGTTCTCGCTGCCGTACCTGGAGCGCATCGCGCGCGAGCTGGAGCGTGGCGACGGCGACGCGCGCACGCCGCTGATCCTGTTCGGCAAGGGCAACGCGCCGCATCTGGAAGCGCTGGCCGCCACCGGTACCGATGCGGTCGGCGTCGACTGGCTGGTGGAACTGTCCGAGGCGGCGCGCCGCACCGCCGGCAAGGTCGCGCTGCAGGGCAACCTGGATCCGGCCACCCTGTACGGGAGCCCGCAGGCCATCGCCGGCGAGGCCGCGCGCGTGCTCGACGACTACGCCGCCGGCAATGGCGGTTCGCGCGAGGGCCATGTGTTCAACCTCGGCCACGGCATGTCGCCGGACATGGATCCGGAGCACGTCGCCGCACTGGTCGAGGCGGTGCACGCGCACAGCGCACGCTGAGGCGCGTTGCGGTCAGCCGGTGGCGCGCGTCGGCGCCCGCGGCCTGCCGACAGCGGGCGCGCGGCCGTCCTGCGCCTCGCGCGACGGACGCCGGTATTCGATCCGGATCTCGCGCAATGCCGGCGGCACGTCCGGCTCGATCGCTTCGGGCGCCACGCAGCCGGGATACAGCGCCTGGCCCATCCCGGTCGCCAGTTCGGCCGCGCGCGCGGCGTGCGATTGCGCCACCAGCACCCGGTCGCCCAGCACCACCGCCGCCGCTTCGGCCGTCCCCGGCTCGCGATAGCTGGCCAGGACAGCGGGGTGGTCAACAGCGGGCAGCGCCGCGACCACCGCGGTGCGCGCGGGCAGCCAGCAGGCGCCGGTGTTGGCGATCCGCAGCTGTGCGGCCACGGCCTGCATGAAATCGCGCAGTTCACCCTGCAGCGATTCGACCGATGCCGACTCGGCACTGGCGCGCACCTTGACCAGGTACAGGTCCTGGGCGAACAGCAGCATCGCCGAGGCCCGCCGTTCCCCCGGGTACGACAGGCCCAGCTGCCAGGCCGGCACGGCGCCGTCGCCGCGGGCGAATGCGAGCGGCTCCAGCGTGCCCATGTCCACCTCGCGCCCGGCCTGGCGCGCGGCGCCGGCAATGGCGTCGCGCTCGCCGCTGGCGACCCGCGCCAGCGTCTGCGGGTCCAGCGGGCCACCGGCATAGAAGTACAGGTCGATCCAGCGGTCGCTGCGGTCGTCGTCGACATAGCGCACGGAAACGCCGAGGCGCTGCTCCTCGTAGCGGTGCTCGTCCACCGCGGTCCAGGGGCCGACCTGCAGCGGATAGAGCACGCGGCTCTCGACCAGCAGGTCGCCGAGCAGGTCCGGCATCCGCGCGGGCACCGCGTCGGCAGGCGTCTCCGCGGTCCCGGCGCCCGCCGTCTCCGCGACGGGCGCCGCCGCGACCGGAGCCGCGGCGATCGCCGCCAGCAGCGGCAGGTGGAACGCGGCCCACCGGCGGCGCGCCGCCCGGCTCATGGATCCGGGTCCGGCAGCACCGCATCGATCGCCGCGGCCAGCATCTCGCCGGTCACCGGCTTGCGCAGGAAACCATCGAAACCGGCCGCGCGCGCCTGCTGCTCGGCATCGGCGTCGGCGCGCGCGGTCACCGCCAGCAGCGGCTGGGCGAAGCCCTGCAGGCGCAGCTGCCGGGCCAGGGCCAGGCCGTCCATGCCCGGCAGGTCCAGGTCGAGCAGGCCCAGGTCGAAACGCGCCACCGACACGTCCGCCAGCGCGGCCAGGCCATGCGCGGCGTGCGCCACCCGGTGGCCCTGCGCGCGCAGCAGGCTGGCGATGACCTCGGCCACGGTCGGGTCGTCCTCGACCAGCAGCAGGTCGAGGTGGCGCTTGGCGGTGCGGGTCATGCGCGGCGCGACCGCCGCCGCCGGCGTGGATGCCGGCAGCGGCAGCTGCACCTTGAACGCCGCGCCCTGCCCGGGCGTGCTGTCCACGCGGATCTGCCCGCCCATGGCCATCGCCAGTTCCTGGCAGATCGCCAGGCCCAGGCCGCTGCCGCCGTAGCGCGTGCTGGTGCGTGCGCCATCGGCCTGCTCGAAGCGGCGGAACAGGCGCTGCTTCTGCTCTTCGTTCAATCCCGGCCCGGTGTCGCGCACGGTGAAGGCGACCCCGCCATCGATGCCCGCGGCGACGTCCAGCGCCACCTCGCCGCGGTCGGTGAACTTGACCGCGTTGCCGAGCAGGTTGAGCAGGATCTGCCGCACCCGCACCGGATCGCCGCGCAGCCCGCGCGGCGCGTTCCCGGCCACGTCGACATGGAAGGCCAGGCCGCGCTGCTCCGCGCCCGGCGCCATCAGCGCGACCACCTCGGCCACCAGCGCGCGCAGGTCGAAGTCCTGCACGTCCAGCTCCAGCCTGCCGGCCTCGATCCGGGCCAGGTCCAGGGCATCGTTGACCAGCCGCATCAGGTGCTCGCCGGCGCGGCGGATCGATTCGATGTAGCCGCGCTGGCGCGCGTCCAGCGGCGTGGACAGCAGCAGTTCGCTCATGCCCAGCACGCCGGTCATCGGCGTGCGCACCTCGTGGCCCAGGGTCGCCAGGAAGCGGCTCTTGGCCAGCGAGGCCTGCTCGGCCAGTTCGCGCTTGTGCACGTCCAGCTGCCATTCGCTGCGCCGGCGCAGGCGGCCGCGGTAGAGCAACGCCAGCGCCAGCAACCCGAGGGCGAGGACGGCGACCAGCATGGCGATGCCCCACGCGCTGCGCCACCACGGCGGCGGTACCCGGAAGGAGAACTCGCGCACCGGCGACCAGGGCTGGTCGGGACCGGCGGCCGCCTGCAATTCCAGCCGGTAGTCGCCCGGCGGCAGTTGCGAGAACACCCGCTCGCCGCGTCCCTGCACCGCGACCCAGTCCTGGTCGAAACCGTGCAGGCGGAAGCGGTAGCGGTTGGACTCGGGGTCGTCGAAGGCCATCAGCCGGGTCACGACCTCGAGGTCATGGTCGTCGCGCCGCAGCTCGAAGCCGCCCTGCAGCGGCAGGTCGACCAGCGCGTCGCCGCGGCGCACGCGCAACGCGTCGACGACGAAGCTCGGCGGCGGCCGCTCCGGATCGGCCATCTCCGTGTCCAGCAGCAGCAGCGAGCCGTCGCCGGTACTGGCGACCAGCACGCCGGCGGCGTCCAGCGCCAGCGCGCGTTTGGTGAACTCCTGGCTGGGCAGGCCTTCGCGCACGCCGAAGCGGCGCACCGAGGCGATGTCGGCGCCGTGGTCGGCGGCGATCCGGAACAGGCCGCGGCGGGTCGCCAGCCAGGCGCGGTGCTGGCGGTCCACCACCAGTCCGGTCGCCTCGGTGGCGGGGATGCCTTCGCCGATGCCCAGGTGCAGCCGCATCCGCCAGCTGCCCTCGGCCTGCTCCCACGATTCGACCCCGGTCAAGCGCTGCAGCCAGAGCCGGTCCGGCCCGTCGAAGGCAAAGGCGAGCACCGGCTGCGGGTCCATGCCCGGCGGCGCCTCGAAGCTGCGGGTACCGGCATTCCAGCGGCGCAGGCCCGCCTCCGCCGCGACCCACGGGGTGCCGTCGGGCGAGAGCGCGACGGTCGATACCCCGGTCAGGCCCAGGCCGGGCGTCTGCTCCGGCACGGTGTCGAGCAGTCGCCCATTGGCGTCCCTGCGCTGCAATCCGCCGCTGGCCGAGGCGATCCAGAAATCGTCGTCGCGCGCAGGCAGCAACCACAGGATCGGATCGCTGGACGGGTATTCGGCCTCGAACACCTGCTTGCGCGGTTCGCGTCCCGGAGCCGGCCGCTCGATCCGGACCAGGTTCGAACCCTGGTCAGCCCACAGATGGCCATGCCGATCCTCGAGGATGGCATTGGGGCGCGTGCCCAGTGCCTGCGGCAATTGCTTCTCGACCGCGCCGGTGGCCGTGTCCAGCCATTCGACCTCGCCGCTGCTGCCGACCAGCCACACCCCGCCGCGCGACGCCGGGGCGATGCCGCGGTACAGGCCGCCCTCCAGCCCGTGGCTTCCGTCCAGCACCGCCGTGCGCCGCCAGTCGGAGCGCAGGTAGCCCAGTCCGCGCGAGGGCAGCGAGACCCACAGCGCGCCGTCGTCCTGGCGCAGCAGCGCCTGCACCTGGCTGTTGATGCCCAGGGCCTTGGCCTCGTGCATCACCGCCACCGGCGCATCGCCGCCACGTACGCGCCACAGCCCGGCGGTGGTGGCGATCCAGTAGCCGCCTTCACCGTCGCCGGTCATCGCGGTCACCGTCTGCTTGCCAGCGAACGCGGCGGCCCAGTCAGGCGTATGCCACTGGCCCTCGTCGTCGAGCAGGAACAGGCCGCGCGCGGTACCGATCCAGGTCGCGGCGTCCTCGCGCCACAGCGACACCACCGCCGGCCACGGCTGTTCGCCCGGCAGCGCCATGCGCCCGATGTGCTTGTCCGAGCAGCGCACCAGGCCCTGCAGGGTGCCGACGAGGATGCCGTCCTCGCCGTAAAAGGCGAGCGACAGGATCGCCCGGTCCAGCACCGCGTTGACGTCCGTGGCGGAGGCGCGCAGGCGCTTGACCTTGTCCTGCATGTCGATGCTGTACAGGCCGCCGCCATAGGTGCCCAGCCAGATCTCGTCGCCGCGCCCGGCGATGGCGAACACCTCGTCGCTTTCCATCTGCGCATGCCGGGCCTTGCGGAAGTGGCGGAAGCCCGTGCGGTCGGCGTCCATCACGCTGACCCCGCCGCCTTCGCTGGCCACCCAGATGCGGTTGCGCGAATCCACGTACAGGGCCTGCAGCACGTTGCCCGGCAGCGACGCCGGGTCGTCGGGATCGTGTCGCCAGACACGGAAGCCGGCGCCGTCGTAGCGCGCCAGGCCATCCCAGGTCGCGGCCCAGACGAAGCCGTCGCGGTCGCGCGCCAGCGCGGTCACCGTGGTCGCCGGCAATCCATCGGCGGGGCCGAGCACGCGGAAGCGGGGAATTTCGGGCACGGCCGCGCCGGCCGCCGCACAGGCCGCCAGCAGCACGCAAAGCACCCACCACCGCAAGGCCGACATCCGCTCTCCTGCTTCCCCCCGCGAATCGTCGCAACGCATCGTTGCAGGCGCAAGCCGCGATTCACCCCGGCCCGGCCTAGAATGCCGCCCATGACCACGCGCCGCCCGCAAGCTCCGGCCGCCCCGTGCCACCGCCGCGTGCGGGCCGGGCTGGCCGCGCTGTTGCTGACACTCCCGGCAGCGCTGCCGGCAGCGGCCGCGCCGGCCCGCTTCGAACTGGACCCGGTGCACACGCGGGTGGTGTTCGCGGTCTCCCATGCCGGGTTCTCGCAGGCGCTGGGCGCGGTGTCCGGCAGCACCGGCACGCTCGAGTTCGATCCGCGGGACTGGAGCGGCGCGCGCCTGGAGGTCAGGGTGCCTCTGCAGCGGCTGGACCTGGGCGATGCCGAATGGAACCGCGCCGCGCTCGCGCGCACCCTGCTCGACGCACAGCGCTGGCCCGAGGCGCACTTCGTCTCGACCCGGGTCGAGGCGCTCGATGCCGAGCGCTTCATCGTCCATGGCCGGCTCACCCTGCGCGGCGTCACCCGCGAGGTGCCGCTGCAGGTGAAGTTCAACCAGCTCAAGCGCCACCCGCTGCCGCCGCTGCGCCGCACGGCCGGCTTTTCCGCCACCGCCACGCTCAGCCGCCGCGCGTTCGGGATCGACGCCTGGCCCGCGGTGATCGGCGACGAGGTCGAGCTGCGGATCGAGGCCGAGGCGGTGCGCAGCGCGCGCGCCGGCACGGACGCGGGCGAAGCGGCGGACACGCCCGCGGCCGAGGCCCCGGCAGCCGCCACTGGCGACGGCACGCGCAACGACAGCCCCTACCCCGCGACCCAGCCCACCCACCAGGAGCCGACCCCGCCATGAGCCTGAAGAACGCCGCCGACCGGTGGGGCGGCATCAGCCAGCTGCTGCACTGGACCATCGCCGTGCTGATCCTGTCGATCGGCGCGGTCGGGCTGGTGATGGGCGAACTGCCGCGCTCGCCGAAGTACTTCTGGGTCTACACCGCGCACAAGTCGCTGGGCCTGACCGTGCTGGCGCTGGTGATCGCGCGCATCGCCTGGCGCCTGTACGCCGGCGCGCCGCAGCCGGTGCCGGGCACGCCGCGGTGGCAGGCCCGGCTGGCCTCGCTCACCCACGGCGCCCTCTACCTGCTGATCCTGGCCATGCCGCTGTCGGGCTGGCTGTACGATTCGGCCAGCGGACTGAGGCCGTTCCGCTGGTTCGGCCTGGCCGAGGTGCCGAAGCTCAGCGCACCCAGCGAATCGCTGGCCGGGGCCATGCACACGACCCACGAACTGCTGTTCTGGGTGCTGGTCGCGCTGGTCGCCGGGCATGCCGCCGCCGCGCTGTACCACCACTTCTTCCGGCGCGACGCGACCCTGGCGCGGATGCTGCCGCGTGGCTGGCTCACGACGCCCGCCCCCTCCTCTTCCCCCGGCAAGGATCCCCCATGACCCTCAAGCTCACCACGCCGGCGGCGGTCGCCGCCGCGCTCGCCGCGATGCTCGTCGCCACGCCGGCCACGGCCGCCGACTACGTGCAGGCGCCGGGTTCGACCCTGGCCTTCGCCAGCCGTTACGACGGCGAGCTGTTCACCGGCCGCTTCGGCGACTTCAGCACGCAGGTGAGCTTCGATCCGGCGAAACCCGAAGCCGGCACGCTGGACGTGAGCATCGGCCTGGCCAGCGTCAGCACCGGCAACGACGACCGCGATTCGACCCTGAAGACCGCCGACTTCTTCGATGCCGGCAAGTTCGCCCAGGCGCGCTACCGCGCCAGCGGCTTCCGCAGGCTGGCCGACGGCAGGTACGCGGCCGACGGCAGCCTGGAACTGCGCGGCGTGCGCAAGCCGGTGACCCTGACCTTCGCCTGGACCGGCGGCACGCAACCGGTGCTGGAAGGCAGGGCGGTGGTCAAGCGCCTGGACTTCGGCGTCGGCGGCGGCGACTGGGCCGACACCGCGGCCATCCCCGACGAGGTCAACATCAGCACCCGGGTGCTGCTGACGCCGTTGTAGCCCTTTTTGTAGGAGCTCCCTTCAGGGGCGACCCGACCAATGTCGGAAGGTGCCGCATTCAAGGCGCCCCCTCCGGAGCGTTCGCGTTGAACGCGGCCGCGTACGTGCGCCTTCGGGTCGCCCCTGAAGGGAGCTCCTACAAGGGCCCGCCAAGGCCGGCCGCTCGGTCCAGCCAGGCGCGCAGGCCGGCCAGGTCGAACGGCCAGTCGAGCTCGCGCCCGTCCGCGGCATCGCGCAGCACCGGTACGCGGACGCCATAACGCGCCTCCAGCGCGTCATCGCCATCGATGAATACGCTGTCCGGCTCGGCCAGGCGGGCGGCGGCCAGCACCGCCAGCGCCAGGTCGCAGAGGTGGCAGTCGTCGCGCTGGTAGAGGACGTAGCGGGACATCGCGGCGGTGGCCATTCAGGTGCGGGAACCGGGGGACAGGGTAACCGGCGCGTCGATCCCGGGGATCCCCGCAACGCGTCATGCCGGTTGCACGCGCAACCAATACAATGAGGCGCCCCGCCCCCCTGCGCCGAGTCCGCCGCTTCCCGATGGCCGTCAGCACCTTCGACCTGTTCAAGATCGGCATCGGCCCGAGCTCCTCGCACACGGTCGGGCCGATGCGGGCGGCGGCGCGCTTCGTGGAGCGCTGGCTGGCCGGACCCGGCGACCTCGGCCGGGTCGTGCGGGTCCGCGCCGAGGTGTTCGGCTCGCTGGCCCTGACCGGTCGCGGCCACGGCACCGACAAGGCGCTGCTGCTGGGCCTGGAGGGCCACCTGCCCCACCGCATCGACCCGGACATCATCCCGGCCACTCTCCAGCGCATCCGCGCCGACAAGGCCCTGCAGCTGCCCGGCGGCCCGGCCATCGCCTTCGACGAGAAGCGCGACCTGGTGATGAACAAGCGGCAGAAGCTGCCGTTCCACACCAACGGCATGCGCTTCACCGCCTACGACGACGCCGGCGAGGTGATCGCCACCCGCGACTACTACTCGGTCGGCGGCGGCTTCGTGGTCAACCAGGACGAGGCGGCCGAGGACCGCATCGTCGCCGACGACACCGTGCTGCCGCATCCGTTCTCCAGCGGCGACGAACTGCTGGCGCGCTGCCGCCAGACCGGGTTGCCGATCGCGCGGCTGATGTTCGAGAACGAGCGCGCCTGGCGCAGCGAGGCGGACATCCATGCGGGCCTGCGCGAGCTGTGGCAGGCGATGCAGGCCTGCGTGGCCCGCGGCATCCGCGCCGACGGCACCCTGCCCGGCGGCCTGCATGTGGTCCGCCGCGCCCCGGCGCTGCACCGCGAACTGTCCTCCAAGCCCGAGGCGGCCATGCGCGACCCGCTCACCACCCTGGACTGGGTCAACCTGTACGCCCTGGCGGTGAACGAGGAGAACGCCGCCGGCGGCCGCGTGGTCACCGCTCCGACCAATGGCGCGGCCGGGATCATCCCGGCGGTGCTGCACTACTACGACCGCTTCTGCCCGGGCAGCAACGAACAGGGCGTGTTCGACTTCCTGCTCACCGCCGCGGCCATCGGCATCCTCTACAAGGAGAACGCCTCCATCTCGGGGGCCGAGGTCGGCTGCCAGGGCGAGGTCGGGGTGGCCTGCTCGATGGCCGCCGCCGGGCTGGCCGCGGTGCTGGGCGGCAATCCCGGCCAGATCGAGAACGCCGCCGAGATCGGCATGGAGCACAACCTGGGCCTGACCTGCGACCCGATCGGTGGCCTGGTCCAGATCCCCTGCATCGAGCGCAACGCCATGGGCGCGGTCAAGGCGATCAACGCGGTGCGCATGGCCATGCGCGGCGACGGCCAGCACAAGGTGTCCCTGGACAAGGTCATCCGGACCATGCGCGACACCGGTCGCGACATGCAGGACAAGTACAAGGAAACCTCCCGCGGCGGACTGGCCGTCAACGTCATCGAGTGCTGAACGGCCCCCTGCGGATGGCCCGGCCGCTGGAGAAAGCCGCGGAAAAGCCTTAAGTTGGGGCCGGGAACAGGGGGTTCTCGATCGACACGCCATCCGCCACGGCCAGCCCAATCCGGCCAAGCCGGTCAATCCGGGTCCGCGTCCGCACCGCGGCGGCCCGGTTCGCCTGCGCATGCCTGCTGGCCTGCGGCCTGGTGGCGCCCGCGCTGGCACTGCAGCCCGACAAGGCCTTCCGCGACTACGTGCGCGACACCTGGGGGGTCGAGCACGGCATGCCCCAGGTCAGCGTGATGTCCATCGCGCAGGACGACGACGGCTATCTCTGGCTGGGGTCGCAGGGGGGCCTGGCGCGCTACGACGGCGTGCGCTTCGTCCGCTACGGCCAGCAGGACGCCCCCGAACTCGGCAGCCAGGTCCTGGCCCTGCACGCCGGCGCCGACGGTCGCCTGTGGATCGGCACATCGCAGGGCCTGCTGGTCCACCGCGACGGCCATTTCACCCGCGTGCCGCTGGTCAGCGCGCCGGACCAGGCACAGGGCGTGTTCCCGGTGCGCGCGATCATCGCCGGCGACGACGGCGTGCTGGTCGCCGGCCCCGACGGGGTCTACGCCAGCGACGGCACCCGCATGTCCCGGCTGCACCCGCTGGACGGACCGGCCTGGAGCCTGCTGCGGCGCGATGACGGACTCTGGGTCGGCAGCACCGGCCAGGTGTTCCGGCTCGACTCCACCGGCACCCGCAGCCACGCCCTGCCCGCCGGTGCGGCGCTGGCGCAGGTGTCGCGGCTGGTCGAGGACCGCGAGGGCCGGCTCTGGGCCGGCACCGCGCTGGGCCTGTACCGGCAGGACAAGGAGGCCTGGCAGCGCATCGCCGGCACAGCGGTGGAAACCATGCTCGCCGACCGCGACGGCAACCTGTGGGTCGCCAGCCCGGAACGGCTGGACCGCCTGCGCGACGGCAAGCTCGTGGAAAGCGTCGCCGACCTGCCCGGCACCCGTGCGATCCGCGCGATCCTCGAGGACCGCGATGGCAACCTGTGGCTGGGCAGCGCGGTCGACGGCCTCACCCGGCTCTGGGATGGCTGGACCACGCGGCTGGGCCGGGAGCAGGGCCTGCGCAATCCGCTGCTGTGGACGATCGCGCGCGGACCGGACGGCAAGATCCAGGTGGGCGGCAGCGACGGCGTCGACCGCTTCGACGGCGGGCGTTTCCACCTGCGCGTGGCCGGCGCGCGACTGCCGCACCCGGAGGCGTACAGCCTGCTGGTGGAAGCCGACCGCACCTGGATCGGTACGCGGGTGGGTACGGTGGTGCTGCGCGACGGCCGGATCGAGGCGCCCGCGGTGCTCGCGCCGCTGCGCGGCACCCAGGTCAACGGCATCGTCCGCGACCGTGCCGGCCGGCTCTGGTTCGCCAGCAACGAAGGCCTGTTCCTGTTGTGGCCGGACGGCAGCCTGAGCCAGTACGGGCAGGCGCAGGGCCTGGCCGATGCGCGGGTCCGGCTGGTCCATGAGACCCGCGATGGCCGCCTGCTGCTGGGCACCAACCGCGGCCTGTACGAATGGCGCGACGGCACGATCCTGGCCACCGGCCGCGATACCGGCCTGGGCGACGACACCATGATCACCGCCATCCACGAACTGGAGGACGGCCGCTGGATCGTCGGCAGCACCCGCGACGAGGACCTGCAGTTGTTCGACGGGCGCCGCTGGACGCGGCTGGGCCGCGCGCAGGGGGTGCCGGCCAACATCGCCTTCTTCATCACAAGCAACCGCGGCTGGCTGTGGGTCGCCGGCATGCGCGGCGTGTACCGGCTGCCGCTGGCCGACCTGGATGCGGTGCCGGGCGGATCGGCGCGTCCGGTCAAGGCGGAGATCGTGATCAACTCCGGCGCCGACCGTCCCGGCGGCCAGCCGGACAAGTGCTGCAACGGCGCCGGCAACGGCCGCGGCCTGCTCGACGGCGACACCCTGTGGCTGCCTACCCGCGAAGGCGCGCTGCTGGTCGATACGGCCCGGGTGAGCGCGGCCGCGGTCGCCCCGCGCATGCTGATCGAGCGGGTGCAGGTGCTGGGCGAGTGGCGGCATCCCGAACGCGGCCAGCCGCTGGAGCTGCCGCTGCATGCGCGCGACCTGAAGTTCGAGTTCACCGCGCCCGCCTTCCAGCCGGGCCAGCCGGTGCAGTTGCGCTACCGCCTGGCCGGCTACGACGACACCTGGCGCGAACCCGACGTGCCGCACCTGCGCAACGCGGTCTACACCAACCTGCCGCCGGGCGACTACCGTTTCGAGGTAGCCGACTTCGGCAGTGGCCGGCCGGCGAACGTGGCGCAGCTGCGGCTGTCGGTGCCGCCGCGCTGGCACGAGGCGATGGCGTTCCGCCTGCTGCTGCCGCTGCTGCTGGCCGGCCTGGTGTTCCTCGGCTACGAATGGCTGCAGCGCCGCCATGCGCGCCAGCGCGTCGCGCTGGAACAGCTGGTCCAGGAGCGCACCCGCGACCTGCAGGCGGCCAACGCACGGCTGGAGGAACTGAGCTTCACCGACCCGCTGACCGGGCTGCACAACCGCCGCTACCTGTCGCGGCAGATCCCCGCCGACCTGTCCTTCTACGAACGCGACGCCGCCTACCGGTCCGGTGCCGAGGTGGTGGTGTTCGCGCTGCTGGACGTGGACCACTTCAAGGGCGTCAACGACACCCATGGCCATGCCGCCGGCGACCGCGTGCTGGAGCAGATCGGCACGCTGCTCACCGGACTGGTGCGCCGTGGCGACTACGTCGCGCGCTGGGGCGGCGAGGAATTCCTGCTCGTGTTCCGGCCGCTGCCCCGCCACAGCATGGCCCAGATCGGCGAACGCCTGTGCGCCGAGATCCGCGCCCACGCCTTCGAACTGGACGACGGCACCCAGTGCCGGCTGACCTGCTCGGTCGGCCTGGTCGAAGATCCGCTGTTCCCGGCGACACCGCGCCTGCTCGGCTGGGAGCAGATGGTCACGCTCGCCGACCGTGCGCTGTACCAGGCCAAGGCCACCGGGCGCGACGCCTGGGCCGCGTTCCGCCCGTGCGGGGAGGCGCGCCCGCCGGCGGGGATGACCGCGTTCGAGGGCGACCCTTCGTGGCTGATCGATACCGGCCTGGTGGAGATGTTCTGCGCCGGCGGCGTGGTTACGCCGCGCTGATCCGCAGCACGTCGTCGATCAGCGCCGCGGCGGTGACTTCCGCGCCCGCGCCCGGCCCCTGGATCACCAGCGGCTGCCGCGGGTAGCGGTCGCTGGCCACGGCCACGCGGTTGTCGGTGCCGCTGCCGCCGCACAGCGGATGCCCGGCGGGCAGCGCGCGCAGTCCCACCGAGGCGCCCTGCGCATCGAAGCGGCCGACGAAGCGCAACCGCGCACCCGCATCCCCGGCCTCGCGCAGTCGCGCGGCCAGCGGCGCGTCGAGCAGGGCCAGCAGGCCATCGACCTGTTCCGGCGGCGCGGCGGCGAGCGCCGGGTGCAGGAGTGATTCGACCTGCACCTGCCCCTGCTCCAGCGGCAGTCCCGCGGCGCGGGCCAGGATCAGCAGCTTGCGGCGCACGTCCTCGCCGGACAGGTCGATGCGCGGATCCGGCTCGGTGTAGCCGGCCGCGGCCGCCTCGCGCACGCAGTGCGAGAACGGGCGGGCACCGTCGTAAGCGGCGAACAGCCAGGCCAGCGAACCGGACAGCACGCCTTCGACCGAATGGATGCGGTCGCCACCGGCGACCAGCGCGCGCAGGCTGCCCAGCAGCGGCAGGCCGGCGCCGACGGTGGCGCTGTCGCCGTAGCGCGCGCCGGTCTCGCACTGGGCGTCGACGATCGCCTGCGAACGGGCCAGCAGCGAGCCATGGCCGAGCTTGTTGGCGGTGACCACGCTGACCCCGCGCGCCAGCCATTCCGGGTGCCAGTCGGCGACCAGGTCGCTGGCGGTGGCGTCGACGACGATGTCGCCCTCGTGCAGCGCCTCGGCCTCGGCCCAGCCCTGCAGCAGCACTTCGCGGCGCGGCGCGGCGATGGCCTGCCCGAGCGCGGCGGCCAGGCCGTCCTCGCAGGTCTGCACGCTGCGCGAATTGGCCAGCCACGCCACCCGCGGCAGGGCCAGCCCGCGCGACTGCAGGCGCTGGTAGCGGTCGACGAAGGCCGCGCCGACGGTGCCGGTGCCGAGCAGCGCCAGCCGGCGCTGCGATGCCGGTGCACGCTCCCGGGCGGCACGCGCGCGCCGCGGCTGCAGGCCGGCGACCGCGCTCATGCGTCCACCCGTTCCGGTTGCGCCGGCGCGCCCTGCGCCGCGATGGCGGCCTCGGCCGCGCGCAGCGCGGCGGCGACGTCGGCGACCAGGTCCTCGGCCGCTTCGATGCCGATCGACAGGCGCAGCAGGCCATCGGAAATGCCCGCCTTGGCCCGCGCCTCGGCGCTCATCGCCGCGTGGGTCATGCTCGCCGGATGCGCCACCAGGCTCTCCACGCCGCCCAGCGACTCGGCCAGGGTGAACCAGCGCAGCGCATCGACGAAGGCGCGCACCGCAGGCTCGCCGCCGGCCAGTTCGAAACTGAGCATCGCGCCGAAGCCGGACTGCTGGCGCGCGGCCAGCGCGTGGCCCGGGTGCGAGGCCAGGCCCGGGAAATAGACCTTCTGCACCGCCGCGTGGCCGTCGAGCAGCGCGGCGATCGCGTTCGCATTCTCCTGGTGCACGCGCATCCGCGCATCCAGCGTGCGCAGGCCGCGCAGGGTCAGGAAGCTGTCGAACGGCGAGCCGGTCAGGCCCAGCGCGTTCGCCCACCAGGTCAGCTGCTGGTGCAGTTCCGGGTCGCGCGCCACCACCGCGCCACCGACCACGTCGCTGTGGCCGTTGACGTACTTGGTGGTCGAGTGGATCACCAGGTCGGCGCCGAAGGCCAGCGGCTTCTGCAGCGCCGGCGAAAGGAAGGTGTTGTCCACCACCGCCAGCGCGCCGGCCTTGTGCGCGGCGTCGATGACGAAGCGCAGGTCGGTGATCCGCAGCAGCGGGTTGGAGGGCGTCTCGATGAGCACCAGCTTCGGCGACTGGCCCAGCGCGTCGGCCAGCGAGCGCGGATCGGTCAGGTCGGCGGTGATCAGCTCGAAGTGGCCCTTGGCCGCCAGCGCATTGAACAGGCGCCAGCTGCCGCCGTACGCGTCGTGCGGCACCACCAGGCGCTCGCCCGGCTGCAGCAGCGCGTTGAGGACCAGGGCGATCGCGCCCATGCCGGTGGCGGTGACCACGCCGCCGGCGCCGCCTTCCAGTCCGGCCAGCGCCTCGCCGAGCAGGTCGCGGGTCGGGTTGCCGCTGCGGGTGTAGTCGTACTGGCGCTTGTTGCCGAAGCCGTCGAAGCTGAAGTTGGACGACAGCACGATCGGCGGGGTCACCGCACCGTGGGCGGTGTCGCAGTCGATGCCGGCACGTACCGCGGCGGTGGCGCTGCTACAGGAAGACTCGGTCGCGGTGGACAGGCTCATGCGGTTTCTCCGGAGGTGCGTAGGGCGGTGGCGAGGATCGCGTCGATGCGATCGGTTTCTTTCAGGAAGGCATCGTGGCCGTAGGGCGAGCGCAGCACCCGCAGGCTGCCGCGCGGCCCCAGGCCCTCGACCAGCGAGACCAGGTCGGACAGCGGCACCAGGCGGTCGCCCTCGACC
>CAZBDE010000024.1:0-22144 GCA_964490415.1 uncultured Pseudoxanthomonas sp. | reverse complement strand
GCACCCGCACTTAATGCAGTGAATATCCTGGAAACAATTCCCATAATCTCTCATTCTTATGTTTCTCACGCATTAGTAATGAGATCGGGATAGGTGTCGTGTTTTCAAAGATAGGAAAAATCTATTCACGGTCGTATTAGACCGTGAAATTTTTTACAAAACACAGCACTTTTAATCATCCTCTTTATGAGGCTGATTAATGACTGACAAGGAACTTACACGAATCAAAAAGCATTTCGGAGCACATCTTAAAAGTGTCCGAAAATCGAAGGATTTGTCCTTGTTGGAAGCGGATTATAGCTCTGAGCTAAATGAAAGCAATATTTCCAAGTATGAAAATGGGAAGCGTGATCCTCGTCTGTCAACGATTATCAAACTCGCAAAGATGTTGAAAGTACATCCGAAGGAACTCTTGGATTTCGACTTTGATTTTTTGAAACAGAGGTAAAATTTTCTACCAACCCATCTACCAACCCTATGTATTATAAATACCTGATTTACAATAAATTGCAATAATAATACATCCACTTTTCTACCAACCCTTACAGCCCTTTAGATTACTAATACTTTCCTTATTCATATAACTAATATTTTCCACTTTTATAATTTTAGCGGTAGTTATTAGTACCTATAATTTGCCACTTTTTTGTATATTGTGGCAAATTATAGATCGGTGATCAGAACAGGAAGCAACGAATTGAGGCAACGGTTTAAGGATAAAGCCTTCATCACCCAGGATGAGCTAAGGGCTTATTTCAGGGAAAAAGACCCGAACCTGACCAATGGCGTCTTATACTGGCACATTGATCAATTGAAGAAAAGCCAAACACTGTTGCCTGTAAAAAGGGGGGTTTACAGCTTAACCAAAAAGCCGGTATTTGAGCCCACCCTAAACCGTAGTCTGCGGAAACTACAAAAGCAGATTGACGGAATTTTTAGTGAGGATTTTATGGCCATTGTCTGGTCAACCGAGTGGGTGCATCAATTTATGGTGCAGCAGCCCTTTCATTCTATCACTATTATTGAAACCGAAAAGGAATATCTTCGGGCGGTATTTGATTCACTAAGAGAATCAAACCAAAATGTTTTTCTAAACCCTTCAAAAGAAGTAGTGCAGGAGTATGTTTTAGATCACCCGCTTGCCATTGTAATCAAACCCCGTATAAGCCGTTCTCCCACTGTGCTTGCAGAAAATCTTACAGTAGCTTCGCTTGAAAAAATGCTTGTGGATATTTTTTGCGATAAGGATTTATTTGTTGCCTATCAGGGGCAGGAGCTTGGAAACATATTTAACAATACCTGGAAACACTACTCACTTAATCTTTCTGCCCTGGCTAATTACGCCAAACGAAGAAGACGCTATGCAGGGCTGGTTGATTTTTTAAAAAACGCTGCCAGTAAAGAGTTTTATAAGCTGATAAAAGCATGATCGCAAAAAAATCCTTCACCAAAGACTGGATTAATCACCATCGCCAGCATAAGCAGTTTTCAAAAATCAATCCTCCGGTGGTTGAAAAGATGATTCATGCGCTGGCGCTTCTTGAGGCATTAGTAAGAAATAAACTGAGCTTTACATTTAAAGGTGGAACGTCATTGGTTTTATTGTTGCCAGATGCCAAACGATTTTCGGTTGATATTGATATTCTTACGCTACACACGAAAGAAGAACTTGAAGATATATTTAACAAAGTGGTAAGTGAAGGACACTTTACCAAATGGGAGTTGGACAATGAACGGAGCTATAACAGCACGATTCCCAAAGCACACTACTTTTTCTATTTCAATTCCAACTTCAATAATCAGGTGAGTTATATTCTGCTGGATGTTTTAATTGAACAGCATAAATATCCCACAATAACCAGCTTGCCGATTGTTTCGTCCTGGCTGCATGTAGAAGGTGAGCACGTAATGGTAGATATTCCAAATGCCGAGTCAATTCTTGGGGACAAGCTTACTGCATTTGCTCCGAACACCACCGGAGTGCCTTATGGAAAAAATAAATCCATAGAGATTGTTAAACAGCTACACGATGTTGGCCATTTGTTTGATTATGCTGAGAATGTGAAGTCTGTTTCATCGGCTTTCATGGGTATTGTTGCGCAAGAAATTGAATACCGAGACCTGAAAATTTCGCCCGATGCTGTTCTGGATGACATTATTGAAACTGCCTTGCTGATTGGGCAAACGGTAAAACACCACACGGCTGAAAGCAAGGAAAAGCATGCAGAGATAGTCTTGGGGCTAACACAATTTAAAGGATTCCTGATCACGGGTAGTTTTTCGCTGGACACGGCTATTGAGAGCGCGGCAAAGGCGGCATACCTGGCTGCCAAAATAAAGATGGAAGAATACAGCCCGATACAACGATACACCGGAGTTGCAATGGATTTTCAATTTGAAACCCTGCCGTATAATTCGTTGAACCGATTAAAGCGAATGAAAAATGGTTCGATGTATTTTTGGAGTAAAGTAGCAGAGCTTTTGAAGATTAAGTAACCGTTCAGGCCAGTGAAACAATTTTCTCTTTGCATTTTCGCTCAACAATGCCCTGCATTTCTTTTACGCGATCAATGAGCGTGGACAATTCTTCTTCGGTAATCACATAATCATCACGGTAGCGGGCATCTACATAGCCGCGTTTCAGCAAGTCAAACAAATGTTTCTCCTGCTTATTGCTTTCCGCTGGAAAAACAAGGTAGAGTTCTTCCGACAATTCTTTTGCCTGCTTTCGCAACTTCCCGAGATTGTGCGTTTTTGGTTTATAGCTTGTGAAGACAAGTAATGTAGTATAGTAAAGAGTTTCGGCAGCTTGATGCAATAGAAATGCAGCGATCTTTAGATCACCCTTCTGACTGCTAAATTCACTTGTCGAGATGAAAGATGATCCCGGAGGAAACCAAGTGTTGAAATATCGCTGGGCAATTTCTCTTTGCTCTTTTGTAGTAAGCTCACGAGGCGCGGCAAACTTAACAGTGCCTTTATCGTACAATGGAATACCTTCTCTAATAATGTCGGAAAAGAAATATTGCCCAATTTCAAGGCCCTCGTTTATGTAGGCAATGTCGTGGATCTCCATGTTTACCGATGGCCTGTACTTACGGGCACGATTCACTACCTGATCTTCCAGCTCGTAAGACTTTTCGATAGCGTTTTTTGTAACCACCAAAAAATCATAATCGCTCATGTATTCGTACCGTATGCCATCCCTGCCGATGTAACGATGCTCGGTATAATTGCCTTTAGCGTAGCTTCCAAAAAGAATGATCTTTTCAGGGCTGGCCACCTCCTTAATGATCTCGGTAATATCGAGTATCTGTACTTGTTTGGTTTCGGGAAGATGGGCAAGGGAGGTGTTCATGGGTAGCTTTAGGGGCTAAAAGGCCATAATTTACGAAAATTTGACCTTATCCCCGTCCCTCCTCTGAGGAAGAAAGGAGGAAAACGGGGGAAGTTTAGAAGAATTAAATATATTCACTTGGGTATAACTATATCCAAGAGGTTGGATTGCATACCAAAAAAATAGATCAAGAAATGAAAGACACAATAGAGTATTTTGGTGAATGTACAGCTTATTCCGCAAAGGGACATTTTAAGTCAGCCGACTTCAGGAGAATACTGATCTATTTTTTGGTGATAATAAATATTGCATTTTCAGTTTTATCACTTTTAGACATTATTGGTGATACGACTATTAAAGTATTGGGAGTAGTTTCATTATTCGCAAGTTTTTTGATTTTAATGTATCAGACAAAAGACGAAGCAGACTACATTACCCATTCCATGAAAATTGGAGAAGAGTATTTAAAGTTGCATAACGATATTTTTATAATGCACTCAAGAGGAAATCTCACATTAAAGGAAATTGAGGAGATTAAAGATAAGGTGAACAAGCTAAACTCAAAGAAAAAACCTTCAATATCATTTTTTGGAAAGTACTGGGCTAAGAGAGCAATCGAGAAATCGGGTGAAATGAAAACTTGGTGGAAATAGCATGGCTACAGTGAATTATGTACTGCAAAAAATTGCTGGTGATTTATTTATAAAATATGACTCGGACGAGCGGACTTACATTGGAGAAAGAGTTAAGAATTTTAATTTAAGCTTAAAGAAGTATTTTGGTTCAAATGTAAGTGATGTTGTTCTCTTTGGCTCATTTAAACGAGATACTATACTCCCAAGGAAATTTGACAGGGAATCGGATATTGATGTATTAATTATCTTTAGCGACACCGAACAAGGTTTTACTCCTGAAACATACAGAAACAGGCTTCGGAGATTTGCTGAAAAAACTTACTTCAGTTCCAATGTCGTGAAAGACCATCCATCGATAGTTTTGGAAATGAGCAACATAAAGTTTGACTTAGTTCCCTGCAAAATTGAAAATGGATTTTGGTCATCGACTTATCAAATACCTGACAAATCGGGAGCATGGATGGATACAGACCCTAAAGGTTTTAACGACAAATTAACAGAAGCTAATAATAGATATGGTTCAATCGTTAAGCCAGTAATACGACTTTTGAAAAGATGGAATGCCTTTGAAAATTATCCTTATCTGTCATTTGAGTTAGAACAGATTATCGCAGATATGAATTTTAGTGGCGACAATTACCAGACAGGTTTCATCTACGCAATAAAAAACTTACCGACATATGGACTGCCTGACTATCAAAAGAGAAAAGTTGAAGTCGCTCAGAATAATGTTGGATGGATTGAAGAATATTTGAATCGAGAAAACCAAGACAAAGCAACAGAGGTGGTCAGGCGTATTTTGGGACTAAAGTGAATGTATCGAAATAGTTTTAAATAGAATGAGATTAAGAGTTGGTAATTGGAAAGTTGATATTGCAACGCTCGTAAGAGTAGAATGGAGGCGACTATTTCCTAAAATATATCTCCATGAGAAATTTGAAAATAAAGTTAAATGGACACTCAGATGGCTTACAATCATAGGCATTGTGACAAGTATTGTATCTCTTTCTCCGATATATAGCCTGTTGCTTTCTATTGGGCTGGTTTTAACAGAACGTTTTTTTGAAAAAATTATTTTTGAGTACACAATTTTTATCGTACAGCCATTCCCTGATTTTAAGATTGATTACAATCAATGGGTGACCAATGGGTACTTGTTCCCAAACCCCGACTATAAAGACAAATACAATTTATTAAATCACTTCGGGCCAACTTACAAGGACAAAGAATATGCAATAAAATTCTTCACATATTTATCGTCTTGGAATCAAGAGGGAAAGGACGACAAAGACAATAACATTTGCTTGTCGTTTGTTCTTGAGGATGATAGTTCATACACAACGTATTTGTATGCAAATCCGAATAGGAAATGGCTGGATGTGATGTTCAATGACTATAGAGAATCAGCGAAGTATGAAAAGTATGGGAAGATTCAGCAATCAATGGTGATGCAAATGATTTACTGGAAAGGACTTGATATTGTAGAAGGTTCATTATTTCCAATTTTTACGAAGTCGCAACCTGAAACGGGGGACTTCTTTTTTTTACCCTTTTATCTCGACAATGAAAGGCCAGTACCAATTGAAGAAATAAAAATACTCAAGCATTCTTATCGGTTGAGAAATCGTAAGGACTTAGAGAAATCTGATATCGAATTTTATTACAAGTAATTTTTTTTTGTGTTTGGCCTGAGTTAGCTGATCTATTGATCCCATTTTTCAATTATCCGATGAATAAGATATAAGCTATCAACACAGGAACGTAGCATCTGATATGCCTGAGTTACCAAAGGTTTATTTCTTTCCAATTGTAATAAATTGAATGAATCTTCAATTTTGCTACTTGGCAAATGAGCATCGCCATGCCTTAGTTCATAAACACCAACAAAGGGACTTAATATTTTCCGTGAAGCTTCCTCCCCGACTTTAATAGCCAACAATTTTTCAAGAGATTTAAGTGATCCCCATTTTTCTTTCCCTGAAGGCTTAACTATTTGTTGAATTGTATCGGTATTAATGTCATCAGTAATTATTCTGGCCATGTCTTTAGCTAATGAATAAAGTTCAGATTCGCTTGTAGTCCTGAACCGATGAATTGATTTGACTATCTCGGTTGTTGCTTCATGTTTGCGAAAAATCAGAATACCAAGTTGGTTTTGGGATACTGTGTTTACATCATTAATTCCTTTCTCTATGAAGGCTTCCGGTGCTAAAGTTGATGCAGGGTTAGCATGTACTTGTGACGCATGAAGTTCTTTGGAAATGCCACCTTCCGGAGGGACATTACATGCAGCCCAGATTTGTTGTTGCCATTCGGGAAGTTCACCAATATCTTTTGCATAAACAGTTATTAAACCCAATTCATTTACTCCAAAGTGTACTCCCCAGTCTGGTGAGCATGCCACTGATCCTGTATCTCTGCTGTACCAATCTAAAAAACCTCCCCTTTTTTTCGACAATGCATTAATTACATCAGCTTTGAACCAAAGCCATCTGCCTCCTTTGATTAAAGACTTTCCACTTTTCTTGCTACCTTCTTCATTAACGATAAAAAAAACCTCATTCGGATCATTATCGCCTAAAATTATTGGGCTATGCTTCCCCGGATCAATCCATTCATTTTTCCATAGGTCAGCTATAATCCTATATAATTTTTTCCCTTTATTTTCTTTTTCCCAAAATTCGTCTTTGACATTCTCATCAGACGGAAATGATGTCATATCTGGAATATCATCGTTTTCATCAATATCAGTTCTGCCAACATGTGAGATTGCTATTTTTTGACCGAAAGGATGCCCTCCTTCATGAATCTCCATAGTTCTACACTCCCATTCCCAATTATTTTTATCATCCTTTTCCTTTATAGAATTTTCGTTCCATGATAGGAAAGATTTATCGTCACAGATAATATCTCTGCTAAAGAACGAGGTAATGTACAGACCACACTTTCTTGCGCATAAATAGTCTTTGAGAAATTGATTCCTGATTTCAAGCAATACAGGTGAGTTATTAGCATTTCTCTCCATTCTGGCCGCCTCTATGTATCCCTGACTTGGGCAAACCCAAATATCTTTTTCTCTTTTTAATCCAAGGGTTACAACTAAATCCTGGTGTAAATGCCACTCATCAGAATCGGTGTAGCTATTGAAATGCTGGTTTAGGACGAGATTGATTGCATTAAAGCTCTCCGATTGAAAAATATCAGATGGCTCATAAACATTATCTGCTACTCTTCCTCTATGAAAAGAATTTATTCCAATATCGTTCCACCCATATTTGTAAGCTATTCCCTTTTTGTCTATTGGGGCGACTATAGAGCCATGCCCCAAAAACTCTTCCTGGTAGCCGACATAACCAAAGCGAACTGTATTTCGAATTTCTTTTGCTGATCTAAGGGGGATCCAAACCGAGCTATTTAGTTTGCGTCTTTTTAAATCATGCATTTCGAACCAGAATTGATTCATGGGCTATAAGCTTATCGTTAAAATATCAATCAGAGTTGTTTATGGAAACTTTGTGTAGTTATTTGACTAACTTATTATAAGATGCTTTCCACTTTGTCGGGATAGATTCTGAGTTAAGCAGTTGAAGCAGTTGTTTAAATTTGATCTTACATCGATAGTAATGCTTAAGGCTGTGGCTTAAGTAATTATCTTCATTCGTTAATTCAAACAATTTATCGATTTCCCTTACAGTAAAATTTTCAATCATTTGCTTATAAAATGGTTCCGCCTGTCTTGATGTTCCATAAGCATTTCCAACAAAGCACAGGCTTACAACGTATACATATTCTTTAATTATCTGCTCGGGGATTTTTTTTAGGAAATTCACTAATCGCTCTGCAAAGGGCACTTCGTTATAAAAGTTATCAAAACCATTATGAGCATCCTCAAGCTGTTTAATAATTTTTCTCACAATTGAAACTTGCTGATCTTTCGGAAGAATCTCAATAGCACCTACTCTTTCAAAAAACAATCTAGCATATTGTTTTTTCGTGTCGTCCTGAACTAAATAATCTGAATACATGACAAGAATTTCCGATTTAGCCCGCTCTGAAAAATAACCCCAATTCTTCCGTGAAACATTTAAGCAATTCTGCCTTACAAATTCCTCGTTCTTCTCGTTAACATAAATTCCAAACAAAGCTTTTAGAATCGCAAGCTTTTGTAATTCGTTGGTGTTTTTAATTTTCTCAGACAGGGTATCTATTCCATCATCGTCAAGCTTTGATCCTTTTATTGAGTTTAGAAACTCATCGCTTCTAAACCCATAATACTTTACCTCATTGCTAAGTACATGTTTTACGCATTGATGTATAAAGTAGTTAAGTTCTGTACCATCCAGTGTTGAATTAGAGGGATGAGCAGAGGAATAGTTATTTCTTATCTCCCTACAATGGTTGAGAAAAAAATATGAATCCTCTCCTAAAAGCCCTAATTCAACTGCAATGTCAAGAACTTCTTTATCCTTCAATTCCTTGAATTTTCTATCGTCAAGATTAAAGGCTAAAAATTGATTTGCTTCTTCGAGGCCAAAGTCCTTGATTTTTTGCCGGATTACGATTATTGCAGTATTCCACATTTCATTGACAGCACTGCTAAAAAGTCCAACACGGATTGCAACAACCATCCTGGCCAGTAATTCATGCCGATATTCAAGACGAATGGAGTTTAATTCTTTTTTTAATGGATGCCAGACAAGCTCTATTTCTTCATTTGAAGCGAGTACATTTCTTGGAAAGCCAAGTGAGCTTGTAATTTGATCTACTATTGTTTCCGAATCAACATCGTTTAATGCGGGCAAGTTGATCTTATCTGATTTAGCCATTTTAATAGTGTTAAAGTTTAAACTTCGGTACAGTCAAAATCAACAAAGTAGTTCCATTTGAAGGCTTCATTATGGGATACTCATTAGCGTGTTTTTCGGACTGACAAATCACTAAATATCCATTTTCAGGATATGTCCAATGGTTTAAATTTAAGGAATTTTGAGGGTCTTGTTGAAAATTCTTAAATTGAGAACGGCTGGTATTGTCTATTAGTATTCCTTATCAGGGAGGAAGATTTTTTCAACAGCATTGGGTATCTTATAATTGTAAGTTTTTAAACTTCGAATACATTGGCTGCAGCAGAACAAATAAAGTCATTGATCAAAAGTTTCTCGGAAGGAGATGATGCCCGCTTTTATTCAACCGCAATGCAAATTGCTGCCTCGGAAGCGAAAAAGGGCCATACTACCCTTGCGCATGAGATTCGCACACTTATTGACCGCGCCAAAGAAGAACGAAGTGCATCTACCCTGAAACTCCAAAAGACGATTCCAATTGCTTCGCCCCGTGGCGAGCTAAGCGATCTGCTGGAAGTGTTCTATCCCAAGGTGAAGCTAAAGGATATGATCCTTAGTCCGCATCTGGCCGCTTCACTGAACCGGATTGTTACCGAGCACAGAAAATTTGAGGTATTGCAACAGCACAATCTTCACCCAAGAAGGAAGTTACTCCTGATTGGCAAACCTGGTTGTGGTAAAACCAAGACAGCACAAGCATTAGCCGGAGAACTTGGTCTTGCTGTTTTCATCGTACGTCTTGACGGGCTAATCACAAAATTCATGGGGGAATCAATCTCCAAGCTACGCCTGATCTTTGATGCTATGCAGAACACAAGGGGGGTATATCTATTTGATGAATTTGATTCCATTGGGTCGAACAGAAGTTACGGAAATGATGTCGGAGAAATAAAACGTGTACTTAACAGCTTTTTGCTTAACATAGAGAAAGATGATTCTCACAGTATAATTATAGCTGCAACAAATTTGCCCGAAGCACTGGACAAAGCCTTGTTCAGAAGGTTTGACGATATTATTGAATATCCATTGCCAGGAAGAGAAGAACTTTCAATCACTTTCAAAAAGCATCTTGAAGGATTTAAGTTAAGTGGTGAAAATACCCTCGCCCATTTAGTCGATGAAGCAGTGGGATTAAGTTATGCAGATGTGATACGATCATGCCAGGAAGCTATCAAGGAAATGCTGATAAACGGCAAGGATTCTGTATCGGAAAAATCATTGCTTTCGTTCTTGGTAGCTCGAAAATCAAAAGACTCCCAACTGTAATCCGTATTTATGCCTGAACCAAATGAATTTAAAAGACATATTGTTTTTTCAGGCAGAAACTCTTCAGAGCGATACACAAGTCCACTAACCGGTGGTAGCAGCTTTGTAATCAAACAAAGAAATCCTTCTGAACATGGGCAATCAGTAAAAGCGAAATTAGAGGCGGTCAGAGAACAGGCTGAACTTGCCCAGACAGGTCCCTTACCTGAAAACCTTATTCGTGAGGATGTAATTTACATTGATTTCATTTCAGATTTCGATGTCGAGTTAGCTTTTGACAGCTTTGAAGATAATCGGTCTGGTAATTACCATCTTTTAAGTTCTGTAAAAGAAGATAACCAATTCCGGGCTCTGGTAGCGGTCAGGTCAAAAGGATTGAGCAGCCTGATAAAAAAGGTTGAAGATTATTCGACACAAGTCACTGCTGAAGGTAATCCGAAGAATGCCAGATTAGTTAGCAATATTCTGGATATTAGAATCGCATCCCTACGCTCATTCTGGAATGAGCCTACGTTGGAATTTCCAACAGCACAGGAGCAAATTTGGTGGGAAATATGGCTGCGCAGGGAAAACTTTGAAGAAGACTTAAATGAAGATCAAAAAGTAGTCACACAATTAATTGCGTCTGGCGTAAGTGTTGGAGAAAGAAGGTTGCTGATGCCGGAGCATATCATTCGATTGGTAAGAGGTACTATTTTGCAACTTTCGTCTTCTCTTTTGCTTCTGGACAATTTGGCAGAAATAAGAAAGGCAAAAAATACTGCTGACTTCTTTACTGACTTGCGGAACTTTGAACAACAAGAATGGGTCAATGACCTGATTGGAAGGATTGAATCACAACCAAATGGGACACCTGTTGCAATATGTATCCTTGATACTGGAGTGAATAACGGTCATCCGTTAATCAGTTCATTTCTTCCTAATGCAAGCATGGATTCTGTTAATCCTGCTTGGGGAAATTTGGATGGTCATGCAACGGGACACGGCACTCAAATGGCAGGACTGGCACTTTATGGAGACCTCACCGAGCCACTTGCTTCAACACATCCTGTTCAAATTTTTCATCAATTAGAATCTGTCAAAATCATTAATGCCAACGCCCCGCATGATCCTGAAGTTTATGGACAGGTAACTATTGAATGCGTCAATAGGGCTATTGTGATGGCTCCTGACCGAAAGCGCATTTTTTGTATGGCTGTAACTTCAGAAGATAACCGGGATAGAGGTAAACCATCATCTTGGTCAAGTGCGGTTGATAAGATCACTTTTGGCGAAACAGGAATAAGCACTGATAAGAGCTTACTATTTATTTCAGTTGGGAATGTGTATCATGATGATCATTCTCAATACCCCGCGAAAAACAAAACTGAGTTTATCCATGATCCGGCTCAGGCGTTTAATGCAATTTCTGTTGGTGGATATACGGAAAAAGATTCTATAGACTTAACGGAATTTCCTGCATCCACACCGCTGGCGCCCAGAGGGACTATTGCACCTTGTAGCTCTACCTCATGTTTATCCGACAGGCAATGGCCGATAAAACCGGACGTGGTAATGGAGGCTGGTAATTATGCGGTGCAAAATAACTCTATCGTGTATCCTGCATCCCTGCAACTACTGACAACGGCTAAGAACTTTGCAGTAAGCCATTTTACAGATTTTAGAGACACAAGCGCAGCAACAGCATTGGCTTCAAATCTTGCCGCCCGAATTTATCAACAGTATAATTTATTATGGCCTGAAACTATTAGGGGAATAATTGTTCATGCCTCAAATTGGACATCTCAAATGTTAGGAGGCAATCAAATAGAAACACTTACTGTTGCCTCTAAGAAAGATTTGATACGAACATTTGGATACGGTGTACCTGACTTGAATAGAGCTCTCTATAGTTTAAACAACTCATTAACTCTTATTGCAGAGAGAACAATCCAACCCTTTATTCTTGAAGGTAGTACCGTCAAGACAAACGAGCTCCATATTTTTGATCTTCCTTGGCCGGAAAATGAACTTTCATCACTTGGTGAGCAACAAGTTAAACTTACTGTAACATTATCTTATTTTATTGAACCCAATCCAGGGAATCGGTATTTCAGTTCCAAGTTCAATTATCAATCACATGGGCTGCGGTTTAAAATGAAGCGTCCATTGGAAAGTCTTGATGAATTTAAAATAAGAATTAACCGAGCAGCTCGTCAGGAGGATGAAGAGGCAACTATTGTTACACAATCAGACAATTGGCTGTTAGGAGAGAAGGTAAGAAACACCGGAAGCATTCATAAAGATATTTGGGCAGGAACAGGGGCAGAACTTGCGAATATGAAAAATATTGCTGTGTATCCAGTAAATGGTTGGTGGCGGTTACGGAAGAAACTGAAACGTTACAATGGAAGGGTTAGGTATTCATTAATCGTTACAATAGAAACAGCAGCGACCGATGTGGATTTATACACCCCAGTAGAAAGTATGATTACCATTAATGTATAAGTTTTGCGATTAATATAGATGCCCAACGGAAGTTTTTCAATCGGCTCCAGAATGCAAGATATAAACGTGTCACTTGAGCACGTTGTAGCGGAGCATGACGGGCTCAGGTCTTTTATTAAAATTTTTCTTGGCCTTAAACTCAAACTTCCAGACGGCAACAAAAATACCGGCTTCGACTTCCTTAATGTTCAGTCGAATTTATTACTTCTTAACAGCAATATTCAATTATCATCGTCTGATACGCCATGTGCAATAAATCTATTTGATAGAGAAATTGAAACCGGTATCTGGTTAAGGTTCTATCTGGATGATGCTTCTATTTTTGCTGTTCAAAAGTATAGGAATGGCGGTGATTTAACCCTGAGAATAGATTTTACATTTACCGCATTACGCAAAGAAGCGTTGAATCTTATTGATAACGATATTACATGGGGTGTTGAACAGGTCGAGAATTTCAGAGGACAAGTACAGTTTGTAGTGCCTAAATCTTATTGGGTTGAGAAACTCCTTCCTGCGCTTGGCTACCCCGGCTTTAAGCTGATTGAAATTCCGTTAACCCATAACGCTATCGGAGAAGATTATAAAGATATTATTTCAGAATTTAACCAAGCGCAGGATTACTTCAATAAGGACGATTACAATAAGTGTGTTGCACATTGCAGACATATACTGGATGCGTTAAGCAGAAATCTTAATAAAATAAAAAATGGTACAGCATCAGAAACAACCTTTAAATGGTTAAGCAAAATTGATAGTACCACCTTTACATGGATTGATGAAGTCGATAAATCATTGTCGGCAATATCTTCTAAAACTCACCACATAGGTTTAAAAAAGGATTTTACAAGGAAAGAAGCGGAATCAATTTATTTAATAACACTTGGTCTTATGAATTTTGCAGGGCAGGCTGCAAGGGAAAATCAAACATCTTAAAAGAAAGTGAAAGAAAATTTGTGGGTTTAGCATGAGTTAACTGTTTTATATATCAGTACAAAAAACTCTGCGCTTCAAACTCATGCTACAAAAACTGCAACACTACACTGCGCTATTCACTGTCTTTATCTGCCTCCTGTTAAGCAGTCCTGTCAACGCGCAACGGCACACGCCTGTAACGTGGCATTTCAGGACTGAGCCAACTACCGGCCAGCAAACTACGCTGGTGGCAACGGCAGTACTCGCCCCGGGCTGGCATATCTATTCGCAATTTATGGAAGAAGGAGGCCCGCTACCTACTCAATTTACGTTTGATAAAAGTGGTGAATATTCGCTTATCGGTAAGCCCGAAGAGAAAAGCGATTCCTTTAAGTTTTATGACAGCATCTTTATGATTGATATTATCTGGCTTTCAAAGGTTGCCGTTTTTTCTCAAAAGATAAAGCTGTATACGCCTTATACTAACATTAAAGGCAAGGTAAGATTTATGGCCTGCACCCGCGATATGTGCCTGCCTCCGGATGAACAGGATTTCAGCATTGAAGTAAAGCCTATCAAGAAACCTTAATACACACAAAAGGCCGGATTGCTCTTTTTTATGCAGCAAACTTCTTCATACAGTTTAGGTTAGATATGAATGCTGTGTCAGGCAACCGGCCTTTTGTGTCTGTTGAAAAGTTAGATAAAATGATTGACCGCCTTCAGCGCATCGTGCATCACATGAACAGATCGCTTGATATTGACCTCCACAGGAGAATTAACCAATCGTACTTCATGCAGAAAGTCGAGGAACTGAAACTCCTGAAAGCCCAATTGCAAGAGGCAGGGGCAATCCTGGAGCGTGTGCAAAACAGGGTGAATGAACATTATCCCCCCATTTACGATGCGTGGCGAAGGGATGTACGAAACCTGGCTACACCCCGTCCCTCTCCGGAAGGGGGCACATGATTTTTCCAAAGCGGAAAAGAAACCCTATCCTTCTTTAAGGGTATGGGGGTTTTGGTATTATTTTGAAAAAAAGTGTCTTTATTTTGTGCGTTAGACATGAGTTGCCTGATTGCAATATATAGCGGGCTTACTTGGCCTGCACGGACTGTTAGAACATGAGCAAATCAGGATTTTACCGCACGTTAAGGAAATACTTAGGAGGAAACCTATCTAAAGGCGAGAAAGCTAAATTTGATACCTGGTTGGATCTATTGAGCACGGAAAAGGGCGAGAAGAAGGTATCGTGGAATGAAGCCGATGAAGCGGCATTGTTTGATAAAATCAGTAATGAAATAGCGAATCCCAAAAAGAACATGGCACAACGCACTATAAGCACCGGCTTCTGGCTAAAGGCAGCGGCCTCAATATTGCTGCTGGTTACTGCATCTTACTTTGTCGTTCGATATACGGTTGAACCGCACGTTCAGATTACAGATGTTCCCCTAAGCGAGGTTGAAAAAAAGATACTGAATGACGGTACTATCGTTTGGCTCAAGGGGCAAAGCAAACTATCCTACTATGAAAACTCCGATGGCACTGAACGCCATGCACAAATTAGCGGTGAGGGTTTTTTTGAAGTAGCCAAAGACGCTAATCGTCCCTTTATCATTCAGTGTGGAGAAGTGGAGGTGACAGTAGTAGGTACGAGCTTCAGCCTGAAATCAAGCAATGACAGTGTTGAACTAAAATTGCTTACAGGCAAGGTAACCATTTCAATTCCTGAAAATAAAATTATTGATGTAGCGCCTAACGAAAAGATTACTTACATACATGGCGTTATAGAAAAAGTAACGATGGATGAAAGCGATGTGCCCAGGATCCTTGCCAGCACGGAATATAATATGAAGTTCAGCAGCGCAACAATGGAAAATGTTATTAACCGGATAGAAAAAAAATTCAATGTAAAATTTACTGTTGATAGCAAGCAACTGAATACATGCCGTATTACCGCTGACTTTACCGATCATTCGCTTGAAAGCACCCTGCAAATGATCTCCGAAGTACTCGATATGGAGTACACGATAAGCGGAAGCAAAGTAATGGTTCGCGGAAGCGGCTGTAACTGATTTTTTCCTGAAACCCTAAACCTAATTTATATGAAACCCTTCCTTATTCACTTTATAAACTCCACTTAAACAAAAACAGGAGTGTAGTCACCACTCCTGTTAAGGTTTCCCCAGTGTTAAATCCTTCCCTTGCACGGGATGGAACGGGGGTGCTTTGTCTTTTTCAAACATCGGAATCAAAACAAAACAACACATCAAATCTATGGAAAAATGGTTTACTGTTAAAAAGAAACTCTGGAAAGTTATGAGGATATGTGCAGTGCAGGGAATGATGGCTATGCTTTTGTGCGGCATAGCAGTTGCGCACACTAACTATGCGCAAGTATTAGATAGGAAAGTTACTCTTACCCTGAACGATGTACCGCTTGAAAATGCCTTAAAGGAAATTGAAGGGGCTGCCAAAATTAAGTTTGTTTACAGCGAGGATCAGCTTAACCTGGGCGAAAGAATTTCCATCGAGGCGGAAAAGCGCACCCTGCGCGACCTGTTGGATGAGCTGCTAACACCTCACGGGATAAAGTACAAGGTACATGAAAAAGAAGAAGCCATTACCCTAAAATGGCAACGAGAAAATCCCAACGAAAAGGCTTCTCTCATAGATGAACCTGACCAGCGTACCGAGCGCAAACAAGCTGCCACTGTAACCGGAACGGTTACGGATGCTGCCACGCAACTTCCGCTTGCCGGAGTGAATGTGGTGGTTAAAGGGACTACACAAGGAACGAGTACGGATGCTGAAGGTAACTACACCCTTCAGGCCGAAGACAATAATGTGCTTGTGTTCTCTTTTATAGGATATAAAACCATAGAGGTAATCGCAGGCAACCGTTTGGTAATTGATGTTGGGCTCGAAGAAAATGTTTCTTCATTAGGCGAGGTGGTAATCAATGCCGGCTACTGGCAAGTGACCGACAAAGAGCGTACAGGTAATATTAGCAAAGTAAAAGCTGAAGTTATCGAAAAACAACCGGTACAAAATCCACTTGCTGCATTGCAAGGCCGTGTGCCGGGTTTAGAAATCACGCAGCAAAGCGGTGTGCCCGGTGGGAACTTTCGCGTTCGTATCCGGGGGACGAATAGTATTGCCAATGGAAATGACCCTTTGTTCATTGTTGACGGTGTACCCTATACATCTACACCTATGTCGTTTTCCGAAACATCTTCACAGATTTTGAATTATGGGAGCAGTCCGCTTAACAATATAAACCCTTCGGATATAGAAAGTATTGAAGTGTTAAAAGACGCTGACGCAACAGGTGTTTACGGCTCACGAGGTTCCAACGGTGTAATACTCATCACCACTAAAAAAGGAAAGGCAGGAAAAACAAAGGTTGATATGAACTTTTATACAGGTGTTGGCCACGTAACCCGCAAGTTAGACTTACTTAATACTCAACAATACATTTCCATGCGCAAAGAAGCTTTTGCCAATGATGGTGTTACTCCAACTGTCGGAAATGCCCGTGACCTACTTGTGTGGGACACTACACGTTATACCGACTGGCAAAAAGAACTAATTGGCGGTACTGCTCGAACAACTGATGCCCAACTATCTTTTTCAGGAGGAGAGCAATACACTCAATTTTCATTTGGTGCTGGGTATCACAAAGAAACCACGGTGCTGCCTGGAGATAATAGTGACCAACGTTTTTCTGCTCATATTGGCATTTCAAATACAAGTCCTAACCAAAAGCTAAAAACTTATGCAAAAGTTAATTATTCAGCGAGTATTTCCGATTTAATAAACAAGGACTTGACAGGGATTGCTGTATTACTCCCTCCAAACGCTCCGGCTCTTTACGATGAGAATGGTGATCTGAATTGGGATGGATGGGATACACAGGGTGTCTATGAGAATCCGGTAGCATTTCTTAAACGCAGGTATGAAGCAAAGACCAACAATTTAATAGCGAGCACAGAAATAGGTTATATGCTTTTGCCAAGCCTTGAATTGAAATTAAGAGCGGGGTTCACAAATATAAATATGGATGCTTTTAACCTCGTACCACTGAGTTCAAGAGCGCCTTCAGTAGTTTCTAATTATTTTAATACAACAGTCTTTTCTAACAGTACCTTTCAAAACTGGATTGTAGAGCCACAGGCAAATTGGAAACCAAAGATTGGAAATGGTGTGCTTGATGTTCTTATCGGCACTCAGTTTCTTGACCAGACTACTGAGGGGTTAGAACAAATTGCCACGGGTTTTACAAGTGAAGCGCTCATGAAAAATATTGGCGCGGCTCCTGACCCTACATTAAGTACAAACTATTACTCCCAATACCGATATCATGCTGTGTTTGGTCGGATTAACTATGCGTATAACGCTAAATACATAGTCAATATTACAGGACGAAGGGATGGCTCAAGCCGCTTCGGCCCTGATAAGCAGTTCGCCAATTTTGGCGCGATAGGCGCTGCTTGGATTTTTTCGGATGAAAACTTTATGAAAGGAGCATCTTCATTTTTGTCCTTTGGTAAATTACGCGGTAGCTATGGTATTACGGGTAACGATCAGCTCTCCGACTACAGATACCTTGATGCCTACACAACTTCATCAGGTACATATCAAGGCATAGTCGGTCTTACCCCAGTTAGTTTAAGCAATCCCGACTTTGCATGGGAAACCAATAAAAAACTTGAAGCTGCTTTGGAACTTGGTTTTTTTAAGGATAGAATTTTTACCTCGATAAGTTTTTACCGTAACCGTTCATCCAATCAATTGGTAGGCAACCCCTTGCCGCCAACAGCCGGATTTACTTCCATCCAGGCGAATTTTCCTGCCACTGTTCAAAACAGCGGAATTGAGATTGAACTCAATACAATTAACATACAGAAAGAAACTATTGCTTGGACAACTTCTTTGAATATTTCTGTTCCCAAAAATGAACTTTTGGAGTTTCCTGATTTAGCCCTGTTTCCAGTGTACTCAAACCGCTATGTGGTGGGTGAGCCTTTAACCATTGATATGACTTATCATTATTTGGGTGTTGATCCCACAACCGGCATTTATCAATTTGAGGACATTGATGGTGATGGAAATTTTACCGTTGCCGATAGAAAGACAGTTAAATTCATCGGGCCAAAATTTTATGGCGGATTTCAGAACAGTTTAAGCTACAAGGGGTTTCGGTTTGACTTCCTATTTCAGTTTGCCAAGCAACAAGGTCGCAATTACATCACTCTATCGCAGACACCAGGTCTTATGTTTAACCAGACGGACTATGTATTATCCCGTTGGCAGAATGAAAACGATGAGTCGGACATTCAACGTTTTGGCATAAACTCACAAACCTCTACGCCATATGGAAGGCTCCAGGTAAGTGATCGCTCGGTAAGTGATGCTTCTTTTATAAGGTTGAAAAATATTTCAATCTCATACCTATTCCCTTCTAACTGGATAAGCAGGGTTGGTATTTCTAATGTCAGAGTATTTATTCAAGGGCAAAACTTATTAACAGTCACTGGTTATAAAGGATTAGACCCTGAAAATCAAACCTATGTTCTCCCGCCATTAAGAATCCTGACTTGTGGTGTTTCAATTTCCTTTTAATAAATGAAGTATGCTATGAAAAACGAACATAATAACATATTAAAGCATTTTCTCCGAGCTGGAAGGTTTTTGCCATTAACTGCATTGCTTACATTAACTGCCTGTGATGACTTTGTAAAAATAGACCCTCCTCGCACAGGTTTGGTAAAATCCACAGTGTTCAGTGATGATGCAACTGCCAATGCCGCTATGATCAATGTCTATTACAGTGTAAGCAGTCAAGGATTTGCAAATGGTGGCGCTACAAGTATTTCATTTTGGGGAACCTATTCGTCTGATGAACAGATCAATTATAACGCCAATCCTGATCGTCAAGAATTTAATGCCAATGAATTGTTACCAAGTAATCCCCAAATTCTAAACCTTTGGAGCCAACTGTATAAAACAATATATGATGTGAATGCTATTATTGAAGGTGTCAATGAATCAACAAAGATATCCTCCTCTATGAGAATGCAACTTGAAGGTGAAGCCAAATTTATTCGAGCATTTTGTAATTTTTATCTGGTGAATCTGTTTGGGGATGTACCTATCGTAACAACTACAAATCATCAAATAAACTCTAATCTTTCACGACAGTCAGTAGATGCTGTTTATCAGCAGATTGTTAGTGATTTAATTGAAGCACAGAATCTCTTACCTGAAGACTACTCATTAGCTGGTGACGAAAGAGTCAGGACGAATAAATATGCAACAACTGCTTTGCTCGCCAGAGTATATCTATACATGGGAGATTGGACGAATGCAGAAGCAAAGGCAAGCGCTATAATATCAAATACAGAATTATATTCACTCAGCAGCAGTTTGAATGGCATATTTATGACCAATAGCAGTGAAGCAATATTGCAATGGTGGAGTGAATTTCGTCCGGTAGATCGGGCAACTTTTCGCGCTGCGGCTACGCCTATTTATGGTTCTCTTCGAGCAGAATTTGCTACTTCTTTTGAACCAGGTGATTCACGGGTAACATGGATTAACTTGAATCCTTCTGGATATTATAATGTTAGAAAGTACAATACAACTAATGACAATCCACCAATGGAATATTCCACAGTATTGAGATTGGCAGAGCAATATCTAATCCGTGCAGAAGCGCGCACACAGCGGGACAATATTTCGGGCGCTCAGGAGGATATAAATGTAATTCGCCATAGGGCAGGTTTAGGCGACACACCTGCAAGTGATAAAGCCTCACTACTATTAGCCATTGAAGAAGAACGGAAGCATGAACTATTTACAGAATGGGGTCATCGGTGGCTTGACTTAAAACGAACAAATCGAGCAGACGCTATACTGGAACCTATTAAGGGAAATACATGGCAATCAACAGACGTATTGTATCCAATACCGGAATATCAGATACTTAATACCCCGGCTATGAAAAATGCTCAAAACCCCGGGTATTGAGTGTCACCCCTGCCTACGTTAAAGCTCCAGCAGGCAAGCCCGGCCCCTCTCCAAAAGGAGAGGGGTGGGCTTAGTTAATTTATGCGCTGGCCGCCTGGACATTGCTTTCCGGTTCTGCCGGCTTAAATACATCTTTAAGCACCTTCATATCTTCGCTTACCTTGACATCAAGAATTTTCGCATAGTGCTGTGTAGTTTTTAAATTCTTGTGCCCCAATAAGCGGCTAACGGTTTCGATAGGTACACCATTGGTAAGCGTTACGGTAGTGGCAAATGTATGGCGTGCTGTGTGGGTGGTCATTTTCTTAGTAATGCCACACAAGTCAGCAATTTCTTTCAGGTAGCCATTCATTTTCTGATTGCTTAACACCGGAAGCAAACGGCCTTCATTCAGGCACTGAGGGTGTTCACTGTACTTTACAAGTATTGCCTGCGCCACCGGCAACAACGGAACACGGGTAGCGGTTTCTGTTTTCTGCCTGTGGGTGAAAATCCATTTATCGCCATCAATGCCGGTGGATATTTCTGACCGGCTTAATTTTTTCACATCAGCATAAGCCAACCCTGTATAGCAACTAAACAGGAAAATATCCCGTACCTGCGCAATGCGCGGAACTGAGAATTTCTTGGAGGCTATTATCTCAATTTCTTCCTTCGTTAAATACGGGCGCTCTATTTCGCGCTTGGTCATTTTGTAACCAAAGAATGGATTACGCTGGAGCCAACCATTCTTGATGCAGATGTTTACTATCTTCTTGAAATTGGACAGGTACTTTATGGTGGTGTTGTGATCGCACTTGCGAACGGACTTTAGCCAGAATTCATATTCAGTAATAAACTCAAATACCAGGTCTTGGATGTTTATGTCGTCAATACCGTACTTCCATTTGATGAAGCTGTGCGTATGCTTTTTAGAGGTTACATAACGCTCATAGGTGAGTGGTGAAAACTCCTGACCGATCAATACTTTCATTTGCTCGTTGTGGTTCTCGAAGATTTCAAGCAGCATGCGGGGGCGTACGGTAGCTGATTTACCCACCCATTTTTCTTTGATGGCCTGAATGGTTAAGGCTTTGCCTGCTGCAATAAGCTCGCGTTGGTGATCGAAGACTTTTAACCGAAACGAATCAAATAGTTCGTTCATCTTCGAGGCTTCCGCTGATGTGGCCTTTACTTTACCAAACTCGCCAGACCAGTGTTCGGGGTTGATGAAGAGCTTTGTGTTTGAATCGAAGTGATCACGACCCAACGTAGCACGCATGAAGATTGGAGCTTTGCCATTTGCTTTTGCTCTGGAGGCTCTTAAATAAAAGCTAACTGATACTGTTGTACTCATATCCCTGATGAAGTTTAAAGTTGCTTCGTCATTGAGCCGGTATCAAGATGTTCAGTTAATGATATGCTTGATTATCAGCTACTTAGGTGCTTCTCAGTGCCAGTTATTTTTTGGGTTTGGACTGGCACTGATTTGGCACTCAGGGAATGCTATTCTTTGATATGTTTTGGGATGGTGTAAAAACAAAAAAGCCCGAATTCATAGAGAATTCGGGCTTTTGATTTGTAGTAATTACTACTGTGCAGAGGAGGAGGGATTCGAACCCCCGGAACCTTGCGGTTCAACGGTTTTCAAG
>CAZBDE010000023.1:0-22328 GCA_964490415.1 uncultured Pseudoxanthomonas sp. | reverse complement strand
ATCGGCGGTTCGGCCCTGACCGACGACATCGAGGTGCCGGACGCCGGTGGCGAAGGCATCCCGGTCACCTACGTGCCGGCGCGCAACACGATCATGCTCTCGCTGGCGCTGGGCTGGGCCGAGGTGCTGGGCGCAGCGGACATTTTCTGCGGCGTGAACGCGGTCGACTATTCCGGTTACCCGGACTGCCGCCCGGAGTTCATCGAGGCCTTCGAGCGCCTGGCCAACCTGGCCACCAGGGCCGGCGTGGAAGGGGCGGGGATCCGCGTGCACGCACCGCTGATCCGCATGGGCAAGGATGAGATCGTGCGCGAAGGGCTGCGCCTGGGCGTGGACTTCGGCCAGACCGTGTCGTGCTACCGCGCCGACGCCGAGGGCCGCGCCTGCGGCCACTGCGACGCCTGCCGCCTGCGCGCCGCCGGCTTCGCCGCCGCCGGCGTGCCCGACCCGACCCGCTACGCGAACCTCTGACCCGCCTTTGTAGGAGCTCCCTTCAGGGGCGACCCGAGGAGGCCGGATCGCAGCCGCGTCCAACGCTCCCCCTTATCGGAGCCAACCTCGCGCTGGCGGCCGTCGCGGCTTCCAACGCCCTCGGGTCGCCCTCATGCGGGCTCCTACAAAAGAGCGGGGCGGCGTGTGGGCGGCCCGATCGGGTAAAATGCCCGCCCGGCCGAGCGCCGGTACAGGAAAAGACCAACGGGCCGTTAGCTCAGTCGGTAGAGCATCGGACTTTTAATCCGCTGGTCGATGGTTCGAATCCATCACGGCCCACCACCCCGGTTTTTTCCTGTCGCGCCGCACCTCCCGCCTGAACATACTCAGGTGGTCCCGAGCCCTTGCGGTTGAAGCGCCCCGGGGCCGGGCGCATATTCGATTTCCCCGCGTGATCCCCGTGCCCGGGCGCGTCTCAGCCGCTGCGACCGCAGCGGCGCAGGCTGCGGTTTCGCGCATCCGCCATCGGCCATGACCCTCGACGCCTTCCACCCTGCCGTCGCCCGCTGGTTCGACGGCGCCTTTCCCGCTCCCACGCCGGCCCAGGCCGCGGCGTGGCCGGCGATCATGGCCGGACGCAACACCCTGGTGGCCGCGCCCACGGGTTCGGGCAAGACCCTGACCGCGTTCCTGGCCGCGATCGACGCACTGGTGCGCGAAGGCCTGGCCAATGGCGGCGGGCTGGCCGACCGCACCAGCGTGCTCTACATCTCGCCGCTGAAGGCGCTGTCCAACGACATCCGCCTGAACCTGGAGGCGCCGCTGGCCGGCATCCGCGACGCGCTGCTGGAGCTGGGCCTGCCGGACGTGGAGATCCGCGCCGCGGTGCGCACCGGCGACACCCCGCAGGCCGAGCGCGCGCAGGTGCGCAGGAAGCCGCCGCACATCCTGGTGACCACGCCCGAATCGCTGTACGTGCTGCTCGGCTCGGCTTCGGGCCGGGCGATGCTGGGCACGGTGCGCAGCGTGATCGTCGACGAGATCCACGCCCTGGCCGACGACAAGCGCGGCAGCCACCTGGCGCTGTCGCTGGAGCGGCTGGAGGCGCTGTGCGGGCGGCCGCTGGTGCGGATCGGGCTGTCGGCCACGCAGAAGCCGGTGGAGGAGGTGGCGCGGTTCCTGGTCGGCGGTGCCAACGTCTATCCCACCCGCGAGGGCCTGCCCGGCTGGAGCGGCGCCGATCCGCTGGCCGGCAGCGAGGCGGTGCTCGGCGGCAAGGCGACCACCGACGTGCCCGACTGCGCCGTCGTCGACATCGGCTACGCCAAGCAGCGCGACCTGGCCCTGGAACTGCCGCCCACGCCGCTGTCGGCGGTGATGTCCAATGAACAGTGGGAACAGGTCTACGCGCGCCTGGTCGAACGGGTGCGCGCGCACCGGACCACGCTGGTGTTCGTCAACACCCGGCGCATGGCCGAGCGCGCCGCGTTCCACCTGGGCGAACTGCTCGGACGCGACGTGGTCGGCACCCACCACGGCAGCCTGTCCAAGGAACTGCGCCTGGAGGCCGAGCAGAAGCTCAAGCGCGGCGAGCTGCAGGCGCTGGTCGCCACCGCCTCGCTGGAGCTGGGCCTGGACATCGGCGACGTCGACCTGGTCTGCCAGCTCGGCTCGCCGCGTTCGATCGCCGCGTTCCTGCAGCGCGCCGGGCGCTCGGGCCACCATGTCGGCGGCGTGCCGAAGGCGCGGTTGTTCCCGCAGACCCGCGACGAACTGGTCGAGTGCGCCGCGCTGCTGGACTGCGTGCGCCGCGGCGAACTGGACGCGCTGCGCATCCCGCCGGCGCCGCTGGACGTGCTGGCGCAGCAGATCGTCGCCGAGGTCGCCGCCACCGAATGGGACGAGGACGCGCTGTACGACTGGTTCCGGCGCGCCTGGCCGTATTCGAAGCTTGAGCGGGCCAGGTTCGACGAAGTGGTGAAGATGCTGGCCGACGGTTTCAGCGACCGTCGCGGCCCGCGCGCCGGCTGGCTGCACCGCGATGCGGTCAACCGGCGCCTGCGCGGCCGCCAGGGCGCGCGCATGGTGGCGACGATGTCCGGCGGCACGATTCCCGAGACCGGCGATTACGCGGTGGTGCTGGAGCCGTCGTCGACCTTCATCGGCTCGGTGAACGAGGATTTCGCGGTCGAGAGCATGGCCGGCGACATCTTCCAGCTGGGCAACGCCAGCTACCGCATCCTGCGGATCGAACCCGGACGGGTGCGGGTGGAGGATGCGCAGGGCATGCCGCCGAGCATTCCGTTCTGGCTCGGCGAAGCGCCGGGGCGCACCGACGAGCTGTCGTTCGGCGTGTCGCGGCTGCGCGAGGAGCTGGCCTCGCGCCTTGAGCCCCTCGCCCCCCGGGAGAGGGGTTGGGGAGAGGGTACGGCAGCCCAGCGACGCGACAGTGAGCGGCGTAGTGCTCCCGAACCCTCTCCCCCAGCCCCTCTCCCGGAGGGAGAGGGGAGCAACGACGCCACCGCCTGGCTGATCGACGAGCTCGGCTTCGACGAACACGCCGCGCGCCAGCTGGTCGACTACCTCGGTTCCACCGCGATCGCCCTCGGTGCGATGCCGACCCAGCGGCGCATCGTGTTCGAGCGCTTCTTCGACGAGACCGGCTCCACCCACCTGGTGATCCACAGCCCCCATGGCAGCCGGCTCAACCGCGCCTGGGGCCTGGCCCTGCGCAAGCGCTTCTGCCGCCAGTTCAACTTCGAGCTGCAGGCCGCGGCCACCGAGGACGCGATCGTGCTGTCGCTGTCCACCAGCCACAGCTTCCCGCTGATCGAGGTGGCCAAGTACCTGCATTCGTCCTCGGCGCAGGACGTGCTGGTGCAGGCGCTGCTGGACGCGCCGCTGTTCCCGGTGCGCTGGCGCTGGAACGCGACCACCGCGCTGGCCCTGCCGCGCTTCGTCGGCGGCAGGAAGGTGCCGCCGCAGCTGCAGCGGATGAAATCCGAAGACCTGCTGGCCACCGTGTTCCCCGACCAGGTCGCGTGCCTGGAGAACATCGTCGGCGAGCGCGAGGTGCCCGACCATCCACTGGTCGCGCAGACCCTGGACGACTGCCTGCACGAGGCGATGGACACCGAGGGCTGGCTGCGCCTGCTGCGCGGGCTGGAAGCCGGCGACGTCGAAGTGCTGGCGCGCGACGTCACCGCGCCTTCGCCGCTGGCGGCCGAAGCGCTCAACGCGCGGCCCTATGCCTTCCTCGACGACGCGCCGCTGGAGGAGCGCCGCACCCAGGCCGTGCAGACCCGCCGCTACGCCGACCCGCAGGCGGCCACCGACCTGGGCCGGCTGGACGCCGACGCGGTGGAACAGGTCCGCGCCGAGGCCTGGCCACGCGCGCGCAACGCCGACGAGATGCACGAGGTGCTGACCGGGCTGGGCTTCCTCACCGCCGCCGAGGCGGCCGGTGAGCCGGCCTGGGCGCCGCTGCTGCAGCGGCTGCTGGGCGACGCGCGCGCCACCCGCCTCACCGCCGCGGGCCGGCAGTGGTGGGTGGCGGCCGAGCGCCTGCCGCAGCTGCTGGCGCTGCATCCGTCCGCGCTGCAGCAGCCGGGCATCGCGGTGCCGGAGGAGTTCGCGAAGGTCGGGTGGACGAGCGAAGACGCGGCGGTCGCGCTGCTGCGTTCGCGCCTCACCGGCCTGGGCCCGGTGACCGCCGTGGCGCTGGCCGACAGCCTGGGCCTGGCGCCGCTGGCCACCGACATGGCGCTGCTGAAGCTGCAGTCGCAGGGCTACGCGATGCAGGGTCGCTTCACGCCCGGTGCGCCGGGCGACGAATGGTGCGAGCGCCACCTGCTCGCGCGCATCCACCGCTACACGCTCAAGCGCCTGCGCCGCGAGATCGAGCCGGTGGCGCCGCGCGATTTCCTGCGCTTCCTGTTCGACTGGCAGCGGGTCTCCCGGGACACCCGGGTCGGCGGCCCGGAGGCGCTGGCCGGCGTGCTGGCGCAACTGGAGGGCTTCGAGGCGCCGGCCGCGGCCTGGGAGGGCGAGCTGCTGCCGGCGCGCGTGCGCGACTACTCGATCGGCTGGCTCGACGACCTGTGCACCGCCGGGCGCACGCTGTGGACGCGGCTGCGGCCGGCCGAGGCCGAGCCGGGCGCGCCGCGCGGCAATGTCTCGCTGCGCTCGACGCCGGTGCTGTTGCTGCCGCGGCGCAATGCCGTGCACTGGACCACGCTGGCCCCGCCGCAGGCCGACGACGCGGTGCTGTCCTCGCGTGCGCAGAAGCTGGCCGATTTCCTCGCCACGCACGGCGCTTCGTTCTTCGACGAGATGGCCGCCGGTACGCGCCTGCTGCGGACCGAGCTGGAGGATGCGCTGGCCGAACTGGTCGCGCGCGGCCGCGCGCACTGCGACAGCTTCGCCGGCCTGCGCGCGCTGCTGGTGCCGGCGTCGAAGCGGCCGGTGCCAGGCCATGGCCGCCGGCGCGCGGCCATGTTCGGGATCGAGGATGCCGGCCGCTGGGCGCTGGTGCGGCGTGCGCTGGCGACGGCGGACGCGCCCGGGGACGATGGCGCGGCAGCAGGCGGGTCGCGGACCGGCGCCGCCGCCGCATCCGCCACTCCGCCTGCCCGTGCCGGGGCCGAAGCGCGCGCGGGACGCCCCGCGCGCCCCGATCCGGAGGCGGTCGAGCACGTCGCCCGCGTCCTGCTGCGCCGCTATGGCGTGGTCTGCTGGCGCGTGCTCGAGCGCGAGGCGGCCTGGTTGCCGCCATGGCGCGAACTGCTGCGCGTCTACCACCGGCTGGAGGCGCGCGGCGAAGTGCGCGGCGGGCGCTTCATCAGCGGCCTGTCGGGCGAACAGTTCGCCCTGCCCGAAGCGATCGGCCTGCTGCGCAAGGCGCGGCAGAAGCAGGACGACGGCACCCTGGTCTGCGTGAGCGCCCTGGACCCGCTCAACCTGTCCGGCACCGTGGTCGCCGGCGAGAAGGTGCCGCGCATCGCCGGCGCCCGGCTGCTGTACCGCGATGGCATGCCGGTGGCCGCGCTGGTGGCCGGTGCGATCCGGCTGATGGCCGAGCTGGAGCCGCCCGTCGAGGCGGCCGTGCGGCAGGCGTTGCTGCGGGAACCCGCGTCCGCACCGGCCTGGCTGGCGCCGCCCGTCTGCCAGAACTGACCGTTCATCGGTCCGGCCGGCCCCCGCAACCACCGGTGGCGCATGCGCTCCCCGGCCGGTTGCGGATGAAAGCGATGCAATCCATTGAAACGGAACGGGATTGCCCGGACCCGTGCGATGGCGGTCGGGGAGGGCCGCACCGCGTGCCCATGATAGTTTTGCGATGCGTTTCGCGGTTTGTGGGATAGGGGACGGCGCAGCCCGTCCGATCCACTCTTGGGGGAACCATGGAACATCTGCATCGCACCTGCCGGCGCCGCGCGCCGGTGGCCGGCGCTGGGGTAAGCGCCCGTCCGATCGATCTCCTGCCGCCGGCCACGACCGGCCGGGCCGGGCCAACGGTGTCTGCCGCGCGGCCCCCGTTCCCCTTGCCGCCGTGCCGGTCCGGCGCGCTCCGCGTGCACTGATCGCCGCCTCTTTCCGACCCGCCCGTGCGGCCCGGAGTGGCCGCGCCGCCCATGCAGGCACCCGCCTGCGCCAAGGACCCATGCCATGAACAGCAACGGCCATTCCAGGACGTCCCGCAACGGTTTCCGCGCCGCTCCCCGCGCGCTGCAGCCGAACCGCCTGACGATGGCCCTGCTGGCGACCTGGGGGGCGTTGCCCGCCGCGGCGCTGGCCGCCAACAACATCACCCTGACCGAGACCGGCGGCGTCAAGGACACCGCCACCACGATCGTCCCGCGCATCGACAACGCCGACGTCACCGACATCAGGACCACCACGATCCGCGGCCGCACCGGCTTCAACTCCTTCGGCCATTTCGAGGTCGGCGCCGGCAACACGGTCAACCTGTACGTGCCGGGCGGCGCGGACAACCTGCTCAACCTGGTCCACCTGAGCGCGCCGACGATCAACGGCACCCTCAACGGCCTGCTCGAGGCCAACGACACGATCGGCGGCAACATCTTCTTCGCCAGCTCCCACGGCTTCGTGGTCGGCAGCAGCGGCGTGATCAACGTCGGCAGCCTGCTGGTGACCACGCCGAGCGGCGGCAGGATGGAGGAACTGCTGCGGATCGCCAACGGCACCGACTCCGTCGACAACGCGCAGCTGGTGCTGGACCTGCTGGCCGGCAAGTACGCGGGCGGCAGCGGCGGCGCGTCGATCGGCGGCGCGATCGACAGCGCCGGGCGCGTGGACCTGTTCGCCGCGTCCACCGTGGTCGCCTCCACCGGCGCGGTCAATGCCGGCGCCAGGGTGTTCGGCGCCACGGTCAACACCGATGGGAACCTGGAGGTCAGTGCCGCGGTGCGCCGGGACGGCGGCATCCGCATCGTCGCCGACCAGACCGTGGAAGTCGGCGGCGCGTTGCGTGCGCTGATGGCCGACGATTCCGGCGCGCTGGTGGAAGTCGCGGCGGCCCGGGGCATCGAGCTGAAAGGCAGTGGCCGCATCGACACCCGCGCGGCGAGCGCGGGCCTCGACGGCGGCGACGTGGTCCTGGAAGCGCCCTCGATCAAGCTGTCGGACACGTCCGCGGTGGTCACCCGCGCCGGCGGCGCCGGCAGCGCCGGCGACATCACCCTCAACGCCTACAGCGATGTCAGCTGCAGCTTCTGCAACGGCGATGCCGGCGATGCGCAGACCATCGAGGAACTGGCGGATGGCCTGAAGACCCAGGCCAGCCCGCTGCTGCAGGCCAAGCTCGGCAAGGCCGAGGTGGTCATCGCCTCCGGCGCGGCGCTGGATGCCGGCCACGACGGCGGTGGCGCGGGCGAGGCCGGCGACGTGAGCGTGCAGGCGTTCGCCTTCGACCGGCAGATGGCCGGGTTCGCCGAGGCCACCGCCTCGGTCAGGGTGGACGGCGACATCATCGGGCGCGACATCGACCTGCGCGCCGCGGCCGACGCGCATGTCTCGGCCGGCATCCTCGACAGCCTGCTCAACACCGGCGACCTGGCCTCGGACATCGGCGACCTGGTCGGTTCGCTGGGCGAGGAGGAAGCCTGGGCGCAGCTGTTCGACACGCTGCACGAATCGGTCGACTACCAGCGCGTAAGCGACCTGGGCACGCTCGGCCTGGATGCGTCCAACTACAGCGAACTGAGCGTCCTGCTGCCGTACCTGTCGGTGCTCATCGCCCGCGCCAACGCCGACGTGACCCTCGGTTCGACCGCCCGCCTGGCCGCGACCGGCAACATCGACCTGCAGGCCGACAGCACCCGCCTGGTGCAGGCCTCGACCTTCTCCCTGCCGATCGTCAACAAGAAGATGCCGTTCAACTTCGGCCTGGCCTATGGCCGGATCGACGGCACCACCAGGGTCGACGTGCAGTCCGGCGCCGGACTGGCCGCCGGCGGCGACCTGGACCTGCGCGCGCTGAGCAACGACACACTCGAGGTGACCGCGACCTCGGTCAACAACCACGACGCCAACGGCAACACGCTGACCACGATGGGCATCGCCTTCAGCATGGCCCACAGCGACATCACCACCGAGGCGAAGGTGGCCGCCGGCGCGGCGCTGGACGTGGACGGCGACGTCGGCGTGGCCGCGCTCACCGAGCAGAGCCTGTCCAACAGCGCCGACTTCCAGGCGATCGGCGACGGCGCCACCGGCGGTCCGTCGATCGCGCTGGGCCTGTTCAACAGCAAGACCCGCGCGGTGTTCGACGCGGACCTGTCCGGCGCGGCCGGCCTGTCGGTCTCGGCGACCAACCTGGTCCACGAGCAGAGCAACAGCGCTTCGGTGAAGGCGGGCAAGGACTCGCTCGACCACCTGAAAAAGCAGGTGATGGGCAGCGAGCAGGTCAAGGGCGTCACCGACGCGCTGGCCGGCAAGGTCAAGTCGCTGTTCGGCATGAAACCCGACAGCAAGGAGACGACCCCCACCGACAGCAAGTTCCGCCTGGCCTCGGCGCTGGCGATCGGCATTTCCGACCACCAGGCCGACGCGGTCGTCGGCAGCGGCAGCACCGCGCCGGACATCGACGTGGCCGGCAACCTCGCCGTGCAGGCGCTGCAGCGCCAGGCCTCCATGCACAACAGCGCCGACAGCACGGTCAATGCCAATGCCGACAAGGACGACGGCTCCAAGGTCTCGATCAGCATCGCCGCCGCCTACGACCAGATCAGCCAGCAGACCCGCGCCCTGGTGGGCGATGGCAGCCGCCTGGCCGCGGCGCGCATCGGCGTGGGCGCGCGCAACGAACAGCTGCTCGACCTGGGCGACATCACCCGGTGGAGCTCGGCGTCGGAGATTTTCGACAACCTGAAGACCGTCGCCAGCAGCCTGCCGGAGATCCCGGGTTCGCTTTCCACGTCGTACGCGAACTCGACCAGCGAAGGCGACGATTTCGCCCTGGCCGGCTCGGTCGCGGTCAGCTACCACGACTTCGACGCCACCGCCTGGGTCGGCGACGGCGTCAGCCTGACGGCCACCGCCGCCGATGGCGGTGCCTGGACCAGCACGCCGCTGCTCGGGCTGTCGCAGGTCCTCGACGACCAGGGCGCGCCGGACGAGGACCGCGAGGCGCTGCGCAACCTGGAGTGGGCATGGGATGCCTCGCTGGGCGTGCAGGCCGAGACCCTGGTCGAGCAGCTGTCGATCGCCGGCAACCTGTGGTGGACCCTGTTCAACGTCGGCGCCGACGGCGACGACGGCAAGGCCGCCGGCGGCGGCATCAACGTGCAGGTGACGACCAACGGCACGATCGCCGGGATCGGCGCCAATGGCACCGTGGCGTCCGAGGCGGTCGGCGTCTCGGCGCACCAGGACGAGCTGGTCATCGGCATCAGCCCCTCGGCCGGCAAGGGCAGCAGCGTGGCCGGCAACGGCGCGGTGGTGGTGGGCGTGGTCGATTCCACGGTCAACGCCTCGATCCACCGGAGCACCGCGGTGGACGCCGGCCAGGTCGGCGTGTCCGCCACCCACGACATCGGCCTGTGGAGCGCGGCCGGCGCGCTGGCGGTCTCGCAGGAGACCAGCATCGGCATCGGCGCGGCGGTGAACGTGCTGACCACCGACGTGCGCGCGATGGTGGGCGACAACAACGCCGTCGACGGCGACGGGGACAACCTGTGGCGGCCGGCCGCGATGGGCACGGGTGCGGCCGGCGGCGGCAACGCCACGTGGAAGGCCGACGAGGTCCTGGTCGACGCGAAGAGCTCCGGCCAGAGCGGTGCCTTCGGCATCGCCGGCGCGCTGGCGCGCAGCGAGCAGGAACAGCAGAAGCAGGACGAGGCCACCAGCGAAGACGGCGGCGCCAACAAGGGCGGCACCGACCTGCTCAGCGGCGAAGGACTCAAGCTGCTCGGCAAGTTCGCCCTGGCCAAGGCCGGGCTGTACGACGGCCTGGCCACCGCGGTGGAGTACGGCGGCAAGATCAAGGATGCGCTCACCGAGGCGCCGGACAAGGTCAAGGGCCAGCTCGACGGCGCCGGTTCGGAAGCCGACAAGCCGGAGAACCAGATCGCCGGCGCCGGTTCGGCCTCGATCAACGTGTCCGGGCAGAACACCCGCGCCGGCATCAGCGGCATCACCATCGATCCGCGCGCGGCCGCCGCCGGCAGCGACGTGACCGTGCTCGCGCTCAACCAGACCCACCAGTTCAGCGGCGCCGGCGCCGGCGCGCTGACCCTGGCCAGCGGGCCCAAGGCCGATCGCAGCTCGGCGGTGGCCGGCGCGATCGCCTACAACCACCTGTTCAACGAGACCGGGGCCCTGGTCGAGGGCGTGACCTTCAACGCCAATGATGCGCTGACCGTGCAGGCGGCCAGCGGCGGCGACCAGATCGCACTCGGCCTGGGCCTGGCCGTGGCCACCGGCGGCAACGACAACACCGCGGTCGGCTTCTCCGCCTCGGGCGGGGCGATCACCAACACCACCCGCGCGGCGGTGGTGGACAGCACGGTCAACCAGCGCGAAGACGCCGGCAGCGCGCAGACCATCGAGGTCTCCGCCTACGACCGCACACGCGCGCTGCTCGGCGGCGGCGCGTTCGCCGGCTCGTCCGGCAACGGCACCAGCGCCGGCGGTTCGCTGGTGATCGGCTACTTCGGCAACACGCTGCAGTCCGAGTGGCTGGGCAGCCGGGCCACCGGCTTCGACCGCTTCGACGTCGGCGCCTTCGGCGCCACCCGGATCCTGGCCGGCGCGATCGCCGGCGCGGTGTCGACCGGCAGCGACAGCACCGCCGGCGCCGGGTCGATGTTCGTGCTGATCGTCGACAACGAGGTCACCGCCAGGGTCGACCGCAGCGACGCCACCGACCACGCCGCGCTCGAGGGCGGCGACGTGGAGGTGCGCGCCGGCAGCGTGGCCGGCATGGGCGCGCTGGACGCGCAGTTCGACAGCGCCGCGGCCGCGACGCTGTCCGCCAGCGGCCTGGACCTGGACGGCAGCGGCACGGTCGCCGGGATCGAGGTGGAGCAGTCCACCGACGACAGCCTGTTCGGCGGCGCCGACGACACCAGCACCAGCCACAGCCTGTTCGACGGCGTCCCCGCCGGCGAGGCGATCCTCGGCATCGCCGGCAGCCTGTCGCTGTCCAACGGCAAGGCCGTGGGCATCTCGGCCGGCGGCATCTACACCGGCAGCGACTACACCGCCTCGGTGGCCAACACCGACCTCAAGCTGTCCGGCGACCTGGACGTGCATGCGCGCAACAGCACCGAGGCGCTGGCCGCCGCGGTGTCCGGCGCGCTGGGCAACGGCGACAACGCCGCTTCCGGCTCGATCGCCGCGATCATCGCCCGCGGCACGGTCAACGCCACGGTCGACATGGGCGGGCGCGCGCCGCTGGAAGCGGAGGACCTGCGGGTCACCGCGACCAAGGGGGGCGGTGCCTACTCGCTGGCCGGCAACATCACCGGCAGCGCCGGCGCCAAGTCGATGGGCGGCGCGTTCAGCGTCAACGACCTGGAGCAGGGCACCCGTGCCGAGGTCAAGGGCGGCACCTACCGGCTCGGTGGCGATGCCAGCATCGGCGCGGCCCAGCAGAGCCACGTCATCACCGCGGCGCTGTCCGGCAGCGTCTCGCTGAGCGACCTGGCCATCGGCGGCGCCGGCACCTTCAACCGCATCGCCGACACCACCACCGCGGCGCTGGGCAATGCCACGCTGGACGCACGCGACCTGTCGATCACCGCCAGCCAGCCCGGCCTGGGCGCGCAGATCTGGTCGCTGGCCTTCAACCTGGCCGCCAGCGGCGGCGGCAACGGCGTGGGCGGTGCGGTGGCGATCAACCTGATCGACGCCGAGCGCACCGCCAAGGTCAGCGGCAGCACGGTCAACCTGAGCGGAGACGCCACCCTGGCGTCCTCGCTGGACGGGGAGATCTGGGGCTTCGCCGTGGACGCGACCGGCGGCAGCGGCAACGGCGTCGGCGGTTCGATCGTGGTCAACAACATCGACGGCAGCGATACCGTGCTGGTCGAGAACAGCAACGTCAGCACCAGCAAGGCCGACGGCGGACTGAAGCTGGACGCCAGCGCCGGCAACGGGCTGATGATCGCCTCGCTCACCGGTTCCATCAAAGGCGGCGGCAGCAACGCGGTGGGCGGTGCGATTTCGGTCAACCGGATCGGAGCCGACCGCAGCGCGCTGGTCCGGAACGGCGCCGCGAACACGGTTTCCGGCTTCGGCGACGTTTCGCTGCTCGCAGGCGCCGACCAGGCGATCTATGCGATCGCGGTCGCCGGCGGCGGCGCGGGCAACGTGGCGGTGAACGGTTCCTCCACCACCAACATCCTCGACGGCACCGAGCGCGCGGCGGTGGAGGGCGGCCGCGTCGAGGCCGGCTCGCTGAACGTGTCGGCCGCCGAGGGCGACCGCACCATCTGGAGCCTGGCCGGCGCGGTCAGTGGCGCCGGCAGCGTCGCGGTCGGCGTGGCCAATGCCAACAACATCATCCTGGCCAGGCGCCAGGCCGAGGTCCGCGATGCCTCGCTGACCCTGGACGGGGCGCTGGACCTGCACAGCGGCGGCGACGCGCACATCCGCTCGGCGGCGGTGGGCGTGGGCGGCGCCGGCAGCGTGGCCGCCGGCGGTTCGATCGCGATCAACGTGATCGAGGGCGAGGAATCGGCGGTGCTGGCCGACAGCACGGTGCACTCGGCCGATTCGGTCAGCGTCGAGGTGACCCGCGGCGATGCCGACATCAAGACCCTGGCCGGCAACGTGCAGGGCGGCGGCACCGCCGCGGTCGGCGGTGCGGTGGCGATCAGCACCATCGGCCAGGTGCGCGAGGCGCGGATCAGCGGCAGCCGGGTGGACGTGGGCACCGGCACGGTCGACGTGCTGGCGACGACCGACGCGCGGATCGACACCCTGGCCCTGGCCGGTTCCGGCGCCGGCACCGGCGCCGGCGCGCTGTCCAACACCAGCAACAACATCTCCGCGCGCACCAGCGCGCTGGTCCAGGGCAGCGGTGGCGACGCCGGCGACGTGACCGTACGCGCCACCGACAGCTCGACCATCAACGCCATTTCCGGTGGCGTCGCCATCGCCGGCGTGGGCGGTGCCGGCGCGGGGACCGCGATCAACCGGATCGACAGCGAGATCGAGGCGGCGCTGACCGGCACCCGCGGCAGCGGCTGGAACGCCACCAACCTGGCGGTCGACGCCGACTCGTCCAGCGACATCCTTTCCATCGCGATCGGTGGCGGCGGTGGCGGCGTGGTCGGCGTCGGCGCGGCGGTGGCCACCAACCTGGTCACCACCCGGAGCAGGGCCCACGTCAGCGACGGCGCCAAGGTCGTGGCGCAGAACAACGTCGGCATCAGCGCCAGCAATGCCGACAGCATCCTCGGCATCGGCGCCGGCATCGCCGGTGCCGGCACGGTTGCGGTCGGCGCGTCGGTGTCGGTGAACCTGATCGAGAGCCAGACCGAGGCGTACATCGCCGGCGCGGCGACCGAGGTCAGCGCGCTGGGCCGCGATCCCGACGACAAGCTGTTGATCGACAGCGGCGAACTGCTCAATGCGCCGGCCGACGGCCGCCAGTGGTTCGACAAGTCCACGGTCGAGGCCGACCACGGCGACGAGGACGAATGGATCGGCGGCGACCTGTTCAACCCGGCGCCGGACCTGGGGCTGGGCCAGCGCGGAATCACCGGCCTGGCGGTGCAGGCCAGCAGCCTGCAGCAGGTCGGCCAGCTCTCGCTGGCGCTGGCGGTCTCGGTGGTGCCGCTGGGCAGCGCCTCGGTGGCGGGCGTGTTCAACACCAGCGTGCTCGGTGGCTCGACCGAGGCCTACATCGACTCGGCGAAGATCAACCAGGCCGCGGGCGCGGGCAGCGACCAGGACGTGCACGTGGGCGCGGCCAGCCACGGCTTCAGCGCCGGCTACCAGGCCAGCCTGGGCGTGTCGGCCGGCGTGGCCGGCGTGGCCGCCGGCCTGGACGTGCTGGTCAACCAGCGTGAAACGCGCGCGCGCGTGCACGGCGCGACGCTCGACAGCGTCGGCGACACCACGGTCGAGGCCGAATCGACCCAGTACGCCAGCAGCGTGGTCGCCGCCGCAGGCGGCGGCGTGGTCGGCGCGGCCGGCGCCGGCCAGGTCAGCATCCTCAAGGGCACCACCGAGGCGCTGGTCGACGGCGGCAGCCAACTCGACGTCGGCTCCCTGGCGGTGGAGGCCTCGGCGCTGCAGGTCATCGCACCGAACGTGGCGACGCTGTCGGTCGGCGCAGTGGGCGCCGGCGGCGGCTTCGGCATGGTCTACAACCAGAGCAAGACCCGCGCCTGGGTCGGCGAGGCGCTGGGCGCCGACGGGTCGGCGGTCAACACCACGGTCGACGCCGGCGCGGTGGACATCAGCGCCGAGAACGCCACCCGGCTGCAGATGCTGGCCGTGGGCGCCTCCGCCGGCGGCGCCGCGGTGGCCGGTACGGCCACGATCGCCATCGTCGAGACCGTGACCGAGGCCGGCGCCAGCCAGGCCGATTTCGGTTCGGCCGGCAACCGCATCGACCATCTCGACATCGATGCCAGCGACCGGCTGCAGGCGAACACCACCGTCGGTTCGGCCGCCGTGGGCGCGCTGTCGGTCGGCGCCAGCGCCAACGTGCTGGTGGCCAACAGCGCCACCCGGGCCGTGCTGGACCGGAGCAGCGTCCACGCCAGCGGCGATGTGGGCGTCGATGCGCAGCGCACCACCGACGTGACCATGAACACCGTCACCGGTTCCGGCGGCGGCGGCGTCGCGCTGGGCGGCAGCATCGGCCTGCTGGTGCTGGGCTCGGGCGCATCCACCCAGGTCAGCGAGGAGGGCGAGTCGTTCGACCCGATGGGCGAACTGGACAAGGGCGGGAACGGCACCCTCTCCATGCTCGACGGCGTCGGCGACGATGACCGCGTCGGCGACATCACCTACGAGGACTACGTCTACAACACGACGACGGAACAGTACGAGCGGGTCGAGCGCACCGACGCCGCGTCGAAGGCCACGCTCAACAGCAGCGGCAGGGCCACCGGCAGCGATCGCCTGCAGGCATCGGCGCCGGCCAGCTACAGGCACGAGACCGTCGCCCGGATCAGCGGCAGCACGGTGGTGGCCGCCGGCGACGCCGGGGTGAACGCCACCGACCGGCTGGAGTCCAGCAACCTTGCCGGCAACGTCGCCGTGGGTGGCCTGGCAGGCGTCGGCATCGGCATGGGCCTGACGTTCTCCAATGCGAAGGTCGATGCCGGAGTGCTGGGCGGCAGCCTGCAGGCCAACGACGTGTCGGTGACCGCGCAGTCGCTCGGCCGGGGCAGTGCGCCGGCGGTGACGGTCAAGGCCGAAAGCGGTGCGGCCGGCGGCTTCGTCGGCGCCGGCGCCGCCGTCGGCGTGGCGGTCGTGGACAACCGCGTCTCGACCACCCTGGGCGGCGACATCGACGCCAGCGGCAACCTCTACGGGCGTGCGCGCGATGCGCAGGACGTCCGGGTCGAGGCGCTGGGCGCCAACGTGGGCGGTGCGGCGGGCGCAGGCGTGGTGATCGGCGTGGCCAAGCACGACAGCGACGTATCGCTCGACGTGTCGTCCGGCACGTCGCTCGAGGCGGCGAACATCGACCTGGCGAGCCTCTCCGAGTCGGCGGTCAGCCTGGTCGGCCGCGGCGGTTCGGGCGGCATCCTGGCCGGGGTCAACGCGACGATCATGGTCGCCCGCGACGACAGCGACTCGCGGCTGACCGTCGGCGAGGGCGCCAAGGTGTCGGCCGACGGCGCGCTGTCGCTGGCGGCCGAAGCGCGGCCGCACGTGGACATCTACAGCGAAGGCGTTTCGATCGGCGGCCTGCTCTCCGCCGGCGGCACCATCGCCGTCGCCGACAGCACCGCCGATGCGAGCCTGGACCTGCGCAGCGGCGCCCGCCTGGCCGCGCGCGATGCCACCCTGGCCAGCAGGATCGGCCTCAATGCCGGTCGCAACAGCGCCGGCGTGGCCGCCTATGGCGTCAGCGGCGGCGCGGGCGTGGCGGTCAACGCGGTGGTCGCCACCGCGAAGAACACCAGCAGCAGCCGCTTCACCAGCGCCAGCGACGTGCAGTTCGAAGGCAAGGGCGGCACCTGGGACCTGGTCGCCTCGACCGACATCCGCCAGCGCGCCTGGACCACCGGCCGCGCCGGCGCCCTGGTCACGCTCGGCGCCCACGTCTCGGACGCCACCGCCAACGCCACCACCGAAGCGCGGGTCAATGGCCTGTTCTCCGGCAGCTATGCCGGCATGAACGTCAGCGCCAGCGCGGCGGTGGACAACCTGGCCGAAGCCTCGGCCGGCCAGGGCGGCCTGGTCAGCGGCGCGGCCTCCAGCGTCACCACCCGCGACGACAGCACCACCCGCGCCGAGCTGTACGCGCGCGGCCAGGGCGGCGGTGCCGCCCACCTGGGCGACCTGACCCTGTCGGCGCTGCACCAGTCCACCTTCAACGCCTTCGTCGACAGCACCAGCGCCGCGGTGCTGGGCATGAGCGGCTCGTGGGCGCGCAACACCATCGACCTCGATACCCATGCGCGCCTGCTGGGCGGTTCGGACGTGGTGGCGACGAGCTACGACCAGGAGGCGCGCAACAAGGCGATCAAGGCGGCGGACAGCCGCTACAACGTGCAGTCCGGTTCCGGCGGCATCTTCGACGCCGCCGCGGCCAGCAGCGTCTCGGAGCTGTACCTGGATGCGCAGAGCACCATCGGCGACGACGTCGGCCTGGCCCTGTCGGGCGACTGGCGCAATCCGCAGAAGCTGGTGGTGCAGGCCTACAACGACGTGAATGCGCGCGACCGGGTCAAGCTGGACAGCGGCGGCGCCATCGCCGTCGCCGAAGCCGAATCCCGGATCGACGTGAGGCAGGCCGATGCGACGGTGTCGGTCGGCAACGGCAGCGACCTGTACAGCATCGGCGACCTGGTGCTGTCGGCCAGTGGCCGCTACGACATCGAAGCTTCGACCAACGCCAAGACCTGGGGCCTGGCCGGCGCGGCGATGGGCGACAGCCTGGCCAAGGTCGACGCGAACTACACGGTCGATGTCGGCGATGTGGACCTGTTCGCCTATGGCGACCTCAAGTTCCTGGCCGGCTACGACGTCGCCGGCGCGATGAACAAGGCGACCCTCACCGCGCGCACCGACCTGTGGAACAACACCGCGTTCCCGGTGGTGAACGATCCGGAGGCGGTGGCCTGGTACCAGCGCGACTCGAACGTGAACCTCGCCGCCGGCAGCGCCGGGCGCGCGGTCGGTGACGTGTACGCCTACGCCGGCACCGGCTACTCGGTGCTCACCGGCGAGGGCGTGGGCAAGGACCTGTACCGCGAGGGCATCGGCAAGGCGCTGGGCCTGTCGCTGGACATCACCGGTGGCGACACGGTCAATGGCGGCGCGGCGCAGGTCACCGCCAACGGCAGCCTCGACGCCGGCGTCTACAGCCAGCGCCACCTGAAGGTGACCGGGCTGAAGTACTTCATCGACGGTGTCGAGGTCACCGACCTGGGCGCCATCGACGGCAACACCAGTGGCACCCTGACCGTGGTCCCGGTGGCGGACGCCAGCGACGACGTGACCTGGTCGGTGCGCGTGGGCGACTACTCGCAGCTGATCAGCGACCGCATCGCCCAGCTGCGCGGACGTCTGGCCGACTACGGCCTGTCGCCGATCGAACGCTCCGGCTTCCAGGCCGAGCTCAGCCTGCTGACCCGCACGCTCGACAAGCTCTACGCGGACCTGGGCGGCGACCCGAGCAGCGGGGTCAGCCTGCCGTCGCAGCTGAAGGTCTGGATCATGAAGGTCGATCCGATCCTGGCGCGCCCGGGCAACATCCACGTCAAGGGCGACGCACTGGTCGGCGGCGGCAGCCTGAGCGCGCCGGGCGATGCCAAGATCGAGATCGCCAATGCCAGCTCGCTGTTCCTGGACATCCAGGGCCTGGAGATCCCGGACCGCGAAGGCGGGCAGGTGCTGTTCAATGGCGCGAAGATGCGCGGCAATGCCGACATCACCGCGGCCAACCGCTTCGGCCTGGCGGCGAACTTCGGATCGATCGAGACTTCGGAGAACTCGCCGGCGCCGGCGATCTCGGTGATCAACAGCTACAACCCGGCCACCGGCCAGGTCGACGGTTCCGGCCTCAAGGCGCCGGCGCCGGACATCTACGTCAACGGCAGGATCAGCAACCGCCGCGGCGGCATCGACCTGACCGCGTCCTACGGCAGCATCTACGCCAATGCCGACATCCGCGGCCAGAGCCTGAACATCAGCGCGGGCAAGGACTTCGTCCTCAACAACATGGACGGGTTCACCCACATCGGCGGCGATCCGGCCTACAACAACAACGGCAGCACGCTCAATCCGGCCAACTCGGCCACCGTGGCCGGCAACAACGTGGTGATCACCGCGCTGTACCTGAACATCAACGGCCTGGTCCAGAGCGGCGTGGCCGACTGGTCGGTGGTGATCGACGAAAGCGCCTTCAACAACCTGGGCATCCTGCGCGCCGCCTGGAAAGCCGGCGGCCCGGCGGTGGTGCAGCTGGCCACGACCGACGCGCGCCTGGGCCGGATCGGCTACAGCTACGACTTCCGCACCGACAGCATCGTCCTGGACCAGGTCGACATCGGCGGCGGCTACATGGAGCTGACCGGCCACATCCTCAGCACCGGCAACGGCCAGTTGCGCGTGCTGGACGGCTACAGCCAGGTCAAGGTGGTCAACAACACCATCCGCGACCTGACCATCTCCGGCATCGACCTGGGCAACGGCGTGCAGGGCCAGCTGCGGATCAACGACCTGGCCCGCAAGGCCGGCGACGACCGCGCCTGGTCGACGATCTACACCTACGACAACGGCCAGGTGCAGCGCTACGAGGGCTGGAGCAGCGAAATCCGCACCGACGGCCGTTTCCTGGCCGGCACCTCGAACGGCCGTACGGCGCAGTACGACGTGACCGATGGCCGCACCTATGTATGGCTGCAGGGCCGCGACCGCACCGATACGCGCACCAAGGTCGAGTACTGGGACGAGTTCTGGGGCTTCGTCCCGACCGGCGACGGCACCGTGCTGAGCGACAGGACCGTGCGCGGCGAAAGCACGCCGATCGACGGCGCCGAGTACATGGGCAACGCCGGCAATGCCTACCGCCTCGACTACACCGCGATGATGGCGCAGTGGGCGTTGCTGGTCGGCGCCGGCAAGTTCGTCGAGGCAGGCGAACTGGTGACCGCCTACAGCACCGCGATCGCCTCCGGCAACGCGTCCGATCCGCTGATCGCGCCGTACCGGGTGTGGCTGACCGGCGAAGGCCAGGTGCTGACCCAGCGCGATCAGACCTACGCGACCAGCGACTGGGAGCAGATCGACCGCTACAACGGCGGCTACTGCCTCAAGCACTTCATCTGGTGCCATGTCTACCGCACGACCCGGACCACGGTCAGCCAGATGGGCCTGAAGGAGATCGACCGCTTCACCGTGCTGGCCGATTCGCCGATCGGGATCGACTTCATCGGTTACGACAGCGGCCTGATCGACCTGGCCTCGAAGGGCAACGTGACCCTGCTCGGCTCGCTGTTCAACGAGAGCGGCCGGACTTCCGTCAAGGTCACCGGGGGCGCGCTGACCCAGGGCAACGACGCCATCGTTGCCGCCGCCAACCGCCTCGAGCTGGAGGCCCGCGACGGCATCGGCAGCCTCGACCAGGCGCTGCGCGTGCAGGTCGGCGGCACGCTGTCGGCCTACAGCAGCCACGGCGACATCGACCTGCAGGCGGTCAACGGCGGGCTGGATTTCACCCGGCTGGAGGCGGCACGCGGCGACGTCGACGTGCTGGCCCAGGGCGACATCACCAGCAGCAACGGCGCGGCCGTCACCGGCGCGTCGATCGGGCTGGTCTCGACGCATGGCAGCATCGGCGGTGCCGGCCGCCTGCTGAGCATCGACACCGGCAGCAACGCGCGCGCGCTGTTCAGCGCCGATGCGGTCGGCGGCGTGTTCGTGGAGGAGACCAACGGCGACCTGTGGGTCGATACGGTCCGCGCCGGCGGCGACGTGCACCTGAAGGTGCGCAACGGCGACCTGCTCGACGGCAATGCCGACCTGACCTACGACGAGCGCACGCTCGACCAGTTGCGCGAGCTGTGGGCGAACATGGGCCTGACCGGCGCCGAAGCCGACGACGCTCTGGTCCTGCAGAAGGAGTCGCTGGTCCGCGCGGGCAACCAGCGCTATGCCCGCTACTGGCAGCTGCGCAACCTGCAGCTGGCCAATGGCAACTGGGTCTCCGACGCCTACGATCCGTCGCAGGCCGACTTCAGCGCAGCGCAGGCCGCGCAGATGCGAGCGCTGGGCTGGAGCGATGCGCGCATCGACGCGGCGCAGGCGCAGCAACGCGCCGAGTACGCGAAGTGGAATACCGAGTTCGGCGGCGACGCCTACGCGGCCGGCTTCCAGTACGCGCTCTCGCCGACCGAGCTGGCGGCGCTGGAGTCCACCTCGCACTGGACCGAGGACGAGCTGCGCTACTCCGTTTCCGCCAGCCTGCTCAACCGCGGCAGCGGCGGTTCCAGCCGGATCGAGACCATGAACATCGAGGGGCGCAATGTCACCCTCGAGGCGAACAGGATCGGCAGGCTGCTCGACGACGACGTGGTGATCGACCTGAGCCAGGGCCCGGGTGCGCTGACCACCGCGCAGCGCGCGGCGCTGGCGTCGGCCGAGTACGACGACATCTACTTCGACGACGACACCAACCCGACCCTGATCCGGATCGTCCAGCGCGACGACGTGAACCTCAGGGCCAGCGGCGACATCCGCGCCACCGCCGGCGGCGACATCTACCTGGGCGGCGACCGCGACTTCAACATCTACGACGTCAACGGCCGCACCGTCCACATCAAGACCGACGGCAGCATCAGCAGCGCCAACGGCACGAACGTGGTGATCCGGGGCCACGACGTGGTGCTGGAAGCGGCGGGCGGCACGATCGGCGGCGACCCGGGCGGCGGCGATGGCAGCCTGCACACCGACATCGACGGCGACCTGACCGCGCGGGCCAAGGTCGTGGACCTGGTCAACCACGGCGACCTGAGCATCCAGCGCATCACCGGCACCGACGCGCTGCGCCTGCGCGTGCTGGGCCACCTGGCCGCGTCCACCCAGTTCGGCGAGAACCTGCTGGGCGGCAGCATCGACCTGTGGGTGACCGGCAACGCCGGCACCAGCCTGTCGCGGATCCAGCTCGGGACCGGCGGCCTGGCCGACCGCATCAACCTGGACATCGGCGGCACGGCCTGGATCGGCGGCCTTCAGGGCGCGCTGGGCCTGCCCGGGGTACTGCGCTTCGGCAACGTCGACGTGGGCGGCCTGCTCGACATCGGCCAGACCACGGACCTGTGGCAGTACGGCGACTGGAACGTCGGCGGCCTGGCGCTGGACCTGGGTAACCTGTGGCGGATGCAGGCCGGCACCTCGCTGGTGGCGGCGGACGGCATCTTCGCCCGTGTCGATGGCGACGCCGAACTGGGCGAGGTGGAGACCACTGGCGACGGCAGCGGCATCGACATCGAGGCCTATCGCCTGAAGGCCGCGCACGATGGCGCGCAGTGGCGCGTGGACGACCTGCTGCGCCTGCGCGCGGCCGGCGGCGACATCGGCGAGGCTTCGCGCTACGTGACCCTGGGTGCGGATCGCCTGGACGTGGCCAGCACCACCGGCAGCGTGTACGCACGCCTGCTCGGCGGCATCGGCGGCGGCGGCATCGCCAGCGCCGGCAGCCAGTGGCTGACCACGCTGGGCGACGTGGGCCTGGACAGCGTGCGCAGCGGCGGGGGCGACGTCCACCTGGACGGCACCGGCGCGGTTTCGATCGACGACCTGTTCGCGCAGGGTGCGCTCGACCTGCAGGGCCAGGACCTCACCCTCGGCACCGCCGAAAGCCGCACCGGCGACACCGGCATCGTGCTGTCCGGCGCACTGGCGGCCGGCACGCTGCAGGTGGGTGGCGACTGGCACCTGGAGGCCGACGAGGCCGACGTGGACACCGCGACGGTGGCTGGCGACGTTGTGCAGCGCGCGAGCCTTCTGGGCATGGACCAGCTCACGGCCGGCGGCGACTGGCAGCTCGATGGCGGTGATGTGGTGGTGGCGAAGGCCGACGTCGATGGCACGGTGACGCAGGTTGTCGGCACGCTGGCGATGCAGTCGCTGCAGGCAGGGGGTGACTGGCACCTGGACGCCGACGAAGCCGACGTGGACACCGCGAAGGTGGCCGGCGACGCCGTGCAGAGCGCGCGCCGCCTGGGCATGGACCA
>CAZBDE010000022.1:0-22344 GCA_964490415.1 uncultured Pseudoxanthomonas sp. | reverse complement strand
GCTTTCAGGTCGGCCGGACCGATGCTCTGTCCGCTGCCGAGGGTGAATCTGAATATCGCAACCTGGTGCTTCATGGGATTCTCGGCAGTCGACGGATCTGGCGTTGGGGTGGACACGGTGGCGGCCTGTAACGGTGTCCGGTGCGCCCCCACTGTGGCACGGAACACCCGGCAATAACCGCCGGGAACCCGCGGCGCCTGTTCCACCCGCCCCGCACGGTGCCGCAATCCCCTGCGCGATGAAGCACTTGCAGGCGTCCGGGTCGGTCGTCCCGCCGCGACGAACGGATCCGCGCCGGCTCTCTGGGGAAGTGCCGGCGCGCCGGTCCGCAGGCCTAGAACCCGCCGCCCCAGCGATGCTGCCAGGACACCGCCAGCGCATCGAACTCGTTGCCGGTGCGCGCGTACACGCCGCTGCTGACGGCGATCCTGACCGAATTGGCCCGGTCCACCGGCAGCGACAGCGAGGCGCCGACCCGCCAGTTCTGCTGCAGGTCGCGGTTGTGGCGGCCGTCCACCTGCGAGCGCCCGCCGGCGAAATAGGTGGCGTCGACCGACCACCAGGCACCCGAGGCCAGGCCGCGGATCAGGTTCCCCTGCAGGGCGTACACCGGCTCCTGCGAGCGCGTGGTGCCGCCGTAGAACGCGTCGTTGTCGGTGAAGAAGGTCGCCGCCAGCTTGAGTTCGCCGGTCCACGGGCCGGACGCCTTCGACAGGCCCAGCTCGGGCTTGAACGACCAGCGGTGGCTGGCGATGTTGACGATCCGGTCCTCGTCGTACTGGCCCAGCGGCGGCGCCACCTGCAGGCTCGCGCCGACGATCAGGTCCTGCTCCCAGTCGCGGAATTCGCCCAGGCCCATCGCCGGGGCGCCGAGGAAGTTCACCGCCAGCCGCAGCGCCGGCCGGCCGAAACCGGTGACCTTGCGTTCGATCGGCACGCCCATGAAATCGGCCGTGCCGTTGAGCCGCGTGTAGGGCACGATCGCGTCGAACTTGGCCGAACGGCCCCACAGCGCCATCGAACGCGCATAGGCCAGCACCAGGCTGTCGGTGCGCAGGTCTTCGCCGGTGATCGGCACGGAGGCGTCGAAGTTCAGGCCGCCGCGGGTATGGGCGGCGCCGACGACCGCGAAGTTCACCCCGACCGGCACGTTGGCGTAGGCGCGCGGCTCGATCTCCTGGGCCGCGGCGCGCCCGGCCACGGCGACCAGCAACAACAGGGCCATGCGCCGGATCACGCCGGCAGCAGCCCCGACTCGCGCAGCGCCGCTTCCAGCCCTGCCTGGTTGCCCGGCTCCAGTTCGGTCAGCGGCAGGCGCAGCGTGCCGCCGCACAGGCCCAGCCGCGATACCGCCCACTTCACCGGGATCGGATTGGCTTCGCAGAACAGTTGCTTGTGCACCGGCAACAGGCGCAGCTGGATCGCCATGGCCGTGGCCACGTCGCCGGCCAGTGCGGCCGCGCACAGCTCGCGCATCAGCCGCGGCGCCACGTTGGCGGTGACGCTGACGTTGCCGTGGCCGCCGCAGAGGATCAGCGCCACCGCGGTGGCGTCGTCGCCCGAGTAGATCGCGAAACCCTCCGGCGCCTCGCGGACCAGCCACTGCGCCCGCTCCAGGTTGCCGGTGGCCTCCTTGATGCCGACGATGCCCGGCACCTGGGCCAGGCGCAGCACGGTGTCGTGCTGCAGGTCGGCGGCGGTGCGGCCGGGCACGTTGTAGAGCACCACCGGCAGGTCGCCGGTGGCTTCGGCGATGGCGCGGAAATGGCGGTACTGCCCTTCCTGGCCGGGCTTGTTGTAGTACGGCACCACCTGCAGCTGGCTGTCGGCGCCGACCTGGCGCGCGAACCGCGCCAGCGCGATGGCCTCGGCGGTGGAATTACCGCCGCAACCGGCCATCACCGGCACCCGCCCGGCGACCTGCTCGACCGCGACGCGGATGATCTCGCAGTGCTCCTCCACGTCCACCGTCGGCGACTCGCCGGTGGTGCCGACCACGCCGATGCAGTCGGTGCCCTCGGCCACGTGCCAGTCGACCAGCCGGCGCAGCGCGGCGTAATCGACGCTGCCGTCCTCGTGCATGGGGGTGACGAGGGCGACGATGCTGCCGCGGAGGGGGGCGTGGGATGCGGTCATTTCGGGGATCGGCCGGCCATGGGGGAAATGCCGATTCTAATCAGACGGACGATCCGGTGAATGCCCGGGCGGCAGGCGCGCCCCGGGGACGGGCCGCCCGTCCCGCCGGGCCCGGGCCCGGGCCGGAGTGCTAGCATCGCCGCCGGGGTCCTCTCCTGCAGGTCATGTATGCCTCCCTCCTCCCAAGGAAGCAGGCTCGGCCGTCTTCTCCAGCACGAATGCCGCACGGCGATCGAATCGCTGGCGGCGACGGAGGACGTGCATGCACGGGTCCATGAGGCACGCAAGGCGATCCGCCGTGCCCGCTCGCTGCTCGCGCTGGTGGACGCGCGGCTCGACGTCGAAGCGGCCGACCGGATCCTGCAGCGCACCGGCGACAGCCTGGGGGCGTTGCGCGATGCGCATGCCGTCGCCCTCGCCGCCGCCCGCCTCGGCAAGCAGCACGCGGACCTGCGCTGGCAGCAGGCCGCCGCCGCGCTGGACGGGCGCGCGGACCGGCTGGCCCGGCGAGAACTGGCCGCCGATCCCGGCTTCGCGAAACGGCGCGCGGCGATCCGGCGCGCCGCCCGGCGGCTGGAATCGCTCCCCTGGCATACGCTGAAGAGCGCCGACCTCCGCGCGGGACTGGTGCGACAGAGCAGGCGCGTGGACAGCGCCTCCCGGCGCGCGGACCAGGACCCCACGCCGGAGAACCTGCATCGCTGGCGCCGCCGCGTGCGCCGCCTGCGCATGCAGGTCGACGCCCTCGCCGGCCTGAAGATCCGGATCCTCGACCAGGATCCGACGGTCTCGAAGCGACTGCACCACCTGAGCGACGAACTGGGATCGCACCAGGACCGGGTCGTGCTGGCGGACACCCTGCGCCGGATGCGGACGCTGGAGGATCGGCGTGAGTTGCTGGCGCAGCTGGAAGGCGACGAGGCGCGATCCACGGCGCGATAGTGCCGGGTCGTGCCAGGAATTCAATCCTGGCGCGCCTTCAGCAGCGGACACGAGTCCGTTACTGCTTCACCCGCTCAACCGGTGGCATCTTCCAGCTGCCATCCACGACAGCCTGCTCCGGCCAGTACAGGCGCATGAAGAGGTTGAACGCCCCTTCCGGCACCGGCAGCCAGTTCGATTCCTTGTCCGTGCCCGGCGAATCCTTCTGGAAGTAGAGCGTCAACGAGCCATCGGGATCGAACTTGAGCTCGTCGCGGTCGCCGATCGCGTAACGGTTGATCGGGTTCTGGATGAAGTTCTGCTTTTCGTTGTAGGTCGTGATCGACCAGAACGCCTTGACCGGGGGCAGTTGGCCCTTCTCGAAACGCATGGTGTAGCGATGGGCGCCGGCCAGCGGCTGTCCATCGGAATCGGCCACCGCGTGCGGATAGATCGCATCGGCCGGCAGGTTCGCACCCAGGCCGACCAGGGCCACCACGGCGCGGGTGTTGTAGTCGGTCCCGAAGTTGGCCACGTTGTCCGGCAGGATCGTCCATCCGTTGATCTCCCTGCCGCGCGAGACCTTGGTTTCGGCGATGAGCCTGGCGCGACCGGCCTGCATGCCCTCGTCCAGTGCCGCGGCGACCTCGGGATCCAGCGTCGATGCGTCGAACGGCTTGCCCGGCGCGATGCCCAGCTTCGCGAAGCGTTCAAGCGCCGCTGCGTCGGCGGCCGCGGGCGGGTTGTCCTGCATCAGGTGGTTGAGCCTTGCGAAGAAGGCTGCGGCGTCCATGCGCGCGACCTGTTCGGGCGGTGGCGTCTTCATGTCGATATCGGCAGCGACCGGCAGGTTCGCAGGCGCCTGGTAGGCCTTGCCCCAGGCGCTGAGCGGAACGAGCCGGTACTTGTCCTGGATCGCATGCACGGCCGGGTAGTCGCTCTTGCCATTGGTCTGCGTGCGTCCGATCAGCCACACCAGATTCGTCGGCGACTGGATGGGCTCGAGACCGTCCGGCAGGGTGCCCTTCCAGTTCGGACCGACAACCGCGAAATCGCCCTTGCCGATACCGGTGGTGCGCGAGCCGGGAGAGGCGAAGACGTCCGTCCAGGCGCCCATCATCTCCATCATGTAGAAGCGCTTGCCCATCTCGGGCACGCTGAGCACCATCGGCTCCTTCGACAGGTCGAGCCAGGCCACCGAATACAGGGTGTCCGCATTGGGGCTGACCACGTCGGTGAAGGTGTAGTCGGGGAATTCGCGCCTGTGGACGAACTGGTTGACCGGCGCCTTCTGGCCGTCGCTGGCATCGGGAACGTTGGTCGAAATGGCGCGGGTGACATCCGTCAGCACCAGCGGATAGCCGAACAGATACGCATCGGCGATGAGCTGCACGGCCTCGCTACGCGGATCCGCAGTCGCCGAACCGGAGGCCTGCGGCGCCGTGGCTGCAGGCACGGACTCTTGCTTCTTGCAGCCGACCACGATGCCTGAAGCCATCGCGGCCATGGACAGGGCCAGCAACAGCCGGCCTCCTGATACGTTCGGCATGATGCGTTCCCCGCAAGTGCGCCCGGCGGCGGGCGAACGGACGATGGCACTCCAAAAGTTAACGGCCGGTGAGATCGGTCCGGGCTGGCCGGCCACAAGCAGGCCTTCCATACATCCCAGGGTTATTCCAACGCGACGATATCCTCGAGCTTCCATGTCCTGTCGAAGAACTGCTCGGTCGGGCCGTAGAAGCGGAAGAGCGGAAACCATCCCTTGCCCGGCACGGTCCTGATCCAGTTGGCCTTGTCTTCTGGCTCGTCCGGACCGAACAGGATGTCGATGGACCCGTCGGCATTGATCGCGGGCGTTGTATAGCTGCTCACCGACGGGAAGGGCTGGCCGTCCTGCAACTGGGACCTGCTGAGCGCGTCGTACACGACAACGGACCAGAAGTTGTTCGCGGGAATGCCCGGGAGGATGTGCAGCCGGTAGGTCCTGGCGCCATCGAGGTAGTTGTCGTCGGCGTCCCGGTAGGTCCACAGGTACTGCGAACCCTGGCCTACGTTCTTCTCCATCATGGCAGGAGAGTTGCCGGCCGCCATGTAGTACACGTTGTTTCTCGCATCGATCTGCGGCGCGCCGTCCCGCTCGAACCTGTAGGTCTGCCCTTCAGGGGCTCCCTGCCACTTGCGGTCGGGATAGAAATAGCTGGATGGAGCGGCATAGGTGTTTGCGCGGGCCATCGCGCCGCCCAGGCGCGCCGCTTCGGACAGGAGGGACTGCATGCCTTCATCGGGGCTGAAATCCTTGCCCTTCTCGATGCCGATGGCCTGCATCATCGAGCGTTCCAGCGGGCCGAAACTCTCGAGCGGCTCCTCCTCCACAAGCATCGCCAGCAGCTCGAAGAAGTGGAAGTTGTCCGGGAACAGGGTGTCGATGTCCTGGCGGGATCCATTCAGGAATTCCATCGGCGGCGGCGCCGACGCATCGGCCAGCGGATAGACCTTGATCCCTTTCATGAGGGCGACAGCCGCGTCGGTCTTTCCATCGACCTGGAATCCGCGCACGGCGAACATGACCGAGTAGGTGGGTGAACGCACCACGAAGTAGCCTTCCGGCACCGGGTCGCTGTAGCCCGGGGGCAGGATCAGGAACTTCCCGCCCTTGCCCTTGTCCGGCCCCAGCGGCCCGATGTCCGCCAGGTACCGCTGCAATCCGTCCTGCAGGAATCCAAGCATGTGCGGCGGCGCTTCCACCACCGTCGCCCCGTCGCTCTTGAGCGCCAGGTGCGAGATGCCATAGACGGTTTCGGTGTTGCCCGTGAGCAGAACCGTCTGGGCGTCCATCAGGTTCTCCCATAGCACCACCTGGGTCGACCTGGTCGCACCGAACTTCCGCAGCCCCTCCCGGACCGCTATTTCGCTTACCGGCATCAGTTGCGTGAGATAGACCTCCGTGGCCCGATTGAGCGCCTGCAGTTCGCGCAGGCGCTGCGTGGTATCGCCGCTCGGGTAGCCGTTCTCGAACGCGAACTCGCCGAAACGGGTCTTCAATGTCTCGCTGCCCAGCCAGCCATGGATCTTGTCTTTCATGATTGGTACTCCTGAGTGGATCAAGTGATGACAGAACGGGCCAGGACTCGAATCGGCGCAGCTGTCTGAATCCCATGCGGAAAACCATGCCCGGCGCGCAGGTCAGTTCTTCCTGCCTCCCTCCTGCAACGCCTGCAGCGCCTTGTCCACGCTGAGCGAACCGGAGACCTGGCTGGGCGGGTAGTCCTTGAAAGTGGCCAGGAACTTACCCATGACGACCGTGGCCGGCATCATGACCCACAACTTCTTGCCCCACCATTCGCCGTAGGAGGTCGATTCGCTCTGGTACCTCTCCCACGGGTCCACGCGCAGGTTGGTCACCAGCGGCACGTTGGTCGAATCCTCCTTGCCGGAGAACAGGTTGCCGGCAATGGTCTTGAAGGTGATCTTCCACTCGTTGTAGCGCACCGCCATCAGGTCGGCGTTGTCGCTGAAATAGAAGAACTCGCGGCGCGGACTTGCGTCGACCTTCCCTTCGAAGAACGGCAGGAAGTCGTAGCCGTCGAGATGGTTCCTGAAGGTCTTTCCGCCCGCCTGGTAGCCGGTGAGCAGTTTCTCCTTCAGGTCCGGCTCGCCGGCGGCCGCGACCAGGGTCGGCATCCAGTCCTCGGCCGACATGAGGTCGTTGACGATGACGCCCGGCTCGATGACGCCCGGCCACCTGGCGAGCATGGGCACCCGGAACCCGCCTTCGTACACCGTGCCCTTCTCGCCGCGGAACGGATGGTTTCCGCCATCGGGCCAGCTGAAGATCTCCGCGCCGTTGTCGCTGGTGAACAGCACGATGGTGTTGTCGGCGATGCCCAGGTCGTCGAGCTTGGCCAGCAGTTCGCCCACGACCCAGTCCAGCTCGGCCATCGCATCGGCGAACAGGCCGAAGCCGGTCTTGCCATCCCACTCCTTGGACAGATGGGTGAAGGAGTGGCAGCGGGTGGAGTTGTGCCAGAGGAAGAACGGCTGCGCGGCCTGCACCGAGCGGTCGATGAAGTCGCACGAGCGCTTCACCAGGTCGGCGTCGATGTCCTCCATGCTCACCTTGGCGGCGTGATCCATGCCCGGGTGCGGCGGCAGCGGGCCGGCATCGGTGATCTTCTGTTTTCCGACCCGACCCCAGCGCGGATCCTCGGTCGGATCGTCGACATCGGTGGCGACGCTGTGGATGATGTTGCGTGGTCCGAACCTGGCCAGGAATTCCTCGTTCTTCGGATACTGCGGGTCGTAGGGTTCTTCCATCGCGTTGAGGTGGTAGAGGATCCCGTGGAACTCGTCGAAGCCGTGGACGGTGGGCAGGTATTCGTTGCGGTCGCCCAGGTGGTTCTTGCCGATCTGCGCGGTCGCGTAACCCAGTGGCTTGAGGATGTCCGCGATCGTCGGATCGGAATCCTGCAGGCCCTGCTTCGCCGCCGGCAGGCCGACCTTCAGCAGCCCGGTGCGGAACGGCGTCTGCCCGGTGATGAACGCCGCGCGCCCCGCCGTGCAGGATTGCTGGCCGTAGTAATCGGTGAACAGCGCGCCCTCGCGCGCGAGCCGGTCGATGTTCGGCGTGCTGCCGCCCATCATGCCGCGGTGGTAGGCGCTGACGTTCCAGATGCCGACGTCGTCGGCCATGATCATGACGATGTTCGGCTTGCGCGGCGTGGTCATGACGGGCCCTTGGCCAGGTTGGGAAAAACGAGACGGGAGCATGGCACCGCCCATGTTCAATCCAGGTAAACCGACCGCCCCCCGGTCAATCCCCCAGGTTGATCCAGGTCGCCTTGATCTCCGTGTACTTGTCGAACGCATGCAACGACTTGTCGCGCCCGTTGCCGGACTGCTTGTAGCCGCCGAACGGGGCGGTCATGTCGCCGCCGTCCCAGTAGTTGACCCAGACGCTGCCGGCGCGCAGGCCGCGGGCCATGCGGTGGGCGCGGGCCAGGTTGGCGGTCCACACGCCGGCGGCCAGGCCGTAGTCGGTGTCGTTGGCGATGCGCAGCGCCTGGGCCTCGTCGTCGAACGGGATCACCGCCAGGACCGGGCCGAAGATCTCCTCGCGGGCGATGGTGTGTTCCGGGCGCACGTCGTCGAACACGGTCGGTTCGATGTAGCTGCCGCCGGCGACCGGTTCCGCGCGGTTGCCGCCCAGGGCCAGCTTCGCGCCCTCGGCCACGCCCTTCCCGATGTAGTCGAGCACCCGCTTCGCCTGCCCTTCGTCCACCATCGCGCCCATCGGCGCACCGGGCTCCAGCGGGTGGCGCGGCTGCATCTTCCGGCCGGCCTCGACCACGCGGGCGACGAACTCCTCCCGGATACTGCGCTCCACCAGCAGGCGCGAGGCGGCGGTGCAGACCTCGCCCTGGTTGTAGAAGATGCCCGAAGCGGCGGCCTCGGCGGCCTTCGCCAGGTCCGGCGCGTCGGCGAAGACCACGTTCGGGCTCTTGCCGCCGCATTCCATGTAGGCGCGCTTCATGTTGGACAGGCCGGCGCACTGCAGCAGGCGCTTGCCCACCGCGGTCGATCCGGTGAACACCAGCCCGTCCACGTCCATGTGCAGCGCCAGCGGCTCGCCGGCCTGCTTGCCGAACCCGGGCACGACGTTGAACACGCCGTCGGGGATGCCGGCCTCGGCGACCAGTCCGGCCAGCCGCAGCACGCTCAGCGGCGACTTCTCCGAGGGCTTGAGCACCACCGAGTTGCCCGTCGCCAGCGCCGGGGCCAGCTTCCAGGCGGCCATCAGCAGCGGGAAGTTCCACGGTACGATCGCGCCGACCACGCCCAGCGGTTCGCGGGTGACCAGGCCCAGTTCGTCGTGGCCGGTGGGCGCGACCTCGCCGTAGACCTTGTCCAGCGCCTCGGCGGTCCAGGCGAAGCAGCGGATGGTGGCGGCGATGTCCACGTTGCGCGCGTCGTCGATCGGCTTGCCCATGTCCAGGGTTTCCAGCAGGGCCAGTTCGTCGGCATGCTTCTCGATCAGCGCGACCAGCTTCTGCAGGGTCTTCTTGCGCGCGACCGGCCGCGCCTGCGACCAGCCGCCGGCGTCGAAGCCGCGCCGCGCCGCGCGCACCGCGCGGTCGATGTCGACACTGCCGCACGAAGCGACCTGGCCGAGCACGCGGCCGTCGATGGGGCTGATGCAGTCGAAGGTGGCGCCGTCGGCGGCGTCGACGTAGCGGCCGTCGATGAAGGCCCGGGTGCGCAGGTCCAGGGCGTCGGCCATGGCCTGCCAGTCGGCGCGGGTGCGGGGAGTGCTCATGCGGAGGCTCCGGCCAGGGTTGGAGTTCAGAACGTCGCCGGCGTGCTGGCGCTGACGATCACCGCCTCGCCGTCGCCGACGTTGCGGAAGCGATGCGGGACCTTGCTCTCGAAGTAGTAGGCCTCGCCCGGGCCGAGCACGCGCACGTGCGCGCCGACGGTGACCTCGACCCGGCCGCTGACGATCACCCCGCCCTCCTCGCCTTCGTGCTCGATCATCGACGCACCGGTGTCGCTGCCCGGCGGCATCACCTCGCGCAGGATGCACATCTGCCGCTGCGGACGGTGCTGGCCGACCAGGTAGTAGTGGATCTCGTTGTTGCCCACGTCCGGCAGTTCGTCGGCCGTGTAGAACGGCTGCTCGGGCGAACCCGGGTCCAGGTCCAGGGTGAAGAAGTCGGCCAGCGAGACCGGGATGCCGTCCAGCACCTTCTTCAGCGAGCTCACCGAGGGACTGACCTTGTTCTGTTCGATCAGCGAGATGGTGCTGTTGGTGACGCCCACGCGCCGGGCCAGTTCGCGCTGGCTGAGGTTGCGGGCGGTGCGTACCCGCTGCAGGCGTGCGCCGATGTCCATCGCCTCGTTCCGCTCCCGCCCGGCAGCCGGCCCGGCGTGTTGCGGGATACTTTACATGCGCCCTCGCCGGGGTCAATTTTTGGCGTAGACTCGGCCGCAGCGTTGAATTTATCGAACGGCGCCCCGGCCGACATGCCCCGGCGGCGCCCTGCCCCGGAGCGCCCATGGACCCCGCCGACGACGCCCTGCGCACTGCCCTGGCCGACCATTACGCCGCGCAGAACACGTCGGCGCCGGCGGCCATGGACGCGTTCTGGATGCCGTTCACCGCCAACCGCCAGTTCCGCGACAGCCCGCGCCTGCTGGCCAGCGCCGAAGGCATGTACTACCGCGACCTCGAAGGCCGCCGCATCCTCGACGGCACCGCCGGCCTGTGGTGCTGCAACGCCGGCCACGCGCGGCCGCGGATCGTGGAAGCGGTGGCGAAACAGGTCGCCACGCTCGATTTCGCGCCGAACTTCCAGATGGGTTCGCCGCTGCCGTTCGTGCTGGCCGAGCGGCTGAAGGCGATCGCGCCGCGGCCGCTGGACCATGTGTTCTACACGAACTCGGGCTCCGAGTCGGTGGACACGGCGCTGAAGATCGCCCTGGCCTACCACCGCGCCCGCGGCGAGGGCCAGCGCATCCGCCTGATCGGGCGCGAGAAGGCCTACCACGGCGTCGGCTTCGGCGGCATCTCGGTGGGCGGGCTGCCGAACAACCGCAAGTGGTTCGGGCCGGGCCTGCCGGCGGTGGACCACCTGCGGCACACGCTGGACATCGAACGCAACGCGTTCTCGCGCGGCCTGCCACCGCACGGCGCCGAGCTGGCCGAGGACCTGGAACGGCTGGTGCAGCTGCACGACGCGTCGACCATCGCCGCGGTCATCATCGAACCGGTCTCCGGCTCGGCCGGGGTGATCCTGCCGGCGCCGGGCTACCTGCAGCGGATCCGCGAGATCTGCGACCGGCACGGCATCCTGCTGATCTTCGACGAGGTGATCACCGGCTTCGGCCGCGTCGGCGCGCCGTTCGCCGCGCAGCGCTTCGGCGTCGTCCCCGACATGATGACCACCGCCAAGGGCCTGACCTCCGGCTGCGTGCCGATGGGTGCGGTGTTCGCGTCGGAGAAGATCCACCAGGCCTTCATGCAGGGCCCGGACAGCGCCATCGACCTGTTCCACGGCTACACCTACACCGGCCACCCGCTGGCCTGCGCCGCCGCGCTGGCCACGCTGGACACCTACGAGGAAGAAGGCCTGCTCACCCGCGCGCTGGAGCTGGAGGAATACTGGCAGGAAGGCCTGCACGCGCTGCGCGACCGGCCGGGCGTGATCGACATCCGCAACTACGGCCTGATCGGCGCGGTGGAGCTGGCGGCGGAAGCCGGCACGCCCGGCGCGCGCGGCTACCGGGTGCTGGAGCGCGCGTTCCGCAAGGGCCTGCTGGTCCGCGTCACCGGCGACACCGTCGCGCTGTCGCCACCGCTCATCGTGGAACGGCACCACATCGACGACATCTTCTCCATGCTCGGCGAGGTGCTGGACGGCCTGTAACCCCTGAGGCACGAATCAACGGAGGTGAACCATGCTGGTCGGTGTCCCGAAGGAGATCAAGAACCACGAGTACCGCGTCGGCCTCACGCCGGCCGGCGCGCGCGAGCTGTCCTCGCGCGGCCACCAGGTGCTGGTCGAACGCGACGCCGGCGCCGGCATCGGCCTGGCCAACGAGGCCTACGAGGCCGCCGGCGCGCAGATCGTGGAGACCGCCGCCGAGGTCTACGGCCGCGCCGAAATGGTCATCAAGGTCAAGGAACCGCAGCCGCAGGAATGCGCGATGCTGCGCCCGGGCCAGGTGCTTTATGCCTACCTGCACCTGGCCCCCGACCCGGACCAGGCCCGCGCGCTGCTCGCCTCCGGCTGCACCGCCATCGCCTACGAAACCGTCACCGACGATCGCGGCGGACTGCCGCTGCTGGTGCCGATGAGCGAGGTGGCCGGGCGCATGGCGATCCAGGCCGGTGCGCACGCGCTGGAGAAGGCGCAGGGCGGCTCCGGCGTGCTGCTCGGCGGCGTGCCCGGGGTGAAGCCGGCCGAAGTGCTGGTGATCGGCGGCGGCACGGTCGGGTTGAACGCGGCGCGCATGGCGATGGGCCTGGGCGCGCACGTCACCGTGCTGGACCGCTCGATGGAACGGCTGAAGTACATCGACGAGCTGTACGGCGAGCGCCTGACCACGATCTACTCGAGCCTCGACGCGATCCAGGACCGCCTCCCCTACACCGACCTGGTGGTCGGCGCGGTGCTGATCCCCGGCGCCGCCGCGCCGCGGCTGCTCTCGCGCGGACAGCTGAAACTGATGCGCCCCGGTTCGGTGCTGGTCGACGTGGCCATCGACCAGGGCGGCTGCTTCGAGACCAGCCACCCGACCACGCACCAGCAACCCACCTACGAGGTCGACGGCATCATCCATTACTGCGTGGCCAACATGCCCGGCGGCGTGGCCCGTACCTCCACCTTCGCCCTGACCAACGCCACCCTGCCGCACGCGCTGGCGCTGGCCGACAAGGGCGCGGTGCAGGCGCTGCGGGACGACACCCACCTGCGCAACGGACTGAACGTGCTGGCCGGCAAGCTGACCTACCGCGCGGTGGCCGACGCGCTCGGACTGCCGTTCACCCCGGCCAGCGAAGTGCTGTCCCTGTAGGAGCCCCCTTCAGGGGCGACCCGACACCGTCGGAAGGCACCGAATTCAACGCGCCGCCTCCGGGCCGGTCGCGTTTGACGCCGCTGCGGCCAGCCGCCCTCGGGTCGCCCCTGAAGGGGGCTCCTACAAGGAGCAGGGTGCGGCGGTGCGGGCTGCACGGCGGCATCGTTACACTGCCGCGCATGAGCGAAGACCCGCGCCGAGCCCAGCTGCGCCGCATGAAGGCCATTGCCTTGGCCATGCTGCTGGCGATGCTGTGCGGCTTCGTCCTCGCGCATGCCATGGGCAACCAGGGTGCGTGGGCCTGGGTGTCGGCGTTCTGCGAAGCGGCCACCGTCGGCGCGCTGGCCGACTGGTTCGCGGTGGTGGCGCTGTTCCGCCATCCGCTGGGCCTGCCGATCCCGCACACCGCGATCATCCCGCGCAGCAAGGCGCGCATCGCCGACAGCCTGGCCGCGTTCGTGCGCGACCACTTCCTCGAACCGCAGACCCTGCTCGCCCGCCTGGACGTGTTCGACCCGGCGGCGAAGCTGGGCCAGTGGCTGTCGCGGCCCGAGCAGTCGCGGCGGCTGGCGCGGATGGCGCGCGGCTGGGCGCTGCAGGCGCTGGACCTGCTCGACGAGCGCGCGGTGCGCGAGAGCATCCAGCGCTTCGTCGTCGCCCGGCTGCAGGCCTGGGACGCAGCCGCCACCGCCGGCGAGGTGCTCGGCCTGCTCACCGCCGACGGCCGCCACCAGCAGCTTCTGGACGAAGCGCTCAAGCGCCTCTCGCGCTACCTCGACGGCGAGGCGGTGAAACAGCGCGCCTCGGCGCTGCTGGTCAAGCACGCGCGCCGCGAGTGGCCGCGCCTGGTCGGCACGGTCAACTGGGTCAAGCCGGTGGAAGGCATTGCCGACGACCTGGCCGAGCGCATCGCCCGCGCCGTGCTCGACGAACTCAACGAGATCCTGTCGCAGCCGAAGCACCCGATCCGCCGCGACTACGAGCGCTGGCTGCGCGGCTACATCCGGCAGCTGCGCGAAGACCCGCAGCTGGCCACGCGCGTGGCGAAGATCAAGCAGGACCTGATCGACCATCCCAGCGTGCAGGAGTACGTACGCGGCCTGTGGGACCAGATCCACGCCGCGCTGCGCCGGGACCTGGAGCGCGAGGACGGCGTGCTGGCCGGCCACCTGGAGCGTTCGCTGGCCGGCCTGGGCGAGGCGCTGGGCCGCGACGAGGCCTTGCGCGAGGCGATCAACCAGCACGTGATGGGCGGCGCGGAAAAACTGGCCCAGCGCCTCCGCGGCGGCGTCACCGACTACATCGCGCAGACGGTCAAGGGCTGGGACGAGCGCCACCTGGTCGAGCAGCTGGAACTGAGCGTGGGCCGCGACCTGCAGTACATCCGCTTCAACGGCACCCTGGTCGGCGGCCTGATCGGCCTCCTCCTGCACGCGGTGATCGTGCTGCTGGAGCACGCGCCGGCCTGAGCGCCCCGCGGCATCGCGGGGATGCCAGCCTGTGACGCCACGCACGGAATCCGCCGTTCCGGTCGATGCCCCGCCGCCTATGATCGGGCCAGGGGGACAACGATCCGATGGCAGTCAAATTCCTGGGCCAATTCCTGCTGGAACGCGGCGTGATCACGCCGGAGCAACTGCAGGCGGCCACCGCGGCACAGCGCGCTTCCAACCTGCTGCTCGGCGAGCTGGCGGTCCGCGAAGGCCTGCTCGACGCCGCGCAGGCGCAGCGCATCAACGAACGCCAGCGCAGCGACGACCGCCGCTTCGGCGACATCGCCATGGAGCTGGGCCTGCTGGCGCCGGCGCAGGTCGAAGCGCTGCTCGGCCGGCAGAAGGCCGCGCGCAGGCTGTTCGGCGAAGTGCTGGTCGAACAGGGCGCGGTCGACCGGGCGCGGCTGCAGGCCGAACTGGCCGCGCACCACGCCGGCCAGGACGCGGCCAGCCGCGCGCTGGCGGTGGGCGTGGCCGACCATGCCCTGGCCGAGTTCGCCAACGGCGTGATCGCGCTGTGCGGGCGCCTGTTCCCGCGCCTGCTCGACAGCCAGTGCCAGGCCGCCGGGCTGGCCGACGCCGGCACCCTGGCCGCCTGCCCGTACGCGGCCCATGTGCAGCTCGAGGGCGAGCAGCCGCTGCACGTGGGCCTGGCCTGCGACCACGACACCCTGCACGCGATGGCACGCGCCTTCCTGCGGGTCGGCCCGGAACGCTGCAGCGACACGCTGGCCCTGGACGGCCTGGGCGAGATCGCCAGCGTGCTGGCCGGCTACGCGCTGCGCCACGTGCTGCCCGACGACGGCCGCTACCTGCCCGCCCCGCCCGACACCGCCACCCCGGCCAGCGCCCTGGTCGCCGACCGCGACCGCAGCCTGGCGGTGCTGATGAACGCGCAGACCGGGCCGTTCGTGCTGCTCGTCGCCACCTCCTGACACCCTTCGCGCGCCCCCACGCTCTCACCGCCTGCCCCTCGCGCGTCCCGGCACCCCTCGCGCGTCCCGGCGCGCTCCTGTAGGAGCTCCCTTCAGGGGCGACCCGACGGCATCGGAACAGGACTGCATTCAACGCGACCGCTCCGAAGGATCCGGCCGGTGCGAACCCGGTTCTCCCGATGCCGTCGGGTCGCCCCTGAAGGGAGCTCCTACAAGAAGCATGGCGCCGCTTTGCTATCCTGCCTGCCCGTGCAGGAGGCGCCATGGTCACCCACAGGGACATCCGGGCAGGCCTGAAGAAGGGCGAGTTCTTCCTCGAATACCAGCCGATCGTCGCCCTGGGCAGCGGCGACTGCATCGGCTGCGAGGCGCTGCTGCGCTGGCGGCGCGGCGACCGGGTGGTCGGCCCCTACGATTTCATACCGCTGACCGAGGACAGTTCGCTCGGCGGCCTGCTCACCTACCACGTGGTCGAGACCGCCGCGCGCGAACTGGGCCCGTGGCTGCTGGCGCACCCGCATCTGTTCATCGGCATCAACGTGCCGCCCTCGCTGCTGGGCCGCGGCGGGATCGAGTACGCCGCCCAGCAGACCGGCTACCAGCAGACCCTGCGCCGGCAACTGGTGCTGGAGATCACCGAGCGCGGCATCCCCGACGCCATCGGCCTGGCCGAGATGGAGGCCGCCGCGCAGACCGGGGTGCGCTTCGCCCTGGACGACGTGCTGCTGGACAGCGCCAACCTGGCGGTGCTGGCGCGGGCCAGGTTCCACATCATCAAGATCGACCGCCGCCTGGTCGCCGATATCCAGCCCGGCGCCGAGCACCCGGAATGGCTCGCCGGGATGGCCGCGCTGCTGGCGACCACCGAACTGCAGGTGATCGCCGAAGGCGTGGAAACCGAAGAGCAGGAGCGGGTGCTGCGCGCGGCGGGCATCCCGATGGCGCAGGGCTTCCTGTACAGCCGGCCGCTCAGCGCCACCGCGGTGCAGGTGTTCCGCGTCAGCCGCGACAGCATGCCCGCCGCGACCGTGGCGAGCGACGGCGGTTGAGGCGGGGCAGCGGGGCAAGCCCCGCTCTACGCGACACGGCGATCCAGGCGTGCGGGGGGGGTGCGGGGAATCGGCGTGGCGATCCGGGTGTGCGGGTGGACACGTAGAGCGGGGCTTGCCCCGCTGCCCGCGCACGAACCCGGCGCGCCGGCACGGGCGTGCGGCGCCGACGTCAGCCCACGGGGTGTTGCAGCCGCCAGGCGCGATGGATGCGCGCGTTGCGCTCGAAGTCCGGCGGGATCGTCTGCGCGCTGATCTCCTCGCATTCGGCGAACTGCGCCACCGCCTCGGCATCCAGGCGGAAGCGGCGGAAGTTGTTGGAGAAGTACAGCACCCCGTCCGGGGTCAGCCGCGCCACCGCCGCGCGCAGCAGGCGCACGTGCTCGCGCTGCACGTCGAAGTCGTCGGCCTTCGCCGAGTTCGAGAACGTCGGCGGGTCGCAGAAGATCACCTCGTAGCGGCCCTGCTCGGCCTCCAGCCAGGCCAGCGCGTCGGCCTGCACCAGCCGGTGCGCGGCGCCGCCCAGGCCGTTGAGCGCCAGGTTGTCGGCGCACCACTGCAGGTAGGTCGACGACAGGTCCACGCTGGTGGTCGCGGCCGCGCCGGCCACCGCCGCCTGCACGCTGGCCACGCCGGTGTAGCAGAACAGGTTGAGGAACCGGCGGCCGCTCGCCTCCTTCGCCATCTGCCGGCGCAGCGGGCGGTGGTCGAGGAACAGGCCGCTGTCCAGGTAGTCGAACAGGTTCACCCACAGCCGCGCGCCGTTCTCGCGCACGGCGAAGCGCTCGCCCTGCTGCCGGTACTTCCCGTACTTGGAACCGCCCTTGCCGCGCTCGCGGGTCTTCAGCGCGACCCGCTCCGGCGGTACGGCGAAGGCCTCGCGCGCGGCGGCGACCAGTTCGGCGCGGCGGCGGCGCACGTCGGCGTCCGGGATCTCGGCCGGCGGCGCGTACTCCTGCACGTGCAGGAACGTGCGCTGCTCGCCGCCATCCTCGGCATAGAGGTCGATCGCGGCGGCGTACTCGGGGATGTCGGCGTCGTAGGCGCGGAAGCAGGACACCTGTTCGCCGCTGCGCCAGTGCTTCAGCCTGCGCAGGTTGCGCTGGATGCGGTTGGCGACCATCGTCGCGCCTTCGGACAGCTCGCGCGGCGCGACCTCGCGCTGCGGCGGGCGCACCGGGTCGCAGACGATCAGCGCGCATTCCAGCGCGCCGTTGAACAGCTGGTACTTCTTCGCCGCGCGCAGGCCGGTGGCGTGGGCCAGGTCGGCGTCGCCGCACAGCAGGCTGGCGCGCCACGCCGGCACGGCGCGCTGCAGGGCGGTGCCCAGCCGGCGGTAAAGCGCGCCGTCGGCGGCCAGGCGGCGGTCGTAAGGTGGATTGCATACCACCAGGCCGCGCGGCTGCGGCGGCGCGACCAGCGCATCGACGTCGCGCGTTTCGAAAGCGATGGCGCCGGCGACGCCGGCCGCCTGCGCGTTGCTGCGCGCCGCGGCGATGGACTGGCGGTCCAGGTCGCCGCCGTGGAAGACCGGGCGCAGCGCGGCCAGGCCGATGCGGGCGCGGCTGCGCGCCTCCTCCACCAGCGCGTTCCAGGACGCGGGATCGAAACCCGTCCAGCGCGTCGGCAGCGGTGCGTTGCCGGCAGCATGGCCGGCCGCGGCCTGCAGCGGTGCCTCGACCGGTGCGATCTTCGCCAGCCCGGTCTTCCATGGGCTGTCCGCGACGTCGGCATCGGCGGCGATTCCCGCGTTGCCGGGACCGGGGTCCCCGTCGCCGGGGCGCGCGGAAGCCGCGGCCTGCATCCGCCCCAGCCCGGGGGCCACGTCCGCCGCCATCAGCGCGCCCTCGATCAGCAGCGTACCGCTGCCGCACATCGGGTCGAGCAGCGCGCCGTCTTCGGCGGCGTACAGCAGCGGCCAGCCGCCGCGCAGCAGCACCGCCGCGGCCAGGTTCTCCTTCAAGGGCGCCTCGCGCTGCTCGGCCCGCCAGCCGCGCCGGTGCAGCGGGCCACCGCCCAGGTCCACCGACAGCGTCGCCCGGCCCTTGCGCAACGACAGGTTCAGGCGCAGCCCCGGGGCTTCGACATCGACGGACGGCCGCTCCAGCCCCTGCGCGCGGAACGCATCCACCACGGCGTCCTTGACCCGCTGCGCGGCGAAGCGCGCGTGGGTGATCGCCTCGCCGGACACGTGCGCGTCCACGGCTACGGTGTCGCCCTCGGCCAGGTGCGCGTGCCATGGCACCGCGGCGGCGCCGGCGTACAGCGCCTGCTCGTCCGGGCAGTCGAACCCGGCCAGCGGCCACAGCACCCGGCTGGCCAGCCGCGACCACAGCACCGCGCGCTGCGCGTCGGCCAGCGTGCCCTCGGCGTTGACCCCGGCGACGGTGGCGGTGGCGCGCGCGGCACCGAGCGCCTGCAGCTCGTCGGCCAGCAGGTACTCCAGGCCCTTGGCGCAGGAGACGAAGAACTTCATGGAAGGGGATGCTCGCGGGGCGATGGGGCGACCAGGCCCGGGGCCGGGGCCGTCGATCGCGCGGATGGGCGGGAATGGTCCTGCATCGGCGTGGGCATTACCAGCCCGCGGCCCGCGCAGGGTCACCAGGTCGACAGCGACCAGCCACTGCCACCGGCGCCCAGGCGGGTGTCCAGGGCCAGCCGGTCGAGGAAGGCTTCGTCGTGCGACACCACCAGCAGGGCGCCCGGATAGGCGCGCAGCATCCGCTCCAGCGCCTCCTTCGAGGCCAAGTCCAGGTGGTTGTCCGGTTCGTCGAGCAGGAGCAGCTGCGCCGGTTCGTCGGCATACAGCACGCAGGCCAGCGCGGCGCGCAGCCGCTCGCCGCCGCTCAGCGCTTCCGCCGGCACCGCGATCCGCGCGGCATCCAGGCCGAGCTGCGCCAGCCGGGTGCGCAGGACCGCCTCCTCCGCGGCAGGCGCCAGCGCGCGCAGCCGTTCCAGCACGGTCTGGCCGGCCGGCAGCAGCGACAGGTCCTGGTCGAGCAGTGCCACCGGCACGTTCACCCGGCACTCGCCGCCGGCAGGCGCCTGCCATCCGGCCAGCACGCGCAACAGCGTCGACTTGCCGCAGCCGTTGTCGCCAACCACCCCGATCCGCTGCATGCCCAGCACGGCCAGCGACAGCCGCTGCGCGGGGTCGTGCGCGAACGGCAGCGCCACCGCTTCGAGCACCGCGACGCGCCGCTGTGCGGCCGCAGCCGGCAACGGGGCGAACATCAGCACCGGCGCGTCGGCCTCCACCCGCGCGGCGGCGTCGCGCACCTGCCGGTCCGCCGCTTCGCCGGCCTGCTGCCGTTGCAGCGCACGCTGCCCGGCCGAATGTTCGCTGCGCTGCTGCTGGCGGTCGAGCAGGATCGCGGCCTGGTTGGCATCGCGCCTCTGGCGCAGGTCGCGCGAGCTGCGCTTCTGCTCGCGCTCCAGTTGCACGGCCAGTTCGCGCTGGCGGCGCGCGCGTTCGGAGCGGGCGTGGTCGAGGTCGCGCTGCGCGGCCGCCGCATCGCGCGCGCGCTCCTCCAGGTATTCCGCATAGCCGCCGCCATGGCTGCGCAACCCCGCCGGCGACAGCTCCACGATCCGCGCCATCTCCTGCAGAAGCAGACGGTCGTGGCTGACCACCAGCAGCCCGCGCCGCCAGTCGCGCAGTTGCGCGAGCAGGCGCCGCCGCGCGCCGATGTCCAGGTGGTTGCCGGGCTCGTCGAGGATCAGGAAGTCGGCCTCGGACAGCCAGGCGCCGGCCAGGGCCACGCGCATCGCCTCGCCGCCGCTCAGCCGCGCGGCGGGCATGGACGGATCGATGGCGTGCAGCCCCTGCAGTTGCAGCGCTTCCTTTAGTTCGGCGCGCACGTTCCAGCGTTCGCCGACCCGCTCGAAGTCGACCGGATCGCAGCCGCCTGCCTCGATGCGCGACAGTGCCGAGAGGATTCCGCCGACGCCAGCCAGGTCGGCGACGGTGTCGCCCGCGGCCGGCGCGATCCGTTGCGGCAGGAAGTGGACCCGGCCGCTGCGCACGCAGCGGCCGGCGGTGGGCGCCAGCCGGCCGGCGAGGATGTTCGCCAGCACGCTCTTGCCCACTCCGTTGCGTCCCACCAGCGCGGTCGGGCGCTGGTCGAACTGTTCGTGGAGATCGGAAAACAGGATCCGGCCGTCGGCCAGGACCTGGGTGACGCCTTCCAGCGCCAGGGAGGGATGCGGCATGTGCGCTCCGGTGTGATGCCATGGCACTCCGGCCGGCCACGCGGGCGGCGGAGACTCGGGCCGTCGGTGACGGCGGCATCAGTGGCGCATCGTACGCATCCTCCTGCAGGAACGAATCAGGCGCGCATGCTACCCCGCCGCGCCGGCGCGCGGCTGAACCCGACGCTACCGCGCGGCGGGGAACGGGATCAGAGGGATTCGAGCAGTTCGGCGAACGCCTGCGCCGTGGCCGCCACGTGCGCGGCGAGGCGATGGCTGTCGTCGAGCAGCAGCAACCGCGCCGAGCGGGCGCGCGCCCACTCGACCACGTCGGCGGCCGGAATGATCTCGTCGTGCCAGGCATGGACCACCGAGGTCGGCACGCGCGCTGCGTCCAGCGCCGGCATCGGCCCCATGCGGGTCGGCGGCACCATCAGGAACAGCGCGCGGGTCGGCACCTGCAACGACGCGATCGCCGAGATGTAGGCGCCCAGGCTGGAACCGGCCAGCACCACCGGGCCGCCGCGCGCGGCCGCCCCGCCGGCGATGCGCAGCAGCCGCTGCAGGCGCGCCGGTACGTCGCCCACGTCGCTGACCTCGCGCCGCGCATCCAGGTCGGTGTAGTCGGGCCGCTCGGTGCTCCAGCCCAGGCGTTCGGCGGCCTCGGCCAGCGCGGTCACCTTGGTCGCATCCGGCCCGCTCTCGAAACCGTGCGAGAGGATGCAATGGCCGCGGCTCACAGCACCTCCACCTCGTCGCCGACACGGATGTCGCCGCCCTCGACGATGCGCGCACACACCCCGCCGTGCCCGCGCATCGCGTTGAAGCCGCCCGGCCCCAATGCCTCCTCCATGCGCGAACACGCCATCGCGTGCATCGCCCTGTCGCGCGCGCGGCGCAGGCCGATCCACTCCACCCGTCCGCCGCGCGGCAGGGTCGCCATGAGCTTGCCCAGCGGGCTGTCGGGCGCAGGCCCGGAAGATCGGGATTCCATGCGCGGATGCTAGCATCCGCGTCCATGTCGCCCCCGCCCATGCCGACCCCGCGCCCGCCGTCTTCGCGCCTGACCATCGTCGACGCCCCGCTGCCCTATGCGGCCCTGCTGGAACCGCGTCCGCTGGAGCAGGTCGACCTGGTCGTCATCCACTGCACCGAACTTCCCGACCTGGCCACCGCCCGCGAATACGGCGAGCGCGTGCTCTACCCCACCGGCACCGGCAACAGCGGCCACTACTACATCGACCGCGACGGCCGCACCCTGCGCTACGTCCCCGACGACCGCACCGCCCACCACGTGCGCGGCCACAACGCGCGTGCGATCGGCATCGAACTGGTCAACACCGGCCGCTGGCCCCACTGGCTCGATTCCCGCCACCAGGCGATGGACGAGCCCTACCCCGACGCCCAGATCGAAGCGCTGGTCGCGCTGCTGCAGGCGCTCGCCACCGCCCTGCCCTCGCTGCGCCACATCGCCGGCCACGAAGACCTCGACCGCGAGCGGGTCGCCGCCAGCGACGATCCTTCGGTGCCCGTACAGCGCAAGCTCGACCCGGGCCCGCGGTTCCCGTGGATACGCCTGCTGGCGCAGATCCCCCTGCAACGCCTGCCGTTGTAGGAGCTCCCTTCAGGGGCGACCCGAGGGCGTTGGGACGCAGCCGGGGTCAACGCAGGCGATCCGGAGGCCCCGCGTTGAACGTGGCGCCTCCCGCCGCCCTCGGGTCGCCCCTGAAGGGGGCTCCTACAAAAGCCCCGTCCATCGTGTGATTCGTGCGGCGAACGCCGCGCGGACAGGCAACCCCGCCCTGGCGGAAGCGCTGGCGCCGCACGAAGCGCTCCGCCGCAGCGTCCCCGCCGCCGCTTTCCCCGCGAACGACCCCACGGCCCGCCAAACCCCCACCGGTATAATCGCCACCCCGCCCCACCGCCTGGTCCCGCCCTTGTCCCCCGCCCTCGGCCCCGTGGTTTCCGAACTGATCGACCTGCTCGCCCTGGAGCGGCTGGAAGACAACCTGTTCCGCGGCCAGAGCCGCGACATCGGCACCA
>CAZBDE010000021.1:19900-22435 GCA_964490415.1 uncultured Pseudoxanthomonas sp. | reverse complement strand
AAGGGGATTAATTGCCTCCGTCCCCTTTTAAACCAAAGCGCGCCTCGAGCTCCGCGCGCAGCGGCATCGACAGCGCCGCGCCGGCGCGTTCGGTGGAAAGCGCCGCGTAGCGGTTGGCGAAGCGCACGTGCGCGGCGAACGGCTGCTCCGGCGCCTCGGCCAGCGCGGCGGCCAGGGCGCCGTTGAAGGCATCGCCGGCGCCGGTGGTATCGCTGGCGGTCACGTTCTCGGCACCGACCCGGTAGTACGGTTGAGCATCGCCGCGGGCCTGCTCGTCCGGATGCGAGACGAACACGCCGACCGAACCCAGGGTCACCACCACGCTGCCGTGCGGCAGCAGCTTGCGGCACAGCGCGTGCAGGCTGGCGCCGTCGAGCGCGGCCACCGCCTCGGCGTCGACGCGCTCGCCGACGTGGCGGGTGAGCAGGGCGGCGAACTCGGTCTCGTTCGGGGTGAGTACGTCGGCCAGGCGCAGCAGGCCGATGCTGCTGGGCGCATTGGCCGGCGCCGGGTTGAGCACGGTGGTGGCCGCGGCCGCGCGCGCCGCCGCCAGCGAGGCCTCGATCGTCTCCACCGGCGACTCGAGCTGGGCCAGCAGCACGCGCGCGCCGCCCAGCAGCGCCGGATCGGCGTCGAACTGCGCCATGCCGAGGGTGCCGTTGGCGCCGGCGCCGATCACGATGCAGTTGCGGCCGCGCGCGTCGACGTAGATGCCGGCGGTGCCGGTCGGCTGGTCGCTGGCCTCGGCGCGCAGGTCGATGCCATCGGCGGCGGCCAGCTGGCGGGCGAGGGCGCCGCCGGCGTCGTCGCCCAGTGCGCAGACGAAGACGGTGTGCGCACCGGCGCGGGCCGCGGCCACCGCCTGGTTGAAGCCCTTGCCGCCGGGGCCGGTGGCGTACTGGCCGGCGATGGTCGCGCCCACGGCCGGCAGCTCGGTGCAGCGCCAGACGTGATCGACGTTGAAGGAGCCGACGACGATGACCGGATTCATGGGGGTACCTGCCACAGGGAAAGCATTACGGAAAACGGAAGCGGCGGGCCGCACGGGCCCGCCCCGGGGTCGGGGCGATCAGCCGAAGTGGGTCAGCACGCCGGCGATGGTCGCGGTCATGAAGGTGGCGACCGACCCGCCCAGCACTGCGCGCAGGCCGAAGCGGGCCAGGTCCTGGCGCCGCTCGGGGGCCAGCCCACCGATGCCGCCGATCTGGATCGCGATCGAGCTGAAGTTGGCGAAGCCGCACAGCGCGTAGGTCGCGATGAGCGTCGCCTGCGGGCTGAGGGATACCCCTTCGACCTGGCCGTTGATGATGCTCGACAGCTGGCTGTAGGCGATGAACTCGTTGAGCACGATCTTCTGTCCGATCAGCGCGCCGACCGTGGTCGCGTCCGCCCACGGCGTGCCGATCACCCAGGCGACCGGCGCCAGCAGGTAGCCCAGGATCAGGGACAGGCTGGTCGGCTGGCCGAGCCACGAAGCGATGCCGGTGACCTCGCCGAACCAGACCAGCGGCGCGTCGACCAGTGCGATCAGGGCGATGAAGGCCAGCAGCATCGCGCCGATGTTCAGGGCCAGGCGCAGGCCGTCGCCGGCGCCTGCGGCGGCCGCATCGATCACGTTGGCGGTGGTCTTCTCCACTTCCATCTTCACCGTGCCGCGGGTCAGCGGCTCGCCGGTCTCCGGGACCAGGATCTTGGCGATCACCAGGGTGGCCGGCGCGGCCATGATGCTGGCCGCGAGCAGGTGCTTGGCGAAGAACGCCTGCTGCTCCGGGTCGCCGCCGCCGAGCATGCCCACGTAGGCGGCGAGCACGCCGCCGGCGATGTGCGCCATGCCGCCGATCATCATGGTCAGCAGCTCGGACTGGGTCATCTTGGCGATGTACGGGCGCACCGTCAGCGGCGCTTCGGTCTGGCCGATGAACACGCTGGCGCAGACGCTGGTGGTCTCCGCGCCGGACACGCGCATCACCTTGGTGATCGCCCAGGCCATCGCCCGCACCACGGCCTGCATCACGCCCAGGTGGTAGAGCACGCCCATCAGCGAGGAGAAGAAGATGATGGTCGGCAGCACCTGGAAGGCGAAGATGAAGCCGTTGCTCTCGATGTCCATCAGGCTGCCGAAGATGAAGTTGGAGCCTTCATTGACGAAGCCCAGGATCCTGACGAAACCGTGGCTGAGCCAGTCGAACACCTGGCGTCCGCCCGGCACCAGCAGCACCACGCCGGCGAACGCGATCTGCAGGGTCACGCCGGTGCCGACCAGCTTCCAGTCGACCGCGCGGCGGTTGATCGAGAACAGCCAGACGATGCCGATCAGCACGGCCAAGCCGAACAGGCCGAAGCCGATCCGTCCGAGTGCCTCGATCATGGGTTCCCCTGCAGATGTTAAAGAATTGCGAAAGCCTAGCAGGTCGATGCCCGCTCCGTCCCGCCGGAGCGGTCACCAAGACGGTCCCGGCGCGGACGCCATCGCACCGTCCGCCTCCTTGTAGGAGCCCCCTTCAGGGGCGACCCGACGCCCCCTCCCGCCGCAGC
>CAZBDE010000021.1:7902-19800 GCA_964490415.1 uncultured Pseudoxanthomonas sp. | reverse complement strand
CCTCCCGCCGCAGCCATCTCCCTACAATGGCCGCAGACCCCAGGAGGACCGCCCCATGCAATACCGCCGCCTCGGTGCATCCGGCCTGCAGCTCTCGGCGCTGTCCTTCGGCACCTGGATGACCTTCGGCCGCCAGGTCGGCCGCAGCCAGGCCCGCGAACTGGTCGCCGCGGCCTGGGACCACGGCATCAACTTCTTCGACAACGCCGAGGCCTATGCCCAGGGCGAGGCCGAGCGGGTGATGGGCGACGTGATCGCCGACCTGCGCCTGCCGCGCGACGGCTACTGCGTGTCCAGCAAGGTCTTCTTCGGCGACGTCGACGACCCGCGCCCGACCCAGCGCGGGCTTTCGCGCAAGCATGTCGTCGAGGCCTGCCACGCCGCGCTCAGGCGCCTGCGCGTGGAGCATCTGGACCTGTACTACTGCCACCGCCCCGACCCGGACACGCCGGTGGGCGAGACGGTGGCGGCGATGGACCTGCTGGTGCGGCAGGGCAAGGTGCTCTACTGGGGCACCTCCGAATGGCCCGAGGCGCTGATCCGCGAGGCGGCGAAGTTCGCGCGCGCCCACCATCTCGCCGCGCCGACGATGGAACAGCCCCAGTACAACCTGCTGCACCGCGAGCGGGTGGAGCTGGAATACGCACCGCTGTATTCGGAACTGGGCCTGGGCACCACGATCTGGTCGCCGCTGGCCTCCGGCCTGCTGACCGGCAAGTACGCCGACGGCGTGCATCGCGAGGGGCGGCTGGCGCAGCCCGACGCCGGCTGGCTGCAGCGGCTGGTGGTCGGGCACAGCGAGGAGCGGCGGCTGGAGCGTGCGCAGCGCTTCGTCGCCGCGGCCGCCGGACTCGGCCAGAAGCCGGCGCCGCTGGCCATCGCCTGGTGCCTGCGCAACCCGCACGTGAGCAGCGTGATCCTGGGCGCCAGCGGCCTTGCGCAGCTGCTGGAGAACCTGTCGGCGCTGGAACTGGCCGCGCAGCTGGACGAGCCCGCCTGGCGCCAGCTGGAGGTGGCGGCCGCCCACTGATTTTCCTGTTGACATGCGAATGCGAATAATTATCATTAAGAGGGTTTCAAGCCCCCTGACCGCTGGAGCCTGACCCATGAACGTGCATCGCCTCACCCTCCCGCAGGCCGAGCCGGCCCGCGTTTCCGCGCCGGTGCCCGGCACCGACGATGTCGTGCTGGGCAGCGAACAGCTGCTCAAAGGCCGCCGCGAGATCCTGATCCGCCACGGCGACAAGCTCTATCGCCTGCGCCACACCAGCAACGACAAGCTGATCCTGACCAAGTAGTCCCCGCACCGCCTGCCGGTACATGCCGGCGTCGCCGCGCGCACCGTTCCGCGGCGCGGCGCCACTTTCCACGCCATACCGCTCCCCCTGGACGCCAGCCACGGTTCGCCGGAAGCCAGCCCGCCGGGTACTCCACTTCCCTGGAACCTGAAGCTGACCGATGAACCGCCTTGCTCCGCTCGGCGCGGCGATCTGCGCCGTCCTCGCCACCACCTCCGCTTTCCGCGCCGATGGCGCCACCCTCGACAGCGCCGATGCCGCCGGCGCGCCGGTCAGCGAATTCGACCGCGTCCAGGTCACCGCCACCCGCACCGAACGCGCCATCGTCGACGTGCCCGCCTCGGTGGACGTGATCGACCGCGAACGCCTCGACGAAACCCTCGTGCGCGACATCAAGGCGCTGGTCCGCTACGAGCCGGGCGTGTCGGTGACCTCGAGCTTCGGCCGCTTCGGCCTGGGCGGGTTCCGCGTGCGCGGGCTGGACGGCAACCGGGTGCAGGTGCAGACCGACGGCATCGCCGTGTCCGATGCGTTCTCGATCGGCAGCTTCTCCAACGCCAACCGCAACTTCGTCGACCTGGACACGGTCAAGCGGGTGGAGATCGTGCGTGGTCCCGCCAGTTCGCTGTACGGCTCCGACGCGCTCGGCGGCGTGGTCGCGTTCGTCACCAAGGACCCGGCCGACTACCTGGATGACGACACGGATGCGTACTTCGGCCTGAAGTTCGGCTACGAGGGCGACTGGCGCGGGCTGTTCGCCGGGGCCACCGCCGCGTTCGGCGGCGAGCGCTGGAGCGGCATGGTCGCGGCCAGCGAGCGCACCGGCCAGGAGACGCGCAACCAGGGCGACGACCACAGCACCGGTGCCGCCCGCACCGCGGCCAACCCGCAGGACCGCGACGGCGGCAGCGTGCTGGGCAAGCTGGTGTTCGCGCCCTCGGCGACGCAGCGGTTCCGCCTGACCGCCGAGAACAACCGCGACCGCAGCGAGACCGACGTGCTGACCGCGGTCAACGCGACCACCCGCTCGCTGCTGGGCGACGACCGCCAGGAGCGCAGCCGCGTGTCGCTGGCGCACGAAGTGGACGCGCTCGACGCCGGCCTGGCCGACCGCCTGGACTGGCAGGTGTACTGGCAGCAGAGCGGGACCACCCAGGACACCGATGAACTGCGCACCGGGAATATCCGGCGCCAGCGCCGCTTCGAGTTCGACCAGCGCGTGTACGGCCTGCAGGCGACCTTCCACAAGGCGCTGGAAGGCGGCAGCATCGCCCACGACCTGACCTACGGCCTCGATGTGGCCTGGACCCGCACCGAGCAGCTGCGCAACGGCGTGCAGACCAACCTCGACACCGGCGCGTCGAGCAGCACGATCCTGCCGGACATGTTCCCGGTGCGCGACTTCCCGGTCAGCGAGACCACCGAGGTCGGCCTTTTCGTCCAGGACGAGGTGCGCCTGGCCGACGGCCGGCTGAGCCTGGTGCCCGGGCTGCGCGTCGACTTCTACCGGCTCGAGCCGGAGATCGACGCGATCTTCGCCGACGACAATCCGGGCGTGGCGGTCGCCGGCCTGGACGACACCAGCGTATCGCCCAAGTTCGGCGCGATCTGGCGCTTCGACGCGCGCTGGTCGGTGTTCGCCAACTACGCCCATGGCTTCCGCGCGCCGCCGTACAACGACGTCAACCTGGGCTTCACCAACTTCCAGTTCGGCTACACCGCGATCCCGAACCCGGACCTGAAGCCGGAGACCAGCAACGGCCTCGAGCTGGGCCTGCGCCACGTGGGCGAGGCGGCGTACGTCGGGCTGTCGGGTTACTACAACGACTACCGCGACTTCATCGAATCGCTGGTCAACGTCGGCACCAACGACCAGGGGTTGATGGTGTTCCAGTCGCAGAACGTGGCCGATGCGCGCATCTACGGCGTGGAACTGAAGGCGGGCGTGGACCTCGGCGGACTGTCCGGGGCCTGGTCGGGCTGGTCGCTGCGCGGGTCGGCGGCGTGGGCGCGCGGCGACAACCGCACCGAGGGCGTGCCGCTGGATTCGGTGGATCCGCTGCGCGCCGCGCTGGGCCTGGCCTGGGAACGCGGCGACTGGGGCGCCGAACTGGCCGGCAGCTTCGCCGCGGGCAAGGAACGCGTGTCCGACCCGGCCTACTACCGCCCCGCCGGCTACGGCGTGCTCGACCTGATGGCGCACTGGGAATTCGCGCCAGGCGCACGCATCGACGTCGGCGTGTTCAACCTGGGCGACCGCACGTACACCGACTGGGCCGACGTGCCGGTCGGCGTGGCGGCGGGTTCGCTCACGCTGGACCGCTACACGCGGCCGGGCCGCACGGTCTCGGCCAGCCTGGCGGTGAGCTGGTAGCCATGGCCGGCCGGCAGTCCAGGGTGGCGGGGGTACGGCCTGCGCGCCAGCAAGGCGCCGAGGGCGACGTGCGGGTGGACGACTGCTGCTGCGCGCGCGCCGCGGCGGCGTCGATGGAGTTCTCTCCCGCCGGCGGCAGCGAGGTGCCGCTGGTCCGGCTGTGAATGGACCTCGAACCGCCAGGGATGGCATTCCTTCTTTGCCTTCAGTCCGCTATTTTCCCCCCATTCCTTCCATGCCAAGAGCCACCATGAACATCCAGGCAGCCCTGCTCACCGTCCTGGCCTTTGCCGCCGGCATTGCCGATGCGGACGCCGCCTCCACCACGCCTCCGGACCCGCGCGACCGCCAGAGCATCCTGGCGATGCAGGGCGGATACCTGGTCGACTTCGCCTTCGACGAGACCGTGCTGCTGCAGCCCGGCTACGAGCGCGCCCCGGCCGTGCGCAGCGGCGGCGATGAGGTCGTGATCGTGGTCGAGGACAGCCCCGGCCGGGTGGTGCTGCAGCACCTGCTGGTCGAGCCGAAGAGTGGTCACGTGACCAAGCACTGGCGCCAGGACTGGACCTACGAGGCGCCGCGGCGCTTCGAGTTCAGCGCCGACCAGACCTTCGCGGTGCGCGACATTCCCGCCGCCCTGACCCGTGCCGCCTGGACCCAGTGCGTCTACGAGGTCAGCGATGCGCCGCGCTACTGCGGCACCGGCCGCTGGACCTACGACAACGGCGTGGCGACCTGGACCTCGGACCTCTCCTGGCGCCCGCTGCCGCGGCGCGAGTACACCCGGCGCAGCGACTACAACGCGCTGTCGGTGGTCAACCGCCACACCATCACCCCGGGCGGCTGGACCCACGAGCAGTTCAACACCAAGGTGCTGCGCAAGGCCGATGGCACGCAGCAGGAGATCGCCCGCGAGTTCGGCTTCAACGACTACCAGAAGGACACCGACGTCGATTTCGGCCCGGCCTACCGTTACTGGGAGGGGACGAAGGACTACTGGGCGCGGGTGCGCGCGCGCTGGGACCGGTTCCTGGTACAGGCGCCGGGCCTGCACCTGAAGATGCCGGTGGACGGCATGAAGATGATCATCCCGCTGTTCACCCAGGCCGGCGAGGAAGAGCAAGGGAAGAAGGTGGCGGACGCGGAGATCGACGCGGTCTTCGCCGAATGGGTGGAGCCCGCAGCGGGTGGGTAAAAGTTCCCCCGCGTCCGTGCGGGGGAGGGGGAAGGCCGGTGTGGTCCGGCGCGTGTGTGTGAGTGGCGCCGCGCTCAGAGCAGCGCGGTGTCCGTCCTGGCGGGCGGTGCGGGTGCGGCCGGCGCGGCCGGTGCAGGAGGCGCGGGGCGTGCCGGCGGCGCCGGCGGAACGGGCGGTGCCGGCACCCTGATGAATTCCAGCGAGCGCGTCCGCTCCGGCACGGCCACCTGCAGTTCGCGCGCACTGCGCTCGCGCAGCACGGTGACCTTGGCCTGTTCGCCGGGCTTCTTCGCGGTCATCGCCTGCATCGCCTCGCGCGGGCTGGCGACCGGCTTGCCTTCGATCTTCTGGATCACGTCGCCGGCCTGCAGCCCGGGCAGTGCGCCCTGCGACAGCACCAGCACGCCGCGATCGGTGCCGAAGTAGCGGCCCAGCTGCGGCTCCAGCGCCAGCAGGTTCAGGCCATCCCAGCGCAGCGCTTCGGCCAGCAGCGGTGCGCCGCAGTCCTCGCCCTGGCAGTCGCGGTGCGACAGGCGCAGCACCTCGCCGCGCAGCTGCGGGCCCAGTTCCTCGAGGCGTGCCAGTTCGGCGCCGTCGAACAGCTCGGGGATGGCGACGATCCCGCCGCCGGCCCCGTTCCTGAGGGTGCGAGCGAAGACCAGGGGCTGGGTCGCGGTGGGCGTCACCGCGACTTCGTGCGGCCGGCCGTCGCGCTGGTAGGCCACGCGCACCGGCTTGCCCTGCTCCAGTCCGGCCAGTGCCGTGCGCGCAGCCTCGACCCGCGCTTCGCCGCTGGTGCCGCCGATCGCCTTGCCGTCGATCTTCAGCAGGCGGTCGCCGGTCTTGAGCCCGGCCTTCTCGGCACCGCCGCCGGGAGTGACGCCGGCGATGCGCACGCCGGCCTGTTCGTCCACGCCGAGCAGTACGCCCAGGCGCGGCTTGCCGGGCGTGCCGGCCGCCTCGGCGGCGGCGATGCGGATGGACTGGAGGCGGCCGTCGTCCATGGCGGCCGCGCCGGACAGTTCGGCCACGCGGCGCGCGGCATCCTGCAGGTCGGCGCGCGCCTGCTCCAGTTGCTTCCGCGTGGCCGCGTCGTTGCCCTGGGCCATGGCCGGCGTGGCCAGGACGCAGCCAAGGGCGAGGGCGAACGGTGCCAGGCGATGCAGGGGGGGTGAAGTGGCGGGGATCATGTCGAAGGGTCTCTCGCGTGTCGGAGGGGAAAGGAGGTCAATGGACCTGGACCAGGGCGTAGTCGACACCTGTGCCGCCGTAGAGGGCCTGCCAGCGCTGGTCGGCGGCCAGGCCGGCCAGTTCGCGCAGCAGTTCGACGCGCTGTCGCCACAGGCCGCTGCGGGCGGCGGCGTCGAGACCGGAGCCGGCCAGGGCGTCGTCGATGCCGGCCACCTCGGTGCGCAGCGACGCGGTGAGCGCCAGCTGCACGCCGCTGCCGGCGTCCGCGCCGGAGAGTTCGGCGAGCAGGCTTTCCAGGCGTGCGGATTCGGCCTGGAGCGGTTCCAGGGCAGGCACCGCCGCGGCCGTGGCGGATGCCGGCTCCACGTGCGCAGCCACCGGCGCCGCGGCGGTGCCGCCGGCCACGGTTCCGCTCGGGGGACGGGTGGAAGCGCTCGCGCGGCCGGCGTCGTCCGCACCGGGCGTCGCCGGCGTGGTGCCGGCCGCCGGTTGCGCGACCTGCACCGGCGTCGGCGCGCGCAGCAGGTGCAGCGCCGGCAGTGCGGCCAGGCAGGCGGTCGCGGCGGCCACCGCCCAGGGCAGCAGATGCCGGCGCCGGCGCGGCGTGCGCGGCAACGCGGCGGCGATGCGCTGCCAGCCGTCGGCCGGCGGCGCTTCCAGCGGCAGCGCGGCGAAGGCGCGGTGCCAGTCCGGCGGTGCGGCGGAATGGAGCGGAGCGGAAGGGTCAGGCATGGGGCACCTCGTGGACCTGGAGCAGCGCACGCAGGCGGCGCGTGCCGCGCGCCAGCTGCGACTTGGAGAAGCTGGGCGTGCGCTGCATCAGTTCGCCGATCTCCTCGTGGGTATGGCCTTCGGCGTGGTACAGCCACAGCACGCTGCGGGTGGCGGCGGGCAGGGCCAGCAGTGCGCGCTGGAGCAGGGCCGCGTCGGCGGCGGCCGGCGGCGGTGGCGCGGCATCGTCCTCGAACTCGTGGCCGTCCAGCGGCAGGGTGTCGTCGACCCGGCGGCTGCGGCGCAGGCGCTGCAGCGCTTCGTTGATGGCGATCTGCCGCAGCCAGCCCCAGAACGGGCCGTGCCCGCGGTATTCGCCGATCCGGCGCAGCAGCTTGAGCATGGTTTCCTGCAGCGCCTCGCTGGCCTCGTCGCGGTCGCCGCACAGGCGCAGGGCCAGGGTGAACACCGGGCGTTCGAACCAGCGGTAGAGCTGTTCGAAGGCCATCGCCTCGCCGGCGCGCGCCCGCGCCAGCAACGACTCGGGCACCTCGATCGCGAAGCCCGAGCGCGGCGCGCCGGCATCGCCGCGCGCATCGGCGGCGGCCACGGCCGGAGCGAGGGCGAGGCAACTGGCAGGGGCGAGCAGGCGCGGGTCGGCGGTCATATGGCGTGTGGATGCCGGTGGCGGCAAAACGGTCGCAGCCCTCCGGCATGCCTTTCTGGACCACCGAGGGTGGCGCGCGGTTCCCGGACTCCCGCCACGCCTATACTGGAAGCCGGATCAGGGAGAGGCCGTGTCCGGCCGAAGGAGCAAGGGATGTTCTCGACAGGGTTCCTGGCGCTGGTGCTGCTGGTGGCCGGCGTGATCGTGCTGTTCAAGACCGTGCGCATGGTGCCGCAGGGCTACGAGTGGACGGTGGAGCGCTTCGGCAAGTACACCCACACACTGGACCCGGGCCTGCACTTCCTGATCCCGATCGTCTACGGCGTCGGCCGCAAGGTGAATATGATGGAGCAGGTGCTGGACGTGCCCAGCCAGGAAGTCATCACCAAGGACAACGCGGTCGTGCGCGTGGACGGGGTGGTGTTCTTCCAGGTGCTGGACGCGGCCAAGGCCGCCTACGAGGTCGCCAACCTGGAGGTGGCGTCGATCGCCCTGGTCCAGACCAACATCCGCACCGTGATCGGTTCGATGGACCTGGACGAGTCGCTGTCCAACCGCGAGCGGATCAACGCCCAGCTGCTCAACGTGGTCGACCAGGCCACCCATCCGTGGGGCATCAAGGTCACCCGGATCGAGATCCGCGACATCCAGCCGCCGCGCGACCTGATCGATTCGATGGCCCGGCAGATGAAGGCCGAGCGCGACCGCCGCGCGGTGATCCTGGAGGCCGAGGGCCACCGTTCGTCGGAGATCCTGCGCGCCGAGGGCGACAAGCAGGCCGCGATCCTGCAGGCCGAGGGCCAGAAGGAAGCCGCGTTCCGCGAGGCCGAGGCGCGCGAGCGCCTGGCCGAGGCGGAGGCCAAGGCGACGCAGATGGTGTCCGAGGCGATCGCCAACGGCGACGTGCAGGCGATCAACTACTTCGTCGCGCAGAAGTACGTGGAGGCGTTCAAGGAACTGGCGACCGCGCCGAACCAGAAGTTCGTGCTGATGCCGATGGAGGCCAGCGGCATCATCGGCTCGCTCGGCGGCATCGCCGAACTGGCCCGCGAGGCGCTGTCCGGCCAGCAGCAGGCGACGGCGGCGCGCCAGGCGGCCAAGCCGCCGCGGCTGGGGGGCTGAGTCGTGCGCTGGGACGTGATGGGCTGGGCGGCGGTGGCGCTGCTGCTGATCGCCGCCGAAGCCCTGGCGCCGGGCGCCTTCATGCTGTGGATGGGCTTCGCCGCCGTCGCCGTGTTCCTGGCGGTGCTGCTGGTGCCTGGGATCCCGGTGCTGGCCCAGGTGGCCGCGTTCGTGGTGCTCAGCTTCGTCTCGATCCAGGTCTACCGGAAGTGGTTCCGCAAGTCCGGCCGGCAGAGCGACCAGCCGCTGCTCAACCGTCGCGCGCAGCAGACCGTCGGCCTGGTCGTGCCGCTGGACCAGGCGATCGTCTCCGGCCGCGGCCGGATCAAGCTCGGCGATGCCTTCTGGGTGGTCGAGGGCCCGGACCTGCCCGCCGGCACGCCGGTGCGGGTGGTCGCGGTGGACGGAATGACCCTGAAGGTGCAGGAAGCCTGAGCCGTCGCGCCGGAAGGCAGCGGGGGCGCGATGGCGCCGCCGCCTGCGCGGGCGGCGCCGCGCCGCGCAGGAATCAGTTCCGGATGAAAGAATCCGCGATAATGGCGGCTTTCCTCCGCGCGAGACCGCCATGACCCGCAAGACCGTCCTCAACGACACCCACCGCGCGCTCGGCGCCAAGATGGTCGACTTCGGCGGCTGGGACATGCCGATCCACTACGGCTCGCAGCTCGACGAGCACCACCTGGTCCGGCGCGAGGCCGGCATGTTCGACGTCAGCCACATGACCGTGGTCGACCTGCACGGCGCCCGGGCGCGCGAATTCCTGCGCCACCTGCTGGCCAATTCGATCGACAAGCTCAAGGTGCCGGGCAAGGCGCTGTACAGCTGCATGCTCGACGAGCGCGGCGGGGTGATCGACGACCTGATCGTCTACTGCCTGGGCGAGTCCTTCTTCCGCCTGGTGGTCAATGCCGCCACCCGCGACAAGGACCTGGCCTGGATCAGGAAGCAGGCCGCCGCCTTCGAGGTGGAGGCGACCGAGCGCCCGGACTTCGCCATGGTCGCGGTGCAGGGGCCGCTGGCGCGGGAGAAGGTAATCGGCCTGTTGCGCGAGTCCGATCGCGCGGCGGCGCGGAAGCTCGGCCGCTTCGCCGCGCTCGATGCGCAGTCCGCCACCGGCGTACCGCTGTTCCTGGCGCGCACCGGCTACACCGGCGAGGACGGTTTCGAGATCGTGCTGCCGGAAAGCGAGGCGGTGGCGTTCTGGAACGCGCTGCTGGCGGCCGGGGTGAAGCCGGCCGGCCTGGGTGCGCGCGACACGCTGCGCCTGGAGGCGGGCATGAACCTCTACGGCCAGGACATGGACGAGTCGACCACGCCGTGGGAGGCCGCGCTGGCCTGGACGGTGGCGCTGGATGCCGGGCGCGACTTCATCGGCCGCGCCGCACTGGAAGCGCAGCAGGCGGCCGGCACGCGCCGCCAGCTCATCGGCCTGGTGATGGACGAGAAGGGCGTGCTGCGCCACGGGCAGAAGGTGCTCACCGACGGCGGCGAGGGCGAGATCCTGTCGGGCACGTTCTCGCCGACACTGGGCAAGGCGATCGCGTTCGCGCGCGTGCCGGCCGGCGAGCCGGGCGCGGTGCGGGTGGACATCCGCGGCCGCGAGGTGCCGGTGCGGGTGGTGAAGTTCCCGTTCGTGCGCGAAGGCCAGGCCCAGCCGGGCGTGCTCGGCTGAGCCATTGCGCTGCCCGCGGATGCCTCCGCTAAACTATCCCCGTCCCCCCCCTCCCAGCGCATGACCGGAGCAGTCCCATGAGCGAGATCCCCGGCGACCTCAAGTTCCTCAAGTCCCACGAGTGGGCCCGTGTCGAAGGCAACGGCCGCGTCACCGTGGGCATCTCCGACCACGCCCAGGGCCTGCTCGGCGACCTGGTCTATGTCGAACTGCCGAGCATCGGCGACAGCGTCGAGGCCGGCAACGCGGTGGCGGTGGTCGAATCGGTCAAGGCCGCCTCCGACGTCTACGCCCCGGTCAGCGGCACGGTCGTGGAGGTCAACGCCGCCCTGGCCGACAAGCCGGAGACCATCAACGAGGACGCGTACGGCGAGGGCTGGCTGTACGTGATCGAGTCCAGCGATGCCGACCAGCTGGCCGAGCTGCTGTCGCCGGACGACTATGCCGAGCTGATCGAGGGCGAGGACGACTGAGTCCGCCGCCGGCCATCGCGCCTGTCCTGGAAACGCCCGCCCCCGCGCGGGCGTTTCCTTTTTCCGGGGAAGGGATCGTCCGGTTTCCCTGCAAGGCTTGCCGGCTGCGCGGCGCGGGCATGAGTACATGGCCGTGCGGATATCTGCGGGCGCGGTCGTCGTCCCGTCGAAGCGCATCGGCTTGCACGCTTGCCTGCATCGGTGCCGGTGGCGGACCGCCGGCGGAGCGGATGCGATGTCGCCGAAGACGGATCGCGTCGTGGTTCGAAGGGCGCGCCGACGGCGTGCGACGTGCCGCCGGCACCGCCGCGATGGCTGCGCAGTTCTGCGCAAATCGGCTTGTGCGACGCGAAATGAAAGCGCCCCGGGAAGTTTTTTTTTGGTGGTGGAAAGTCGCTTCGAAGTTGCTTCCGGAACCGCGTGCGGTTGTCCGGATCGGCCGCCTGAAAACGGAGCGCGCCGGAGCGCTCGCGGAAAAGCACTTGTTTTACGCATCCGATTGCGCGGCGATCCGCAGCGTGCGCGGCGCCGCCCGTTTCGCGCGGCCGCTTGCCGGCGCGCATGGCGACGCGCGCCGGTCGAACCGCCGGGGGAAAAATCGCGCGCGGGTGTTGACAGTGAAAAAAACCGTGATTAGGTTTCGCCCAGCAGACGCTGCCTGCCGAAGCGAGTGAGTCGAATCAACACCACAACGCGAAGCACAACTCGGGCATCCGCCAGGAACCTTCATCGGTGGATCACAGGCCCGCTTCCCTCCAAGAAAAGCAGCGACCACCCCGATCCACCGCCCGCGCCGTCGCACCGCGCGGGTCTTCCCGTATCCGTATCGACGTGCGTATCGCGCCGACGGAACTCCCCGCGGCGGTCGCCGCCGCGGGTTTTCGCGACTGGGCGTTACCCATCCGTAGTCCACTGACGAGGAGCCAACCATGGCAACGAAGAAAGCTGCGAAGAAGAAACCTGCCGCCAAGAAGGCGGTGAAGAAGGTCGCCAAGAAGGCGGCCGCCAAGAAGGCGGTGAAGAAGGTCGCCAAGAAGAAGGTTGCCAAGAAGGCCGCCAAGAAGGTCGTGCGGAAGGCCGCCGCCAAGAAGGCGGTGAAGAAGGCCGTCAAGAAGAAGGTCGCCAAGAAGGCCGCCAAGAAGGCGGTGAAGAAGGTCGCCAAGAAGAAGGTCGCCAAGAAGACCGCCAAGAAGGC
>CAZBDE010000021.1:0-7802 GCA_964490415.1 uncultured Pseudoxanthomonas sp. | reverse complement strand
CCGCCAAGAAGGCGGTGAAGAAGGTCGCGAAGAAGAAGGTCGCGAAGAAGGCTGCCAAGAAGGTCGCCAGGAAGCCGGCGAAGAAGGCTGCCAAGAAGACCGTGAAGAAGGCCGCGAAGAAGGCCGCCAAGAAGCCGGCCAAGAAGGCCGCCAAGAAGAAGGTCGCCAAGAAGAAGGCGGCCCCGGTCGCGCTGCCGGCGACCCCGGCTCCGCTGATCTGATCAGACCCCGATAGCCGTACCGGATGACTCCCTCCCCGAAGCCCAGCGGGGGGGGAGTTTTTTTTATGGTTCTTTACCAGCCGGCCAGCGGATTGTAGGAGCTCCCTTCAGGGGCGACCCGATGTCGTTGGAAGGCGCGGTGTTCAAAGCGGAGCCTCCGGATCGGCCGCCTTGAACGCAGTTGCGGCCGGTCCCGTCGGGTCGCCCCTGAAGGGAGCTCCTACAGCAGTGGAGTGCCGCTGCCGGCGCGTTGAACGCGGGCGCGGGCCGACGATCCCTGTCGGTTGGCAACGACGGCGGGAAGCCTGCCCCGCAAACCGGCTTCAGCGCGGCGAGGCGGCCGAGGTGGAGGCGGAGCCGCCCCGGGCCGAGTCATCCGCCGGCGCGTTGCCGTCGGCCATCAGGTTGTCGGCGCCGAAGTCGGTGTCCACGTCCAGCCAGCGCTCGGCCGGCAGGCCGATGGCGCGGTCGATGATGGTCGGCAGCAGGCCGCTGGGCAGCGAGCTCTCGCTGTTCCAGAGGATGGCGATGCCCAGGTCGCGGCCGGGCAGCAGCGCGGTCATGCCGCGGTAGCCCTGCACCGCGCCGGCATGGAACACCACTTCCTCGCCGGCGTAGTCGAGCACGCGCCAGCCCAGCGCATAGCTGGCCGCGTGCACGCGGTCGCGACGCCAGCCCGAGCGCATCTCGCCGGGGGTGGAAACCACCGGCGCGTGCAGCGTGGCCAGCAGCGGCGCCGGCAGCACGTCCGGGCGGTGGCCGGTGTGGGCGAGCAGCCACTGCGCCATGTCGCTGATGCTGGCGTTGACGCCGGCGGCGGGCGGCAGGCGGTAGTAGGTGGGCTTGGGATTGAGTGAGACCCAGCCGTTGCGGCTGCGCACGTGCGGCCGCGCCCAGCGCGGGCTCGACTCGATCCCGGCCAGGCCCATGCTGGCGTCGTTCATGCCCAGCGGTTCGAAGATGCGCTTCTGCACCGACTGCTCGTAGAAGCTGCCGGACGCGGCGAAGACCACGTCGCCGACCAGGCTGAAGGCGACGTTCTGGTAGGCGTAGCACTGGCCCGGCGCGCAGGTCAGCGGCGCGTTGCCCAGCTTCTGCGCGACCTGGTAGTACTCGGCGTTGCCTTCGATGTCGCGGTCGTAGGCGTTGTGCGCCTTCAGCCCGACCCGGTGGCTGAGCAGGTCGGCCACGGTGACCTGGCGGGTGTAGCCGGCGTCGGCGAGGTGGAAGCCCGGCACGTAGTCGGCCACGCGGCTGTCCCAGCGCATGCTGCCGTCGTTGACCAGCAGGCCGGCCATGGTCCCGGCGAAGGCCTTGGACAGCGAAGCCAGGCGGAACACGGTGTGCGAATCGACCGGCTGCGGGCGGACCACGTCGGTGACGCCGTAGCCGCGCGCGCTGAGGATGCGTCCGTCCTGCACGATCGCCAGCGCCAGGCCCGGCACGCGCTGGCCCTGGACCAGCTGCTCGGCCATCGCTTCGAAGCGGGCCACGTCGAACCCGGCGGCGGGCGGCCGCGCGTCGGCGCCGGCGTAGATGCGATACGGCAGCGGCTGGGTGGGCGGCGGCAACGATGCCGGCGACATCGTCGGCGTCCGCGCGGTCGAAGGCAGGGCCATCGCCAGCAGCAGCGCCAGCGACCCGATCGTCAGCGCTCCGATTCCCCGTGGCCTGGCCGGCCCGGCACGCCCGTCTTTCATGTTTGTGATGCCTGTAAGCTACCGCTGCGGCCGATTCTAGCGCCGCTTTCCGCGAATGCACAAACCAGGAGAAGATGAATGGGCAGTTTGTTGATCCTGTTGGTGTTTCTGGGCGTCATCGTGGCCTTCGGACTGTGGGCCATGGGCATCTACAACGGCCTGGTCACCGGCCGCAACGCCTGGAAGAACGCCTTCGCCCAGATCGACGTGCAACTGCAGCGGCGCTTCGACCTGATCCCGAACCTGGTGGAGACGGCCAAGGCCTACATGGGCCACGAGCGCGAGACCCTGGAGGCGGTGGTCGCCGCGCGTGCGGCGGCGCAGTCGGGCCTGGCCGCGGCCAAGGCCCATCCCGGCGATCCCGACGCGATGGCGCAGCTGGCCGCCAGCCAGGGCCAGCTCAATGGCGTGCTCGGCCGGCTGATGATGGTGGCCGAGGCCTATCCGGACCTGAAGGCCAACCAGAACATGATGCAGCTCACCGAGGAGCTGTCGTCCACCGAGAACCGGGTGGCGTTCGCGCGGCAGGCCTACAACGATGCGGTGATGGCCTACAACAACCGGCGCGAGATCTTCCCGTCCAGCGTGGTCGCCGGCATGTTCAACTTCGCCCCCGCCGCGCTGCTCGACATCCCGGCCGACAAGGCGCACGTGCGCGACGCGCCGAAAGTGCAGTTCTGAGCGCGCCGTGCATGACGGCAAGGCCGCGCTGAGCGTGCGCGCATGAACTTCTTCGAGCACCAGGCCGCGGCGCGCCGCGGCTCGGGCCGGCTGGTGCTGCTGTTCGTGCTGGCGGTGGGCGGCATCGTCCTTGCGGTGGACCTGGCCACGCTGCTGTTGACCGGCAGCTGGGGCGCGACCGCGACGGCGACGGTGACCACCCTGCTGGTGATCGGCCTCGGCTCGCTGTACCGGATCGCCTCGCTGCGCGGCGGCGGTGCGGTGGTGGCCGCGCAGATGGGCGGCACCTTCGTCCCCGAGGACACCCGCGATCCGGCGCTGCGGCGGCTGCGCAACGTGGTCGAGGAGATCGCGATCGCCTCCGGCGTGCCGGTGCCCAAGCTGTTCGTGATGGACAACGAGGCGGGCATCAATGCGTTCGCCGCCGGCTACAGCCCGTCGGACGCGGCCATCGCGGTGACCCGCGGTGCGCTGGACCGGCTCAACCGCGACGAGCTGCAGGGCGTGATCGCGCACGAGTTCGCGCACGTGCTCAACGGCGACATGCGCCTGAACATCCGCCTGATCGGCCTGCTGTTCGGGATCCTGATGCTGAGCCTGATCGGCCAGCGCATCCTCATCTACGGGCGCCTGGGCCGCAGCCGCGACGGCACGCCGATCCTGGTCGCCGCGCTGGTGGCGATGGCGGTCGGTGCGATCGGGGTGTTCTTCGGGCGCATGATCAAGGCCGGGGTGAGCCGCCAGCGCGAACTGCTGGCCGACGCCTCGGCGGTGCAGTTCACCCGGCAGACCCGCGGCCTGGCCGGGGCGCTGAAGAAGATCGGCGGGCTGGACGCCGGTTCGAAGCTGCAGGACAAGGCCGATGCCGAGGAAGTGAGCCACATGCTGTTCGGGCAGGGCACGGCGTTGTCGGGCCTGTTCGCCACCCATCCGCCGCTGGTCGAGCGCATCCGCCGGCTGGAGCCGGGCTTCGACGCACGCCAGCTGCAGCAGCTGGAGGCGCGCTGGCGTGCCGTGCCGCCGGACGGGCTGGCCGAGGACCTGGCGCTGGGCCTGGCCGCGCGCGACGCGGTGGCCGGCGGGCCGCCGCCGTTGCCGCCCGCCGCGTCGCAGGTGGTGGTCACGCCGCCGATGGTGGCCAGCCAGGTCGCCGCGCCGGGCGAGGACGATTACCGCCACGCGCACGATCTGGTCGAAAGCCTGGACCCGGAGCTGCGCGCGCTGGCGCGCCAGCGCGAGGTGGTGATGCCATTGCTGCTCGGCCTGCTGCTGGACGCCGGCGCGGCGGTGGCGACGCGGCAGCGCAGCGAGATCGTCGCCCGCTGCGGCGAGGCGACCGCGCAGCAGGCCTTCGAACTGCGCCGGCAGCATCTGGAGGCGCTGCATCCGGCGCTGCGCCTGCCGTTGGCGTCGCTGGCCTTCCCGGTGCTGCGCCAGCGCCCGCGGCCGGAGCTGGACGTGTTCCTCGACACCATCGAGGCGATGGTCCATGCCGACGGCCGGGTTTCGGTGTTCGAGTACTGCCTGTCGAAGCTGCTGCAGGTGCAGGTGCGCGAGGCGCTGGATCCGTCGCGATACGCGCGTTTCGGCCGCACCAAGACCACCGGGGTGCGCCAGGAATTCGCCACGCTGCTGGCGGTGGTGGCCCAGGCCGGGCACCCGGGCGAACCGCAACAGGCGCAGCGCGCCTACCTGGCCGGGCTGCAGCGGGTGCTGCCGCGCGACCACCTGGCGTACGCGCCGCCGGCCGAGGGCGTGAAGGCGCTGGACGCGGTGTGGGCGCCGCTGGATGCGCTGGCGCCACCGGCCAAGGAGATGCTGGTGGAGGCGCTGGTCGACGCGGTGTCGCAGGACCAGCGCGTCAGCGTCGCCGAGGCCGAGCTGCTGCGCACCGTCTGCGCGGTCCTGCACTGCCCGCTCCCGGCGTTGCTCGAACGCCCCTGAGGCGCCCGGCTGTTGTAGGAGCCCGCATGAGGGCGACCCGACGCCGCTGAAATCCGCGGTGTCCTGCTTCCTGGAACGACCGGCTCCGGCGCGCCTGCGTTGAATGCGGCTTCGACCCGACGCCGCCTCGGGTCGCCCTCATGCGGGCTCCTACAACGAGTCGGTGGGGCGGCGCACGAGTTCGCGCGCGCAAGCCCCGCCGCCACGGTCTGCGGCGCTGGCGATGTTGCAGTGCATCGGATACCGTGCGCGCCAGGGACGGGCCGGCGCGCGGGCTGGCCGGCTCCACCTCCAGGACTGCCTTGCCCATGACCCCTGCAGACGCGGCCTCCTCCCGGCTTGCCCGGCTCCGCGCGGCGATGGCCGAGTCGCCGCCGCTGCTGTGGTCGTTCGTCTACTTCTTCTGCCTGCTCAGCGGCTATTACGTGCTGCGGCCGGTGCGCGAGGCGATGGCGGCGTCCAGCGACATCGAGGCGGTGTTCCCGCCGGCGCTCATCGCCTTCTTCGCCGACCGGGGAGTGGCGCTGGGCGAGTTCACGCTCCAGTTCATCTTCACCGCCGTGTTCCTGATCATGCTGCTGCTGCAGCCGGTGTACGGATGGCTGGTCAGCCGCTTCGCGCGGCGGGTGTTCCTGCCGGTGATCTACGGCTTCTTCATCGCCACGCTGCTGCTGTTCTACGCGATGTTCGACAGCGGCGTGGCCGGCCGCGGGCTGGCCTTCATCCTCTGGATCACCGTGTTCAACCTGTTCGCGGTGGCGGTGTTCTGGAGCTTCATGGCCGACATCTACAGCAACGCCGAGGCCAAGCGCTACTACGGCTACATCGGCGCGGCCGGCACCGTCGGCGCGTTCCTGGGGCCGGCGTTGACCCGCACCCTGGTCGAGAGGGTCGGCATCGCCAACATGATGCTGGTGTCGGCGGCGCTGCTGGTGGCGTGCGTGGCCTGCATCCTGCGCCTGCGGCGCTACGCCGTGGCGCGGGAAGCGCTGCGCGGGCTGGCCAGCGGCGAGAAGCCGATGGGTGGCGAGGTGCTGGCGGGGTTGAAGCTGGTCGCCAGGGAGCCGCTGCTGCGCTGGCTGGCGCTGGTGGTGGTGCTGGGCGTGGGCGTGGGCACGCTGCTGTACAACGAGCAGAACCGGATCGCGCGGACCATGTTCGCCACCGCCGAGGAGCGGGCCGCGTTCTTCTCCACCCTGGACCTGGCGGTGAATTCGCTGACCCTGGTGGTGCAGCTGTTCGTCACCCGCGCGCTGATGTCGCGTTTCGGCATCGCCCCGGCGCTGCTGATCCCGGGCTGCGCGATCATCCTCGGCTTCTCGATCCTGGCGGCCTCGCCGTTGCCGCTGATGATCGCCATCGTGCAGGTGTTCACCCGCGCCAGCGAGTTCTCGCTGGCCAAGCCGGCGCGCGAGACGATCTACACCCGGGTCGGGCGCGAGTGGCGCTACAAGGCCGGCGCGGCGATCGACACGGTGATCTACCGCGGCGCCGACCTGGCCTTCGTCTGGGTGCACAAATTCGTGTCGGCGTTCGGCTCGGGCGCGGTGTTCGGCGCCGGCGTGGTGATCGCCAGCCTGATGACGTTCTCCGCGCTCAGGTTGCTGCGCCAGGAGAAGCAGTTGCCCGAGGGGCGGGAAGCCGCCGGCGTGGCGTCCGGGCAAGCGTAGAGCCGGGCTTGCCCGGCTGCTCTTCCTGGCGCGGACGCGAAGACGGCGGGCCAGGCCCGCCGTCGATCCATTCCGCCAAGCACGCGCGGCGGCTCAGGCCGCTTCGCGCTTGCCCGGCTGCGGCCGGTCGTAGTAGCCGGCCGCGCGCAGCTCGTGGACATCGAAGTCGTCCACGGTGATCGTCTCCAGGGTGATCTCGCGCAGCTCTTCCAGCAGCGTGCGCTCCTCGGCCGTGATCACGCCCTCGGCCACGGCCTCGTCCAGCTGCGCCGGGAACTCCAGCGCCTCGATGCCCTTGGTCTTAAGCGCCTTGAGGAACTTGCGCTCCACCGGCTCGGCCTGCACGGCCTTGGCCAGGTAGCTGTCGATGCGGCCGCCCGGATTGTTCGCGCAGGGGGTCAGGAACACGCCCGCGCCCAGGCGGTCGCGCGCCTCGTTCGGGGCCATCAGCAGCGAGGCGACACGGTGGTTGAGGCGGTCGCCCGGGGCCTCGGCGCGGCGGCCGAGCGGGAACACCAGCAGCCACAGCGCCCAGCCGACCGGACGGATCGGGAAGTTGCGCAGCGCGTCGCTCAGCGCCAGCTCGATCTTGTGGAAGCTGTTGTACATGCTCCACGCCAGCAGCGGCTTGTCCGCCTCCGGCGCGCCTTCGTCGTGGTGGCGCTTGAGCACCGCGCCGGCCATGTACAGGTGGCTGAGCACGTCGCCCAGGCGGCCGGACAACGACTCCTTGAACTTGAGCTTGCCGCCCAGCAGCAGCATCGACACGTCGGCCATCAGCGCCAGGTTGGCGGCGTAGCGGTCGAGCTTGCGGAAGAACGGCCGGGTGTAGTCGTCGCCGGGCGCGCCGCCGATCTTCGAGCCGGTGATGCCGAACCAGAACGAGCGGAACGCGTTGGAGATGCCGAAACGCACGTGGCCGGCCAGGCTCTCGTCGAAGGCCTCCAGGCCGGCCTTGCGGTCCGGTTCCTGCGCGGCCTTCATCTCCTTCATCACCCACGGATGGCACAGGATCGCGCCCTGGCCGAAGATCAGCAGGCTGCGGGTCATGATGTTGGCGCCTTCGACCGTGATGCTGATCGGCGCGGCCTGCCAGTTGCGGCCGGCGAAGTTGCGCGGCCCCAGAATAATTCCCTTGCCGCCGATCACGTCCATCACGTCCGACACCACTTCGCGGCCCATGCTGGTGCAGTGGTACTTGGCGATCGCCGACGGCACCGACGGCACGTCGCCGCGATCGACTGCCGCGGCGGTGGCCTGCGACAGCGCGCTGATCGTGTAGGCCTTGCCGCCGATCCGCGCCAGCGCTTCCTCCACGCCCTCGAAGCGGCCGATCGACAGGCCGAACTGCTTGCGGATGCGCGCGTAGGCGCCGGTGACGCGGGCGCCGGCCTTGGCGCCGCCCGAAGCGGTCGAGGGCAGGGTGATGGAACGGCCCACCGCCAGGCACTCGTTGAGCATGTTCCAGCCCTTGCCGGCCATGTCGGCGCCGCCGATCAGCTGGCTCAGCGGGATGAACACCTCGCGGCCACGGATCGGGCCGTTCTGGAACGGCGAGTTCAGCGGGAAGTGGCGGCGGCCGACCT